>JBQTIW010000337.1:0-18715 GCA_052387735.1 Gemmatimonadaceae bacterium
CTGTTGACGAGCGTCGCCGTGCCGGCGGCGATGACGACGAGAACGGCGAGGATGACGATGATGGTGCGCAGGGGCGGACGGGGCGGTCGGGCGGACGGGCGGACGGGCGGACGGGCGGACGGGCGGACGGGCGGACGGGCGGACCAAGGTGTTGATGGTGCTGGGTGGCAAGCAAGGACTCGGACGATTCAGGCGCCGGGATTTCGACGGCGAGAAACACCAAGCCCCCGCGAAGGCCGAGCCCAGTGTCGTTGCTGCCCCCCTCGTGAACCACCGGCGAAAGCAGGTGTCTAGGGTCGTGGTCGCCGGGAACGAACGAACACTAGCCCACGGTTCGCGCTCGGTTCGCTGCGCTTGGGAAGGGACTCGCTGATCGCACAGGGACCCAGTGTCGTTTCGATCGCTCCGCCTACACCGTGTCCGGCGGGCGACGCTGCCCCTGACCACCCTGGCCCGGGAACCGGCCGCCATTCCGCACTCGCGGCGGAACTTTGGCCCACTGTTCAGGGGTGAGGATTGCCTGAATGGCCTTGGCGACCTCCTCGTTCTCCTTCTGCAGCTGCTGGAAGCGAGGCTGCATCCGGCCCATCACCGCGCCCATGTCGGGATTGGCGCCGGCATCGCGAATCATCTTCTGCACCTCCTGACCTAACGCTGAGTTCTTCGCGGCGATCGAATCGGCCAGGGGCTTGAGCTTGCCGATCTGTTCTTCCGTCAGGGCCAGGGAGTCTTTGAGCTGAATGACAGCATTGGCAGGGTTGAAGTTCAGGGCACCGAGTCCTCCGGCCCCACCGGCGTTGTTTCCGCCCCCGCCAGCTCCGAAGGGCCCTCCCAGCCGTTGACCGCCACCACCGCTCCCACGAATCATCCCGTTGATCAGGTCGCGCATGCGGTCAGGGCCCACGGTGTAGCGTGCCTGAATGCCGATCTGGAAGGGCACCGTGATGCCGTTCGCGCCGTTCCGCGTCGCACCAAACCGTTCGTTCACCTCGTACTTGTAGCCAGTCGTCGCGGGGTCGAACCCCCGCACGTAGAGCAGCGTATTGTCCTGACCGCGGAATTGTCCCCAGCCGCGCAGATTGTTCGAGCCGTGCAACAGCTGGTCGAGGCCACCGAGGAAGTTCACGGTGAGGAACGATACCGCGAGGCGCCGGTTGAGACCCAGCAGGTTGGGGCGCCAGTTGAACTGCAGGTCGAGCGACGGCTGCCAGACACCGGTGCAGGTGTTGCGGCCCGCCACGCTGCCCAGCTGTGTCGTTAGGCATTCGCGAACCGCGTCCGGTACCGCCGCCAGGAGGCGTGACATGCCTTGCGCCACCGCGGGGTCCGCCGTCGTCGTCGGGGTGAACAGAAACGCGCGGTCATTCCGGGAGCCATCGCCATTGATGTCCGCGTTCACCATCGGCGTGAACGGGGAGCCCGACGTCAGCCGCCCGAAGGCCGTGAGCTCCATGCCGAGGTTGAACGGATAGTTCACCTGGACCACGAACACGTGGCGGCGCTCGAAGCTGCTGCGGGACCACTCGCGCACATTGGGATCGCCGGCCGTGGTCGGACTGCCGAAACTGCCGCCACCACCGCCTCCCCCGCCGAACCCACCGAACCCACCGAAACCGCCCCCTCCGCCGCCCGAGCCCTGGTCGGTCGCGCGCGCGTACGTATAGGACAGGTTGAAGTTCGCGCCGCGCCGCAGGAATCCACCTAACGACATGGTCACCTGCTTCGACTGGCTCGCGAGGTCCGACCGCGTGACCAACACCTGCCCATAGGAGGGATCGTTCCGCGAGGCCAACACGGTGGTCGCACCGGTCAGCGGCACGATGGTCGTGGCAGGCACGAACACGGGCCGCCCACCCTCGGCGATCAGCGCGAACTGCGCCGATGGGTTCAGGTTGGCATCGAGATAGCCGGTCTGTGCCGCGCCGCGGGCATAGGCCACATCGACGTTGACGTTGTAGCGCTCCCAGAACCGGCGGCTTGCACCCAACGAGCCTCGCCAGGCACGCGACGCGGCGAAATCGTCGCCGAAGACGGTCACGTTGGGCCGCGTCGTCGGCACGAACTGATTGCCCCCACCCAGGCAGGACGTGGGAATGCTCGACGGGTCGCTGGCAAATCGGTTCCAGTCCGGTGTGGGAACCACTGCACCGATGCAGATGAGCTGCGATTCGTTGTTTGGCAGACCGGTCGCGCCGGCGGCACTGGCCACGAGTCCCGTCGAAGGCGCCGAGCGAAACTCGCCGAGGCCACCGCGAATCGTCAGGCGCGGCGGACCGCCAAACCCACCTGGGCCGCCCCCGCCGCCCCCCTGCCCGGGCATGCCTAACGTCCAGGTGAAACCGACGCGAGGACTGATCCGGACGTCGGTCGGCACCTCGTCGGTACGGAAGCCGAACTTCGCTTCGACGTCGGGATTGTGCTGCGGTGTCTTGCCGAAGAACGATCCTTCGCCCCGCACGCCGTAGGTCAGCTGCAGGGCGCGGCTCACGCGCCAGGTGTCGCCCAGATAGAGGTTGACGTTGGTGCCTTGGCCCTCACGTAAACGTGGTGACAGTGTGCGGGTGTAGCTCGACGGCAGCCCGGCCTCGAAGTCCGCCAGCGAATTGAACGTGTAGCTGCCCCACCGATTGGTCGTCACGTCCTGCGTGAACGCCGTGCTGCTGACGAGAGCGCCCAGCTTGAACCGATGCCCGTCGGACACCCACGACACTTCGTTGGTGGCTTCGAGCCCGGTGTTCTTTCCCTGTTGCGGCAGCCCCGTGTTCCCGCCGAACGTGAGCGTGGCAATGCCCGTCTGGCCGTCCACGAACTGCGACTGCACCTGCACCCGCCCCGCCGGAATCTCCACGAACGGCGTCCCCGTGTTGCGGTCGCGTGAGGCGTAGAACTTGAACTCGTTGAGGAAGCGGCCCGCGAAGTTGGACGTCACGGTCGCCATCACCCCACCACCCCAGCTCTTGTTGTTGCCGCCAGTCTGTGGCAGCGAGAGAGGACCGATGCGCGACGGGTCCGTGTCACTCAGCCGCCAGTCGCCGCGCAACGTGATCGAGTGCCCGCCATCGCTGAGATAATCGAACCGCATCAGGCCGGAAAGGTTGTCCGACAGCCGGTCGTCGGCGAGCACGCTGTATGGACGCACCCCGGCGCTCGTCAGGAGCGAGGTGAAGCGGCTCACCGAATCGCTGCTCACGCCAAACCGCTCGAGGGTCACCGCGTCGGAGTTGGCCAGCGAGGAGACCACGTCGTTCCGGCGCCGCAGCTGCAGCGCGCCAAACACGAACAGCTTGTCGCGGACGATCGGCCCGCCGAATCCGCCGGAGAACTGGTTCTGCGTGAACCCCTGGGCGGCGGGTGATGGATCCTCGCCCTCGATGGCGAGATCACGATCGCGCAGGGAGTACGTGAAGTTCCCCTGTCGCTGGTTGGATCCCCCACGCGTGGTGGAGGAAATCAGTCCTCCCGAAAACTGCCCGCGCGACACGTCGAAGTTGGAGGTCTGCACCCGCGAGTTGCGCACGGCCTCCTGCGGCACCGACGCCGAGCCGAACGACATACCGTCGAGCGTGACGTTGTTGGCGTCAGGCGAAAGTCCCGCCACCGAGAAGCCGGCGCCGGTGGAATCGCTGCCGGTGATCGACACGATCCCCGGTGCCAGCAGCGCGAGCTGCGTGAGATCACCGGCATCGATCGGAAGTCGAGCCGCCTGATCGCTGTTGATGGCCCGCTCGACGGACCCGGGCGCGGGCCGATCGGTGTCGCGCGGGACATCCTGCCGCGCCCTGACCGTGACGCCCGCCAGCATCGTCGGGTTTGTCGTCATCACGAAGTCCAGCACGAGTCGGTCTTCATCCGCGTTCCGCGCCAGCATCCTCGTCTGCGGCGCCAGACCTAACGAGCGCACCGTCACCTGGTACTGTCCCCCGCCGTCGGGAAACAGGATCGTGTATTTGCCTTGGGCGTTGGTGCGCGCCCGCCGGGTGATGTTCGACTCGAGCGATATCACCTCCACCTGCGCGCCTTCCAGCGGGAGGTTGCCTTCGCCGCGACGGACAACACCGGTGACGATGTCCGTGGTAGCGCCGATTTGCGCCGAAGTGCGCTGGGGCGCGGACAACCCCATGAGGCCGAACACGGCCAGCAGGGGCGTCAATGAAAAGCGTAACCGCATGATTGTATCGGAAATCTGGAGGACGACTGCCCGAGCCTGTGTTTGACCCCGCCGAACCAGGTTCGTTAACGCTCGAGACGCCATCGTTCGTTGGCTTAACGATCGGGGACTGGGTCCGTCTGACGGGGTGAAACTCGTTGAATATCCGACACTTGAAGGAGTTTGCCCCATGCTGGACGCTCGTCGCATCCTGACCTTCTTCGCCCTCGCTCTGCCGTTTTCCGGCGCCGAGGCGCAGGCTCGTCGCCAGCCCGTTTCGCCGTCTGATGGGCCCCCGTCCCTCTCGCCGACCGAGTTACTCAATCGCCGCCGCGATCTGGACCTCACCCCGCGGCAGGTTGCCCGTCTCGACTCCATCGAACGAGCCCAATTCACGCAACGTCGCTCGGCTATGCTGCTGCTGCAACGGCAGCGTGACTCCCTGTGCGCCAACCGTCGGCCGTGCGTCCTGTCACAGGAAGAGCGGGAGTCACTCCGCGCCCAGATCGAGCGCGACCGGCCGCGTCGTGAAGCGATCTGGCGCAACGACTCGGCGGGCCGCGCAGTGGCGATGTCGCTGCTGGACAGCACGCAGCGTGGCCGCGTGCAGGGCTTCCGTCAGCAGCAGCGTCGAGCAGGGATGGCGCGCATGGGTCGAGACTTCCGGCCACGCATGGGACGGGAGTTTCAGGGCGGTCGTCGGTTTGCCGATCCGCGCGGCTCGATGCGCCGCCGAGAGTTTGCGCCGCGATTTGATCGTCGCGGGCTGATGGGACCTGGGTTCGATCGCGGTGGTCCGCCGTTCGGTCCGCGCGAGTTTCGTCGTCGTGGCATGCGGGAAGAGCGCATGTTCAACCGCGACGCCGTTCCGCGGCGGCGCCCCATGGCACCGCCAGGGCGCCGAGGTGACGACGACCAGTACCTCGAGCGCGGGCTGCCAGACGTTCGACCCGACGCGTTGCAGTAATCGGTTCAGGCACCACGACGAAGTCGGATTCCGTCGGATCCCGGGGGGAATCCGCGGAACCGGCTCTCGTCGGGAGCTGTCGATGCTCACACCACGAGAGCGTGCATGATGACCCTGGCCGCGTGCCGGGGTCGTTCGTTTTCCACCCGCGTCGGCACTGCGCTGTCCGTCACCGCTGTCGCGCCCCACGTGTCGAATCGATTGCCCCTGGCGATATTCCACCGCTAGGAATTGAACGCCGCGGCTGGCCTTACCGACACGGCATGGGATCCGAGTTCACGACATACCTGCGGTTGGGCCTGTCGCATATCGCCGACCTGCAGGGGTACGACCACATTCTGTTCATCGTAGCGCTCACCGCGGGGTTCGGGTTGCGGGATTGGAAGCGGCTCCTGTGGCTGGTCACGGCATTCACGCTTGGGCATTCGGTGACGCTTGCCCTGGCCACGCTGAACGTGATACACGCGCGTTCAGCGCTGATCGAGATGCTGATCGCGGTGACGATCGTGATCGCCGGCGTGTTCGGACTGGTCTCGCAGTGGCGTGGTAGCGAAGAGGCGAACGCGGGCCGACGTCAGCGGATCCTGTACGTGATGGCAGGAGGATTCGGCCTCATTCACGGGCTCGGGTTTTCGAACTTCCTTCGTGCGGTGCTGGGTGGAGAAGAGAGCATCGTTTTCCCTTTGCTCGCCTTCAACGTTGGCCTGGAAGGCGGTCAGCTGCTGATCGTTGGAGTCGTGCTGCTGCTCGGCGCACTGGTGTGCGAAGGCGCCGGGCTGCGGCGAAAGACCTGGGCCATGGGGCTCTCGTTCATCTGTGCTCTGTTTGGCGCGCGAATGATGTGGGAGCGCATGAGCTGACCAGAGCCACGCTCGTGTGGCTGTTCCTTCATCCCCTTGCGCGCTGCTGAAGCTGACACGTCCCGTTTCTCATCTCGCGTCTCACACTCATGCGTCTCGCCATCGCTGCCGCAGTCCTGATCGGACTCGCTCCTGATGGGTCAAACGCCCAGAACTGGGCAAAGGACAAGGAGGCGAAAACCAGCCAGTCGTCGTTCCGCGCCATCGACGAATGGCCGGATCCTAACGAAGCGCGGAGCGCATATACGCGGAGGAGGGGAACGCCGGTCTCGTGAGACGGGAGACGGGAGTTGGGCGTACACGCGCGGTCGCCTTCGCGGAGCGCCACTGACATCGCCGACGATGAGCGCGGCGGGGTCTCCCGCCTCCGTCTCAATCCATCTCGAACTCCTTCGCAAACGCCACGGCGAACGAGAACGTCTTCTGCTTGCTCCGTGTCTCCATCATGTCGGCCACGCGCTCGAGACGGGCGGGGATCGCGAGGATCTTTTCCTGTGCCTTCTTGCCCATCTCGTTGAGACCGGTGATCGCTTCCAGTGCCCAGTAGCGGATCGCGTCCTCGACGATCTTCAGGTAGTCCCGGGGCCCATAAACGCCGGCACGACGGATAACGTCGGCCATCTCGCGGAAGTGCGGCATGCTCACCCCGGGCATGTCGATGGACGGCATGATCTGTGACGCCGACTCCATTGCGCGATTGGGATCGCGCTCCAACACTCGCTTGAAGATCTCGCGATAGAAGACATAGTGCCGGGCCTCCTCCTTGGCCACGTTCGAGAGCACCATGCCAATCACCGGCTCGTGTTCGCCCGCAATACGACCGGTGTTGGCGTGACTCACTTGCGTCGCGCGCTCCTGCAGCGTCGTGTACACGAAGACGCGATACGGATCCTTGTCCCACTGCGGCTCGAAGCCGGCGCGGAGATACTCGAACTGCATTCGCTCCATCACGGGGTTGTCGAGGATACGGCTGTCGCGCGTGTAGTCGTGGAGGATCGCGCCGTGCCGGTCCTCCTCGGCCGTCCACAGGTTGTTCCACTTGGCCCAGATGGAGTCGGCGCCGAGGTAGTTGGAGATGATCCGGTGGAAGTGTGGGAGTCCTTCCTCGGTCAGGGTGTTGAGGCAGAGCGCGACACGCGCCGGAAGCGAAATGCCCTCCGCGCGCCGCCTCAGGTGCCGCACATGCGCATCGGGGTCGCTGTCTGGCGGGGGCGCGAGCAGTTCGCTCGGAAACCAGAGCACACGCTTGGCTTCGTGGGTCGCCATGAGCTCCACGACGTCGGGTTCCAGGTCCGCGAGCACCTCAATTTTGGCTCGCGTCTCGTTCTCTGAGGGGGAAAAATCCATCACGAGAGCCTACCCACTCAGCCGTGAGTTGGCTAGTCCGGACTGCAGGTGCATACGGAGTGGGACGGGGCTTGCTCCCGTTGCCGCTGGTCAAACTATCTTGGCCCTATCGATGAGACGGGCACCGACTCCAGGATGACCCGGGATGGCTCGACGACTGACCCCGGGCAGCAGCCGAGGCAGCGAGATGGCTGGTCTTGACGTTGTGTCGACCTCCAGCGCCCCAGGCTATGATCCTGTACGGCAGCGACAGAGTCTGGACAACCTGGCCGCGCCACTGCTCACTCAGGAACCGACGCTGCACTCGCCTTCATGGAGTTCGGCGTCCACTCCGGCCGATGGTTCGACGCGCTCCGCTCCTTTTGGGAAAAGAGGCCTTCAGGACTTTGGCCTCGCCTTGCCGAAGTACACGGAGTCGAGCGTCCTGCGATACACCTCGAGCGATGGAAGGCCCACCGCTGCACGCAGTGAATCCACACGCGAAGAGTCTTCGATCGGGTCGAACACCACGCGCTTGCCCGTGAGCTTGGCCTGCGTGCCGTACCTCTGCTTGCCCCCGAAGCGCACGGTCACGCGGTCAAAGAGGAGGGCGTACTGTTGCCCGTCCACGTCACCCCGCTGGAACTCACCGGTCACGGTGTCGAGCATCGCGCGCTGGAACATCGGGTCGTGCGTCGCATGCTGCACGATCAGGAATGCGGCATCTGCGGCTGCTTTTCCCACCTTGGCACGCGACGGCCAGCCGTGAACCCGGATCTGCTCCTTGAGCCAGGCAGTGTTGTTGTAGTCGGTTTGCTCCATGCGAGCCACGGCGAGGGAATCGAGCTCCAGTCCGCGCCCGAAGACCGAGTCGCGAATCGCCTGGTCGGCGCGCACGCGGTCCAGAAGCTCCACCTGCAGCGCAGTGATCGCCGGATCGCGCGCCGGCGGCGAATCACCACCACAGGCGCTAACGGCGAGCAGCGCCAGCACGACCCGCGCACGACGGGCTCCGGTGCTCTTCATCATGACGGTTCTTCTCCAGAGTCTGCGGTCCGACGCCTTCGCGCCCCTCCTGGTGTCGCCATCATGCCGCCGGCCTGTCAGGCATGATCGACTCGAGCAGCAGGCCGAAGCCGATCCAGAGCACGGCAAACAGCGCCGCAGTGACGCGCGGGTCGTCCGGCGTGCCCGCCATCGCGCTGCGAGCGGCGGCCGGTGGAAACACCGCAGACACGACAAAGACCACCACCCCGTAGACGACACCTGCCCAGGGCCGCCGGAGACGCAGCCGCGGTCGCACCAGAAAAAACAGGAGCGCGAGCGGGGCGCCAACCATGATGCCCAGCACCACGAGCTCCAGCGTGGCTTCCCACGAGAACCCCTCCACCGCACTGGCAAGAATCGCGATCACGCGCATAACGAGCCGCGCGGCAAGGCCGAGCAGGATGCCGGCCAGGACGGCCCTGGGTACCGCGCGCCGCAGCCAGCGAACCCACACGCTACCGCTGTCCCCGCACCGACAGCGCGACGTACACACGGCGACGCGCGCCAGGTTCGAAAAACCGTCCGCGCGTCGCGTTCGCCACGACGTTCGCTACATACGTCCGGTCGAACAGGTTCTCAATGCCGATGACCGGCTCGATTCCTCGTGTCCACCCACCCGTCAGCCCGGCGCGCGCGTTCCAGACAACCCATCCGGGTGCGTAGTTGACGTTCGCGTCATCAGCAGGCGCGCGCGCGCCGTGCTGCGCCTCGATCGTGACGAAGCCCCCCGACGGTCGGACTGTCGCAAAGAAGGCGCCGGTGGTGGGCGACACGCCCGGCACGCGCTTCCCGTCGAGGACGGTCGTGGCGACGGTGAACTGCTCGTATTCATACACCAGCCGCGCCAGCGACGCCCCGACGTCCAGGACACCCCCTAACGAGGCAGAGATGCCGAGCTCGGCGCCGCGACGCGAGGTCTCGCCCGCATTGCGGAAAAAACGTCGCCCGCCGCTGTTGGGAATCTCGAACGGGATCAGCTCGTCGGTCGTCGCAATGTCAAACACCGACACGTCGTAGAGGACGCGTCCCCCCAGCAGGCCCTTGGCCCCGAGCTCCAGCGTACGACCGCGCTGCGGATTGAGCTCGCCGTTGAGGCCTCCCTGGCCGTTAGGCTGGTTCGCCAGCTCGGTCGTCGTGGGCGTTTCAAATGAACCGGCGACGTTGGCATAGATCGACAACTGCGGGCGGGCCTTGACCGTGACGCCGAGCATGGGCGTGATCGCGCCCATGTCCCGTGACTGACTGTTGCCCGAGGGCGCGGTGGTGAGCCGGTCCCGCACGGTGAAGTCGGTATTGTCACCGCGGATCGTTCCCGTGACCGAGAGCACCGATCGCGTGACCTCGCCGCGCACGAACATGCCCGCCGCTGCGACCTCTTCGAGCTGGTGGATCGTCTCCACGCCGCGGTCGGCGGCAGTCGGACATCGCGACACCGGACGCTGAGTGCCGGTGAGCCCGGCGCAGTTCACGAAGTTGCTCCGATCGTCACGCTGCGACTGCAAGTCTGCGCCGACCGCGACACGCCAGAGATTCTGTCCCAGGATTCCCGACTGCTGAACACGCATCGTCAGGCCCAGTGTCCGGCGATCGAAGCCCACGATCGCAAAGGCCTGTGGGTTGTACAGGTCGCGCAGCCCTCCAAACAGCGATGCGCTGGCGTTGCCGCGGCTCCAGGAGTGATCGCCGATCAGGGCCAGCAGCTTCTGGGTCACGGTCTTACTCGCGCGCCGGCGAATGTTCTGCGAATCCGCAACCTCCGGGGCACGAATGAGCTCGGTCGCCGTCACGGCGCCAGGATTCTCACCCAGGGGGGTGTCGTACCAGGTGAGCTGCGCCCGAAGGGTGGTTCCGCCGAAACGGCGCTGGATGTCGCCCAGCCCCGACGTGGATCGGAAGCGGGCGTAGTCGCGCGGTCCGTCGGCGGTATTCCGCGTCACCGTCCCCTGCCAGGCCCAGGCGCTCCCCGCGCCGGCGGCGGTTCCCGAATACCGCGTTGCATCCTGATTGTAGGTGGTTCGCAGCCTCCCGCGAACGCCGGCCTCCGGATAGCTCTCCGTCCGCAGCGCGACCACCCCGCCGGATGCGTTGCCGTACAAGGCGCCCGCCGCTCCGCGCATGACCTCCGCGGCGCCGACTGTTTCGAGATCGACGAAGTCGATCGCTGCCTGTCCGTCGGCAATGGTGAGCGGCACGCCGTCTCTGACCACGCGCAGCCCCCGAATGCCGAACGCCGCACGGGCACCGAAGCCGCGCACCGCCACCCGCGGATCCTGTGTTGGGTTGTGCCGGTTGGAGACCACGAGCCCCGGCACGGTGATCAGCAGGTCGGTCAGTGAGCCACGGCGCGCGCCCACGCGCGCGCTGTCCAGCACAAGGCGCGACAGGCTGTAGGGAAGGTCCAGCGCCGACCGCGCCACGTCGCGCGTGACCGTGACGCGAACGGGTGTGAGCTCCCTGGCCACAGAGTCAGGCCGGCTTTGCGCCGCACTGATGGAAGGGAGCAGCGCGGTCAGCATGGCGATCGATTGCCCGCAACAGGCGCTCGTCATGTCGTCAGCAAGTGATCGAGAAAGGCGCGGGTCCCGGCGGGACCGGTGATCGTCAAGGTGATGTCGCCGTCGTTAGGTTCGGTCCGGAGATCGAAGGTCAGGAACGTGCAGCATCCCCGTTCGCGCTCGATCACCTCGCCGATCCGTCGAATCACGCCAGGTGCCCCGCGAAACCGCGCCCGGTATCCGTGCTCCAGGGGCTCGACAACCGTCGCCTCCCGAGCCAGCCCGCTCAGCAATTGATCGGCGGCACCGGGTCGTTCCTCGTCGCTCAGGGTACAGGCTACTGGTAGATTCATTGGGGGCGACAGATGGTCTCCAACAAACTGACGCCAGGCTCGCGTTGTCGGAATCCTCCATGCCCAGGCTTTTTCTCCTGTTCGTCGCCCTGCTCGGCGCCAGCCCACCCCCGGCAGCCGCGCGCCACGACGTTCATCTGTCACATACCCGGATGGTCGTGGACGGCACGACGATCATCTGCCGGGTGCGTGTCTTTCATGATGACATGGAAACGGTCCTTCGCCGCTTCACCAGAGTCGCAGACCTCCGGATCGTGGACGGAGCGTCACAGGACTCGGCGTTCCAGCGGTACTTTGCTTCCAAAGTCGTCATGAGTAGTGGGGGCGAGCGACTGCAGCCCCGCGTCATTCAGTCCGGCCGTGATCCTGAATCCTCGGACTCGCCGATGTGGTGGTATCTGGTGCAGTACCGCGCGTCCACACCGGTGCAATCGGTCGCGATCAAGCATGAGCTGATGTTCGAACAGTTTCCCGACCAGCGAAACATCATGACCGTGCTCAAGATGCCCAGAGAGGAGCGATACTCGCTCTACTTCGCGCCGGGTGAATCGAGGGAGCAAGTGCTGAAGTTCTGAAGGGCGGTCGTCGCGCCCTACTTCGGTAGAGCGAAGGCGATGATGTGGTCGCTCTTTCTGATTGGCAGTCGATCATGACCGCCCGCCGCGATGACGACGAACTGCCTCCCGGTGGCATCGGTGTACGTCATCGGGTTCGCCATCCCTGCCGCCGGCAGTGCAGCACTCCACAGCTCCCGCCCCGTCTCGATGTCAAAGGCGCGGATCTTCTGGTCGAGGGTGGCACCGATGAACGCGCGGCCGCCTGCCGTGACGAGTGCGCCACCCATCCCAATCGATCCCCACTGCCCGGCGCCGGGCCGGCTGGCGAGTTGTGGCATGGCGCCTAACGGGCGCTCCCACTTCACGCCTCCGGTCGAGAGATCGATCGCCGTGAGCACGCCCCAGGGGGGAGGATTGCAGGGAATACCCTTCGGGGAGAGCAGAAAGGTGCGCAGCATCGCGTACGGCGTACCGCGTTGAGCTCCGTACTCGGCGCCGGGTGTGGCGCGCCGAACCGCGGCAACGCGGTCGCGTGGGACGAGCCTGACGAGCGTGGCAAGCCGGTTGCTGGGCGCGACGAGGATCTGTCGCTCCTCATCGATGGACAGACCACCCCAGTTGGATCCCCCAATGTTCCCTGGGAAGACGACCGTTCCCTCGAGCGACGGAGGCGTGAAAATGCTGCCGGTGCGCGCGCTGCTGAACCGCGACGCGCACCAGGCACGATCCGCCGAATCCACTCCAACCGCCTGTTGCGGGGTGAGCGTGTACGGCACAAGGGGCTTGGGGAGGATGGGAAACGGCTGGGTCGGCGCCGCCGTCTCACCGGGTACGGTTGACGCGGGGACGGAGCGCTCTTCGACCGGAAACAACGGCTCGCCCGTTGCCCGGTGGAAGATGAACACGTGGCCCATCTTCGTGGTCTGCGCGACGGCGGGAATCGCGCGCCCATCGCGCCGTAGCGTGAACAGGACGGGCTGTGACGCGACGTCGTAGTCCCACAAGTCGTGGTGGACCACCTGGAAATGCCACACCACCTCGCCCGTGGCCGCGCGCAGGGCCACCAGCGAGTTGGCGTACAGGTTGTCGCCCAACCGCTCACCGCCATAGAAGTCCGGGCTGGCGCTTCCCGTAGGTATGAAGACGAGGCCTCGTTCCACGTCAGCGGAGATGATCGACCAGGCATTCGCAGCGCCCGTGCGTTCCGCGTCCGGACCACGCCACGTTTCCGATCCCCTCACTCCCGCCGGTGGGTGCGGATCCCACGCCCATCGCAGCGCGCCGCTACGGGCGTCGTACGCACGAACGACGCCCGACGGCGCGTCGGAACGCTGATTGTCCGAGATGGCCGACCCAACAATGACGAGGTCATCGATCACGGCCGGTGGCGAGGTCACCTCGTACTCGCCGCGCGAAGGGGGTCCGTTGCGCAGGCCGCTCCGCAGATCGATCGTGCCGCCCGCACCGAAACCGGGGCACAACGTGCCAGCTGCGGCGTCGAGCGAAATGAGGCGCGCGTCCACGGTACCGAAAAAGATGCGTCGCCCGCACGGCTCGTTAGGCCTGGCTGTGGCATCCCGCCAGAACGAGACCCCTCGGCTCGCAAAGTCGCCAAATCGAGCCGCCGTGTCCACGCGAGCTTCGTGGCGCCAGCGCTCCTGGCCGGTGGAGGGATCGAGCGCGATGACGCTTCCGTGTGGCGTCGCCAGGTACAACACACCGTCCACCACGATGGGCGTCACCTGCATGCGCCCGGTGCCTTCCCCCTGCACGAGGTCGCCGGTACGGTATTCCCACGCGACCGAGAGTTTCGCGACGTTGCTGCGGTCGACCTGCGCAGCGCGAGAGTACTTCGTGCCGTGCGTCGTGGCGCCGTATGCGCGCCAGTCGACGCTCGCTTGCGCACGGGCGCGTTCGGCCGGCAGGATCGCGAGCGCTGCGACGAGAGCTGCGCAGGTGCTGCGATGATGGAAATGACGCGTCATGGTTGACAGGGGATGTGAACGCGACCCGCGGTGCACGTCGTTGAAGCTGCCCTCTCCACGTCGGAGTGGCGATCGTTCCGGGACGACCGGGACACCCACCTCCGCCAGGTCACCCAGGTAGTGGTAGAGGAAGAGCAGGAGGTTCAGGGCGGCCGTAAATGCCACCCACAGCCATCGGTCGTTTCCCCTGGAGAGCGGGGTGCTGGACAGCGAGTGGACCGGATCTGCGTGAGTCGTGCGCACTGGAATGCGAAACTCCGAATTCTAGGCACGCTCCGCCAATAACGGCGATGACGTCAGGCCCACCGGGACCACCGGAGGACGCGCGGGACCGCGGCTACGACGCTCCAGGCTCTGCCGACGCGACATGCGCCTGCCACCTCTGCAAACGTAGCGTGGGTTTTCCTGGTCAAGGTGACAGTCAACAGGTGGCACAGGGCCTGCCCCCCCTTTCAGCGTCCGCTGGCCGCATGGTGCGGCTCGCCATTCTCATCATTGACCATCGAGACTCTGCAGGAGAACAAGCAATGGTTACCGTAACCCCACTCAACAGCGTGTTTGATCGCATGGTGTCCCTGAGCCGAACCATGGACCAGGCGTTCAGTCCCACACCCAGCGCTCCCCCCAGCGCGCGAGGGTGGACGCCAGCCGTTGACGCGGTGGAAACCGAGCAGGAGTACCTCATCTATTTCGACCTCCCCGGCGTGACGTCCGAAAAGGTCGACGTCAGTTTCGAGCACAACACGCTCACCGTGCGCGGCCAGCGCGAGCCGAACTTCCCGCAAGGCGAGGGCTCCCGCGTGTTCTTCAGTGAGCGCGACTGGGGTTCCTTCGAGCGTTCGTTGCGTTTCCCGCAGCACGTGGAAGGCGACAGGATCAGCGCACGTTCACTCAGGGCGTGCTGACGGTCGCGGTGCCGAAGGCTGAATCGGCGAAACTGCGAAAGATCGAGGTCAAGTAGAGGATAGGCGATAGGGCGATAGGCGAGTGACGGCGGTCATACCTAACGAGTCTTCTGGGTTCTCCCTGGCTATCGCCTATCACCTCCCCCAAACACCCGACTCCTCCATACTCCCACAACCCGCGATCATGAGAGCAGCAATGGTGGGCCGCCATCGCGCGTTCGGCGCAACCGGCATTCCATCGAGCACCTTCTCTCACTTCCGCTGCCGTCCTCATGACCGCGCTGCAGAATCTCTCCGATGACCTGGCGGCTGTCGTCGCCAAGGTCAGTACGTCCGTGGTCGCCATCCACGCCCGGCGCCGCATTCCGGCGTCCGGGTTGCTCTGGCGCAGTGACGTCGTCGTCACCAACCATCACGTCATCCAGCGCGAGGAAGGAATCACCGTCACGCTCTCCGACGGCACCACCCTTGGCGCAACACTCGCGGGCCGCGATCCCTCTACCGACATCGCCGTTCTCAGGCTCGAGCGGCCGGTGCAGCTCCCGGTCATCGTTCCGGCCACTGCCGAGCCCCAGGTAGGCCAGCTGGTGCTCGCGTTAGGCATGCCCGGAAGCTCGGCAACGGCCGCGCTCGGAGTGATCAGCTCCGTGGGCGGCGAGTGGCGCACGTGGAGCGGCGGGCGCATTGACCGCTTCGTTCGTCTCGACGTCTCCATCTACGACGGGTTCTCCGGCGGCGCGCTGGCGAACGCCAGCGGGGAAGTCGTCGGTATGAACTCGTCAGGGCTGTCGCGCGCGTCGGCGATGAGCATCCCGCTCAGTACTGTCACCCGCGTCGCCGAACAATTGCTCAAGAGTGGACGCGTCCGGCGCGGGTACATCGGGCTCGGACTACAGCCGGTCCGCCTTCCGTCGAACGTGGCCTCTCAGCTCAGCCCGTCACAGGACGTCGGCCTCATGGTGGTGAGCGTCGACGAGGGCGCCCCCGCTGCCGTTGCTGGCGTCCAACTCGGCGATGTCGTGGTGGCGTTCGACGGGCAGCCGGTCACCGACCCCGGTGAGATGCTCGTCCAACTCTCAGGTGAACGCGTGGGCAGCCAGGCAAGACTGCGCGTCGTTCGCGCTGGTCAGCTCACGGAGGTAACACTCACGATTGGCGAACGCCCGCGTCAGGCGGGGCGGAGGTAGCAGCATGTCGACGACAACACTTCCCGTTGATGCCGACCTTCACGGCCTGGCCACGCTCGTCCGCGGCTGGACCGTGGAGATTTCCGGCCGCGATGGTGATGGTCGGGGCAGTGGTGTCGTCTGGCACCCGAGCGGGCTCATCGTCACGAACGCACACGTCGCCGGCGACGCACGCCGTCACCGTGTGCGACTGGGAGACGGGCGTGAAGCCGAGGCGCGACTGCTGTTTCAGGACGACGGACGCGACATCGCACTGCTGCAAACCGACCTGGTCGGTGTCCCCGACCTGCCACTGGGCAATCCGGCTGTGCTGCGGCCCGGCTCCATCGTGCTGGCGCACGGGCATCCGTGGGGCGTGGCGCATGCGCTCTCGTTAGGTGTCGTGCACGCCATCGCGCGGGATCGACGCGGCGCACCCCGGCACATCGCGGCTGATGTTCGACTGGCTCCCGGGAATTCCGGTGGGCCTCTGGTGGACGCCACGGGTCGTATCGTTGGCATCAACGCCATGATCGTCGGGGGTTTGGGAGTGGCGATTCCCGTGAACGTCGTCTCTCGGGTCATTCGTGAGGCGGTCGCGGCCGGTGCACTCCCGAGCCAGGTGTCCTGGGCGGCGTGACGCGCATTGCGATCGCTGCACCCACGCGCGCGGCGCTCCTGGCTCTCGAAGCGCTGCTCGCCCCTGATCCACACTTGACGATCGTCGGGCGCGGCACGCAGCTCGAGAGCGTGCTCGCGCCGGATGTGGCGCGACGGATCGACGTCGCACTCATCAGCGTCGACGAAACCTCGCGCCTGCGGTCAGTGCTCGCGAGTCTGGACGAGCACGTGTCACTGCCACCCCTGGTCGTGTTGTGTGAAACCGACAGGCTCGATCAGGGGCGAGCGCTCTTCCGGCTGGGACTGCGCGCCCTGCTGCCACGAAACGCCGGAGCACGGGAGATTGTCGCCGCACTCGAGGCGGCGAACGCGGGTCTCATCGCGCTGGCTCCCGAAGCGCTCGAGGCCGTGACTGCAGCACCAACGCGGGAAACCGTGAGGCTCCAGGCACCCAGCGGCACCGGTGTGCCCCTCTCACCACGCGAACGGGAGATCCTCGCGCTCGTCGCCGATGGCCTGGGCAACAAGATCGTCGCCTCGCGCCTCGGTATTTCCGAGCACACGGTGAAGACGCACATCTCGTCAATCTTTGCCAAACTGGGCGCAGATACGCGCGCCGAAGCCGTGGCAATCGGTGCGCGC
Source organism: Gemmatimonadaceae bacterium (assembly GCA_052387735.1). GTDB lineage: Bacteria > Gemmatimonadota > Gemmatimonadetes > Gemmatimonadales > Gemmatimonadaceae > RBC101. Next base: position 17,072 of record JBQTIW010000337.1, read on the forward strand.
CAGGGGATGCTCCTGCTCTGAACGGTTGGACGACAGTTGGAGCGTTTCTGCGCTTCCCGCTCCCAGCTCCCCGCTATTTCTTCGTCCGTGCGTGGAAGGTCTTGTTCACGATCATCCACTTCCCGTCGACCCTGAGCAGGTTGAAGTAGTCGGTGAAGAATGTCGTCGGGTAGTCGAGCTCGATCTTGGCCTGAGCTGCGTCGCCCACCACGTCGACGCTGACAATGCGGCGCTTCCGCTGAGCCTCGTCTGGCGCGGGCTTGCCGCTTGCACCGGAGATGTACTCCTCCGCCGTCCGTGTGCTGAACTTGCCGTCGCGATTGAAGTAGAGCTTGGAGTCCGGATGAAACACCAATCGGTAGTGCGCGCCGTCACCGGTGGCGTGACCGGCCAGATAGTGCTCCAGCGCCGAACGCACCTCGCGCTCGTCTTCCGTGGACCCGCTGAACGCGGTGGCGCTCGCCAGAAGAACCAGGGCACATCCGCCGAGAAGGACCTTTCCACGCATTTCCGCTCGCCTCATGTTCTGGGGATCGCGAAACCTATGGATACCCAGCGGTGCTCACGCGCGTTTGGGGACGGGCCGAGTGCCATTGATCATGAATCGTCGCATCCCGACCGTGGCGGCCGCCAGTGTCGGGCAGGTTCAAACCTCCTTCCGCCTCAGGCTGTCACACCCAGCAGTCATCGCACTTCGAGCGTACCAATGAGACTATCGACCGCACTTTGCGCCTTCCTGGCCATGTCCACGGCGGCCGGCGCCCAGAATATCGTCGGCCGCAACGAGCGCATCTTTACCGTCACCGAGCAGGTCGGGAGTGGCGGCGAGATCGGCATCTTCTCTCCCACCGGCACCATCACCATCACCGAGGCGTCCGGAGGCTCACTCGAGTTCCGCGCGGAGAAGGTGCGCGGCGATGCCGAAGACGTGGGATTCGTCGTGCTGCGCCGCTCGCGTGGGGTCACGATCTGTGCCGTATACGACGAGGAGGACGAGTGCAGCGAAGACGGTTTCCGCAGCAATCGACGGCGGAACTGGCGCAATTGGAACGATCGGGCCCGCGTCAACATTACGGTGACTGTTCCGCGCGGTACCCACGTACACGCCTCCTCGGGGAACGGTGAAGTGTCGCTCAGCGCGGCGGTCGCAGAGGCGAGGATCACGAGCGGGAACGGCCGCGTGCGAGTGGCCCGCGTACAGGGTCAGGTGACAGCAACCAGTGGCAACGGCGAAGTGACCGTGGACAACGTTGGCGGACCCGTCCAGGCCAGCTCCGGTAACGGCGACGTGTCGATCACGGCGGTCAACGGCCCGGTCAACGCCTCGTCAGGCAACGGAGATATCCTGGTGACGATGGATCGCCTGACCGGCCGTGACGATCTGGATTTCAGTTCCGGCAACGGCCGCATCGAACTCACGGTCCCCTCCGACTTCAGCGCTGAAGTGGAGGCCTCGACCGGGAATGGCCGGATCACAACGGATTTTCCGATCCGGATCACCGGACGCATCTCGCCCACGCGCCTGCGGGGCACGATCGGCGACGGCGCGCGCCGGCTCCGCATGTCGAGCGGCAACGGGTCGGTGGTGATCAGGGAGCGATAGCGGGCGCGGGCGTGAAGGATTGGGCCGGCGCTATGGCGCCC
>JBQTIW010000338.1:0-7398 GCA_052387735.1 Gemmatimonadaceae bacterium
CCCGCATGGAAGCCTGGCTCGACAAGGTCATGGTCGAGCACACCTGCCCCGACTGCAACGGCGCGAGGCTCCGAGCGACACGCCTGCTTTTCACGGTCGGCGGCAGGACCATCTACGACGTCGGACAGTTGCACTTCGACGAGCTGCAGGCATTCCTTGGCACGGTGAAGCCCACCGGCCGCGGAGCGGATGCGGGCCGGCAGATCCTGAACGAGATTCGCGGACGTCTGACACTCCTGTTAGGCATCGGTCTGGACTACTTGAGCTTCAACCGCCGATCCGGCACACTCTCCGGGGGCGAGTCGCAGCGCATCCGTCTCTCCACGCAGATCGGGTCCGGGTTGATGGGGATGCTCTACGTGCTCGACGAGCCGAGCATCGGGCTGCATCCCAAGGACAACGTCAAGATGATCGCCACGCTGGAACGCTTGCGCGACATCGGCAACACCGTCATCGTCGTGGAGCACGACGAGGACACGATCCGCGCCGCCGATCACGTGGTGGAGATGGGCCCTGGACCGGGCGTGCATGGCGGCTCGGTCGTGGTCCAGGGAACGATCGACGACGTGCTGAAGTGCAAAGCGTCACCGACCGGGCAGTTCCTCTCGGGCAAGCGGTCGATCGCCACGCCCACGAAGCGGCGTTCGGGCAACGGCAAGACGCTGACCGTGCGCGGCGCGCGGGAGAACAACCTCAAGTCGGTGACCGTGACGTTCCCGTTAGGCAGGCTGGTGGCCATCACCGGCGCCTCTGGCTCGGGCAAGAGCACGCTGGTGAATGACGTGCTGTACAGGGCGCTGTGGAAACGCCTGGAAGACACGCGCACCCTCCCGGGCGAGCACGACCGTGTCGACGGCATGGAACACGTGCGCAAGGTCGTCAACATCGATCAGTCGCCAATCGGCCGGAACAGCCGGTCGAACCCGGCGACCTACATCGGCTTCTACGACACGATCCGGGACCTGTTCACGCAGGCGCCGCTGTCGGTGGAGCGCGGCTACAAGGCGGGACGCTTCAGCTTCAACGTCAATGGTGGCCGCTGCGAGGAGTGCCAGGGCGAGGGGGTGATCACCACCCAACTGTACTTCATGCCCGATGTCGAGGTGCTGTGCGGCGCCTGCAAGGGGGCGCGGTTCAACAGCGACACCCTCGAAGTCACGGTGCGGGGCAAGACGATCAACGACGTGCTGAACATGTCCGTGGAGGAAGCGGTCAGGTTCTTCGCCGATGAGGCCACGCTGCGCCGGAAGATCGAGGTGCTGAACGAACTGGGACTGGGCTATCTCACGTTAGGGCAGTCCGCCACGACGCTGTCCGGTGGCGAGGCACAGCGCATCAAGATCGCGACGGAGCTGAGCAAGCTGCAGCGCGCGAAGCACACGGTGTACATCCTCGACGAACCCACGACCGGGCTGCACCTCGCGGATGTGGAGCGACTCCTGGGCTCGCTCGGGCAGTTGGTGGACGCGGGACACACGGTGCTGTTGATCGAACATCACCTCGACGTGATCAAGACGGCGGACCATGTGATCGATCTCGGGCCGGAAGGCGGACATGCCGGCGGCGAGGTCGTCGTCACGGGAACGCCAGAGGAGATCGCCGCGTGCAAAGCGTCGCACACGGGGCGTTTTCTCAAGGCACACCTGCGACCATCAGGTGGCAGGGCAGGTGGCGCCCGCTAGTGCCAATTCCAGGATGGTGTTTGTCTGTTTGTTGGGCGCGCACGCGAGCTCGGGACATTTCACGCGCAGTCGCGGGGTTGCGGAGAGAGGCCTCTGTTTTTTCCTCCGGACTGCCAGATGGAGACGATTTGCCGTCTCGAGACGATGCGGCAGCATCGTGAGCGGCGCTGCAGATCGGCGGGACAGTTCTGCGGACCTTGAACGCGGCGCTGTGCTCTCGACGAACGGCACGGTGGAGAGGACAGGCGACACTGTAGTCCTGCGCGTCGATGCTGCAGGACGACGAGGCGGTGCCGCACGTCATCGGGTCGGCGGTGTGGCTTCTGGTGAGGGCACCGTGCAGCCACCTGACGGCAACGTCGGTTCTCTGGGCAGCAACGCGCATCGGCGATGAGCCACTGCAGTTCTGGCGGCCGGCACTCCAGCGCGACGACGACATGATGCAGGAGCAGGAACGGGCGCCGCAGCGCATCGGGACGACACGGCGGGACGTCGGATCGACGCTGACGTCATGAGATGAGGCTCGGCGGAACTGCGCGACGGTGCTGCGGTCGGACCGAACTGCGCTGCAGGCATCCAAAGGCAGACCGCGAGGCAGCCGGTTGGCGCTGCAGGTCGTGCGGATGGGAATGCAGAACAGAGAGCGAGCTCTGTGGTCGCGAGAAACTGCCGTGCGCTGATCGAAGCCGGCACGACCGAGTTGCACTGTGATACGGCGATCCGGCCGGTCGGCGGCGCGCTCCGGCGATGTGGCGGCGCTGGTGCCGTGGGGCGCAGTGCGGCTCGGCGGGACGGGACAGCAGACCATGGCATCGGCAGTGTAGCGTTCGCGAAAGGCAGCGCGGGGTTTGAGGTCGACCGTGCGGCGTTCGACGGAGGCGATGCGGTCTCTTCGATTCGCACGGCGGAGCGGCGGGATGACCGTGCGGTGGTCGAGCGATGCATTGCCGCGTCTTCGTCTCGCCGTACAGCATCGCGATGTGGCGCTGCCTGACGAGCGCTCGGCTCGGAAAGATGTGCACCGGCAACGCGGGAGGACGTCCCGACGGCGCGCGCAGCGATCGACATCGCGTCACCGATGCCGGAGCCAGGGTCAAGGACGCGCATGCTGGCGCTCTGTTCTTCGCGCGTGCAGTCGCTGGTTCGAGGAGCCCAGCACATCCGGGGCGGCGCGACGCCGTGGCGCCGCGCGGCTCGTCGCGCGCGTGACCATCTGGCGCAGCGCGCACCGCCGGCGAGTGACGGCGACGTGGCGAGGCTGGTGCAGCGGTGAACGGCAGTGATCACGCGCTGGGAGGCGTTGCGCACAAGCAGGGAGGCGCGGCCGCGGCCGACGCTCGCGTCGACGCGTCACTAACCGGCGTTGGCGCCCACGATCTCCCTGGAGCGCCGTCGCCTGATCACTCGCCCGGCTCGCGCTCTGCGTGTGCCGAGTGACGGACAGCTGGCGGCGGTGTCGGTGCCGGCAGTGCGGGACGACGACGGCACGCTCGCGGCCGCCGCGTCGATGGCACGGACCGCGCGCGACGCTCGGCAGCGGTTCGTGGAGGACGGGTACGCCGCCGCGTGCGCGGAGTGAAGGGCGCGGACGACTGCGGAGCGTCGAACGCGGATCGCGTCACACTCGCAGGAGCTGAGGCCGCGATTCGCATGGGCCTCGGGATTGCCACCGGAGCATCGGCGCAGTTGTGGCCTCGTGCGACCGCTGGACGAGTTCGTGGCGCCGCGCTTGGCGGCGACGCCGGATCGCGTGGCGATAGGGCGGACGAGCTCGCGGTTCGCGCGGCAGTCGGTGCGGCCCGCAGGGCGCACCGTCGCCCCTGCAGGGAGCAATGACCGTCGCCCAACGCCGTCGCCGCGGCAGCGGTGGGCAGCAGCGCGCTGGTTGTGTCGGCGTCGGACGACGGAGCGTCCGCGCTTTCGGCGGCTAAGGACGAACGGCAGCCGACGCGGCAGGTTCGAGCGACGGGTGGGCGAGCCGTGTGGCTCGCGCATCGATTTTCTGTCTGGCCGTACTCGTCGATGCTGCAAGTGGTTCGTCCGTTCTGATGGGAAGGTCACGGGTAGATCAGGGCCGGACCGGGTTGAATGATCGTGTGAGCCCGCTCCGTGCGCCTCGCTCGCCAACGGCCTTTGTTGAGCGATCCTGCTCAGCCGGCGGTCAGCGGCGTGCCGCGACCATTTCGTTCTCACCGAACGCCGGGCTGCGCGCAACCTGCCTGGAGCACGTAAGACGGTGTGCGTTGTCGACCCTACAACGGGCTTGCGTGCCCCGGCGCGCGAGACACCGAGATAGGCCGTCAGGTATTGACGGGTGTGATGTGGGTCAGAATATTGGGATGGACGTCGGGCGGGGCGGCGCTGGGAGGGTTGCGCCGCACACGATGCCGACTCGGGCGGCCTCCGCGCACGCGCCCCGCCGCATGGCCCTCGACGGGGTGGAATGGGTAAGGGCCCTGAGAACAGGGGGTGTTATGCGCACGTTCCTTTCATTCGTCGGCCTCGCTCTGGCCGGGTGCGGTGGTCTCCCGACCGACGCGACCCCAACGCAGGTCAGAGACGCACAGCCACTGCTTGCGGCGACCAGCACTACGTCGAATGCGAAAGTTCCAGTAGCCGTCCTCACATTCGTGCCGTGCGCCATCGGAGGTACCGGCGAGTTTGTCCTCGCGATCGGGACCCTGCACATCCTGACGCACGTGACGGTCTCGAACGCTGGCAACACTCACATCAAGGTGCACTTCCAACCGCAGGGACTCTCTGGAACTGGGCTGACGTCGGGAGACACGTATCGAGCGACGGGCGTGACGCAGCAGATCACCAATTTCAATGGCAACCCTCCGGCCAACTTCACGTTCATCAACAACTTTCGTTTCATCGGACCGGGGCCGGACAACAACCTCGCCGTCCACCAGACGATTCACGTGACCGTGAACGCCAATGGGGACATCACAGCGACGGTAAACAACACATCGATCACCTGCAAATAGGCGCTCCGCATCCCGCATTGCGCGTGCGCCAGACACCCCGGAGACCGGCGTCCGACTCTCCGGGGTGTCGCGTTTCGGCGTTCGCGAGTGACCGGTACGTCCAGCCTTCGGGGCAGTGCAGCACACGGCGGAAGCGCCTCTGTGGTCGCTCAGGCCGTCACCTCGCCATCACGACGTTGTTTGGGTATTGTCTGCTCATCGGGATTCATCCTGTGATGGAGTCAGCGCATGGTCACTTCAAAAACGGGCGCGATGGCGCTGCTCGTCGCCATTCCAACGCTCGCGCCCGGTCAGGGAACGCGAGGCAGCGAGGTAGCGAGGCCGAACACATTGACCTCCGCTGAGAAGGCTGCCGGATGGCAACTCCTGTTCGATGGCCGCACGCTGAGCGGTTGGCACGGCCTTGGCTTCAAGGATACGCCGCCGGGCCTGTGGATCGTCGAGGACGGCGCGATCAAGCACGTGGAACGGGGAAAGGGTCCCCTGCAAGCCGACGGCCAACCGCTCACGGGCATGGATCTCGTTTCGGACGGTGCCTATCACGACTTCGAACTCTCCTGGGAATGGAAGATCGCCGAGGCGGGGAACAGTGGACTCAAGTACAACGTGTCCGAGGAACTGTCCACGAAGATGTCGCCACCCCATGCTGCAAAGGGATGGGAGTATCAGATGAACGACGACGAGAAGAACGAGGACAACAAGCTCGCCACGCATCGCTCCGGTGCGTTGTATGACATGTTCGCACCAAACGACAAAAAGAAGGTGTATCCAGCGGGTCAGTGGAACCGGGCGAAGATCGTCTTCCGCGGCAACCATGGCGAGCACTGGATGAACGGCGAAAAGATCGTGGAGTTCGACCTCGGCACGGCCGCGTTCGATTTGGCGTTCGCCAAGAGCAAGTATCGCCTGTACCCGTCGTGGTTTGCGACGCGTCGCAAGGGACAGATCGTGCTCCAGGACCACGATGACGTGGTGTGGTTCCGGGACATCAAGTTGCGAGAGATCAGGTAGCGCGGAGATCGGGCATCGTGGAACGCTCACTCGTGAGGACGTCATGGAGTCGAGACACGCAAAGCGCGATCGGCGGGACTTCATCAAGGCGAGCGGTACGGCCGCGCTGGGGCTGGTCGCAGGCGTGAGCAAGCCTGGTCCGCTGTTCGTCCTCGGTGGCTCGCCGGCAGAGAAAGTTGTCGTGGCAGTCATCGGCGTGAATGGCCGCGGGGTCGTACACGCGCAGAACTTCGCACAGCTCCCGAATTCCGAAGTGGCGTATATCTGCGACGTCGACGCGAACGTCATCGCGAAAGCGACGACCGCCGCCTCACAGCTGCAGGCACCGTCACCAAAGGCGGTCGGTGACTTCCGCAGGGTCCTCGACGACACGTCCGTCGATGCCATCGCCATAGCGACGCCCGATCACTGGCACACCCCGATGACATTGCTCGCGATGCAGGCCGGCAAGCACGTGTACCTCGAGAAGCCGAGCGGGAACAACCCCCACGAAGACGAACTGCTGATCAAGGCATCGACGAAATACAAGTCGCTCGTACAGCTTGGCACTCAACGTCGCTCAGGTCCGAGGTTCTACGAGGCGATTCACGCGATCAGGGGCGGCGCGATCGGTACCCCCTACCTGGCGCGGGCCTGGTACGCCAACACGCGCACGGGAATCGGCAAGGGGCGAGCGGCAGCCGTTCCATCTACCCTCGACTTCGAGCTCTGGCAGGGACCTGCCCCGCGCACCGAGTACCGCGACAACATCATCCATTACAACTGGCACTGGTTCACGCGCTGGGGTACCGGGGAGATCTGCAACAACGGAACCCACGAGATCGATGTCGCGCGCTGGCTCCTCGGCGTCGACTATCCGACCGCCGTGTATTCGACGGGCCACCGCCATCACTTCGCCGACGACTGGGAGTTCCCCGACACGCAGGAAGCGACCTTCGAATTCGAGGGAGGCAAGACGATCATCTGGCACGGCCAGAGTTGCAACGGTCAACAGATGTACGGCCGATCGCGCGGAACCATCATTCTCGGCACCGGCGGCAGCTTGGTGATCGATCAGGATGGCTACGTCATCTTCGATCTCAAGAACAAGGTGGTAAGAGAGTCGACCGTCGCTCCACAGGGTGATGCACTCAACACCGTCGGTGATGACGGGCTCACACAGCTGCACATGCAGAACTTCCTCGATGCCATTCGTACGGGTGCACAGCTCAACGCACCGATCGCCGATGGCGCGAAGACGGGGATGTTGTGCCACCTCGGGACCATCGCGCATCAGACCGGGCGGAAGCTCCGCATCGATCCGACGACGGCACGGATTCAGGGTGACGCCGAAGCATCGAAGCTCTGGTCACGCACGTATGCTCCTGGATGGACACCGAAGGCCTGACGCGCGCGCTCGATGCTTCGCAGGGGATTTGTGCTCGAGGGTTTCGGGCTCGCGGCGATGGCGGCAGCATGGCGGAACGCGTCATCTCTGCCTCACGCGCCGCGAATCCGTTTCGGCTACGCCGCGATCACCTGGGATGGCGCCGACCGACGGGCCATTGATGACATTTCATCGCTTGGCTTCACCGGCATTCAGCTCCGCGGGTCGGCGGTCACCGCATGGGGAGACCGACCCGCGGAGCTCAAGGCGCTGCTCGCCGCTCGTGGCCTGACCCTGGTGGCGCTGTCGAGTGGCACGGTCGCCCTCGATCCCGCGGCCGCACCGTCCA
>JBQTIW010000339.1:0-15942 GCA_052387735.1 Gemmatimonadaceae bacterium
CGAGCTGCAGATCAAGATGGCACAGGGCGCCAAGCCCGGTGAAGGCGGCCAGCTGCCGGGACACAAGGTGGACGACGTCATCGCCAGGACTCGTTATGCAACGCCCGGTGTGTCGCTGATCTCGCCACCGCCGCATCACGATATCTACTCCATCGAAGACCTGGCGCAGTTGATCTTCGATCTGAAGAACGTGAACCCGCACGCGCTCGTGTCCGTCAAGCTCGTGTCCGAGCTCGGCGTGGGCACGATCGCCGCGGGCGTGGCCAAGGCGCGCGCGGATCTGATCCTGATCTCCGGTGATTCGGGTGGCACCGGGGCGTCTCCCCTCTCGTCGATCGCGCATGCCGGCATTCCGTGGGAGCTGGGCCTCGCCGACACGCAGCAGACGCTGGTGCTCAATGATCTCCGCGGTCGCGTGCGGCTGCAGACCGACGGCCAGCTCAAGACCGGTCGCGACGTCGTGATCGCGGCCTTGTTAGGCGCCGAGGAGTTCGGCTTCGCCACGGCGCCGCTCGTGGCGCAGGGGTGCATCATGATGCGGCAATGTCATCTCAACACCTGTCCCGTCGGCATCGCCACTCAGGATCCCGTGCTGCGAGCGCGGTTTCAGGGACAGCCCGACCACGTCATCAACTACTTCTTCTTCGTGGCCGAAGACGTGCGGGAGTTGATGGCGCATCTGGGATTCCAGACGATGGACGAGATGGTCGGTCGCAGCGACGTGCTACGGATGCGCGACATGACGGGGCACTGGAAAGCGCGCACGCTCGATCTCACCGCGCTGCTCCATCGTCCCGACGTCCCATCGAGTATCGCGCGTCGGTGTCTGCGCGGGCAGGAGCATTCCATCGAGCGGGTGCTGGACCGCGCTCTGATCGAGGCGGCGCAGCCGGCACTGGAGCGGCGCAAGCGCGTTCACAGGCGGTTTCCGATTCGGAATGGCGACCGGGCCGTGGGGGCCATGCTTTCGGGAGAAGTCGTCAGGCAGGTGGGCGCCGACGGGTTGCCTCCCGGCACGCTGCGCTTCTCGTTCACCGGCTCGGCAGGGCAGAGCTTCGGCGCATTCTGTGCGACCGGCGTCACGCTCAGCCTCGAAGGGGAGGCGAACGATTTCTTCGGCAAGGGATTGTCCGGGGGTCGGCTGATCGTCGTTCCGCCGAAGGCCGCGGCGTTCGATCGAGGGCAAACGATCGCCATCGGAAACGTCGCGCTCTACGGAGCGACGAGTGGCGAAGTGTATGTACACGGCACGGCCGGTGAGCGCTTCGCGGTGCGCAACAGCGGTGCAGTCGCGGTGGTGGAAGGTGTGGGTGATCACGGCTGCGAGTACATGACGGGTGGTGTGGTGGTGGTCCTCGGCAGCACCGGTCGCAATTTCGCCGCCGGGATGAGCGGCGGTGTGGCATTCGTGCTGGATGAAGCGGGCACGTTCGAGCAACGCTGTAACAAGAGTCTGGTCATGCTGGAACCGGTGTCGGACGTCTCGGATGTCGCGCTGCTCAAGCGTCTGGTCGAGCGACACGAGCGCCTGACGGGGAGCGCCAGGGCGCGCCGGTTCCTTCGCCACTGGGACGCCACGCTGGCACACTGTGTCCGTGTGATGCCTATCGAATACAAGCGAGCACTGGAAGCACGACTCCAACACACGGAGACCGAAGTCCATGGGCGGGTCCAACAGCGGGCAGATGATCGGACGTCAGGAGCCGCGGCGGCTGCCGGTGGTTCAGCGAACCTCGAACTGGCACGAGTTCTACGAGCCTAGCAGTGATGAGGTGCTTCGCGCACAGGGCGCGCGATGCATGGATTGCGGCGTCGCGTTCTGTCAGGGTGATACAGGATGCCCCGTACAGAACGTGATTCCGGAGTGGAACGCGCTCGTTCGCGAGGGGCGCTGGCGCGCCGCATGGGAGGCGCTGCACGCCACCAACAACTTCCCGGAGCTTACCGGCCGCCTCTGCCCCGCGCCGTGCGAATCCGCCTGTGTGCTCGGCATCGTCGACGAGCCCGTGACCATCCGACACATCGAGCAAGCCATCGCTGATCGCGGTTTCGCTGAAGGGTGGATCGCGCCGACTCCGACACGTGGCCTGACGAATCGCCGAGTGGCGATCGTTGGTTCGGGACCCGCCGGGCTCGCGGCAGCGCAACAACTGCGACGCCGGGGCCATCGCGTGGTCGTGTTCGAGAAGGCCGACCGCGTGGGCGGACTCCTGCGATACGGCATTCCCGACTTCAAGCTGGAGAAGCGCGTGCTCGACGCGCGGCTCCGTCAGCTTGCGGCCGAAGGCGTCAGGTTCGAAACGGGCGTCGATGTCGGTGTGGATGTGAGTGGGGAGGCACTCCAGCGAGACTTCGATGCGGTATTGCTCACGATCGGAGCGAGGCAACCACGAGATCTGGTCGTGCCCGGACGCGAGCTCGCCGGCATCGAGCTCGCGATGGACTTTCTCACGCTTCAGAACCGTCGGGTCGCCGGCGATCGCATCGACGTCAGTCCCACGCTGTCAGCCGCCGGCAAACGTGTTGTGGTCATCGGGGGCGGTGATACTGGCTCGGACTGTGTCGGCACGTGCCATCGGCAGGGAGCAGTCCACGTCAGGCAGATCGAGCTCCTGCAGCAGCCACCGCTCAGCCGGGATCCGAGCACGCCATGGCCCTTGTGGCCGCTGCAGCTGCGGACCTCGCACGCGCACGAGGAGGGCGGCGAGCGTCAGTGGAGTCTGTCGACGTCCCGGTTTTCCGGGGACGACGGACGCGTGCAGGCCGTGCACGCCGAGACCTCTGGTGCCGCGACGAGCGTGAACACGCTGCCTGCGGACCTCGTGTTATTGGCCATGGGATTCACGGGAGTGGAGCACAGTCCCCTGATCGACGAGCTCGGGGTGCGCATCGGTCCCCGGAATACCATCGTCACCGACGCCCAGTTCATGACCGGTGCCGACGGTGTGTTTGCCGCCGGCGACGCGCGACGGGGCGCCTCGCTCATCGTGTGGGCGATCCGGGAGGGTCGCGACGCCGCGGACGCCGTCGAGCGCTACCTCGAGCGGTCGGTCTCAGTACACGTTAGGCAGGACTGACGCGACGCCGATCAAGGCGCTCGACTCCCTTCGAAGCGATAGCGCAACACGACCGAGTCGGGTTTGTCTCCCAATTTCAAAACGCCGGTCCTCACGATCTTTCCGTCCTTCCAACGCAGGACCCACGAATCGAATACCCTGGCCTTGAGCACGGGATCATCGTAGATGGGTGTTGTGCCAAAAGCGCTGTCGCCGGAAATGTGGTAGACGGAGGGAATGGTTTCCGGCGATCCATCGATCGTACTCTTGCACTGCCCCGTTCCACAGACGTGGGTCCACCGTGCCAGCACGGAGTCGGAACCCTCGAGGATCGTCGTGCCCCGCCACGTGCCAGCGACGGTCGCCTCCGACACCCCTGTCGGCGCCGCGGGCGCAGCGGCTGCAGAAGGCGAAGCGGACGCAGCGGACCCCGCCGGCACCATGGTCGTCGAATCGGTCTGCGCGGTTTCAGATTTCGCGCAGGCAAGAAGGCAGGGGACGAGGAGCAGCGCGCGACGCATATTGGCACTCAGCGATGCGGAGGTGAAGCGAGAACACACCAGCGGGCCACGGGTGAGTACTCGGAAGCTACGCGCGGCCAGCTCTCGGTGCCAGACGGTTCGCCGCGCCACGCACGACCGTGCGTTTGCCCGTCGTAGCAGCACTCATGTGCTGGCCGGCATCCCACTTCCATCGTCGACTCCGTCCACACAGCCCGAGATCCATCACACCCATGATCCGCGCCACATCGCTCCTGTCCGGCGTCCTCCTTGCCACGGCGACTGCGGTCGCCAACGCGCAATCCGCCAGCCTTCAACCATCGGTGAGTTATCGGTTGCGCGTCGATAGCGCTGACGTCTCGGCCTTCAACGTGGAGATGCACATCAGGAACGTCAGCGACACTTTCAGCGTCGCGATGGTCGCCCATCCCGAGTACGACGACCGGTACTGGCGGTTTGTCCAGGATCTGCGCGTCGAATCAACGGGCGGACCGGCGACGAGCGCGCGCGTGGACAGCGCCCTCTGGAGGGTGCGCGCTCCCGCGGGTCAAACGACGATTCACTACCGCATCAAGCTGCCGCCGCCCGAGCCCGCACCGCGCGCGGCATGGCGGCCGTTCGTCGAAATCACCGGGGCGCTCGTGGGCGGTCCGCATTCGTTCATGTACATCGTGGGCGCTGAGCGCGCGCCCGCGCACGTAGCGCTCGACCTCCCGGCGTCGTGGCAGGTGACCACCGGGATGCAGCCGACCTCCGATCCGCGAAGGTTCTACGCCTCGTCCGTCGACGAGCTGGTCGAGTCGCCGATCCTCGCCGGTCGGCTGCACAGCTGGTCCTTCATCGAGGGTGGCGTGCCCCATCGCATCGTCTATTGGCCATCGGCGGATGCGGTCCCCTTCGATACGACGGCATTCGTCGCCGGCATTCGGGCCCTGGTGTCCCAGGCGGTCGCCCTCTTCGGGAGTGCGCCGTGGCGTGAGTACACCTTCATGTTTCGTGACGCGGCATACGGTGGCCTCGAGCACCCAAACTCAGTCACGTTAGGCATCACGAGTGCCGCGCTGGCCGGGGATCCGTACTCGCACCTTCCCGAGACGGCGCACGAGTTCGTCCACGCGTGGAATCTCATGCGCATCCGGCCCGCCGAGTACCAGCGGGTCACGTGGAAGCAACAGCCGCCTGTTTCGGTGCTCTGGTTCAGTGAAGGACTGACCCTCTTCTACGCCGACGTCCTTGCCCGCCGTGCCGGGCTCCCGACGCGCACCCCCACGCGCGCCGCGCACCTCCAATCGCTCATCGAGCGCTACCTGGCCGCTCCCGGCCATGCGCACCTCTCCGCGGAACGCGTGAGTCGCGCCGAGTACAACGCGGAGCCCGACGCACTCGGCGACTATGTCGCGGGAAGTCATCTCCAGGGTGAGGTCATCGGCACGATGCTCGACATCGTGGTGCGCGACGCCACCGACGGTCGACGCTCCATGGATGACGTGATGCGTCTCATGCTGCGGCGTTTCTCATCCGAGAAGGGTTTCATGGGAAGTGATGTCGAGCGCGCCGTGGAGGATGTCTGCGGCTGCGACGCCACACCATTGTTTGACGCACACGTCCGCAGTGGCACGCCGATCGACTTCGATCGTTACCTGAAGCTGATCGGTCTTCGCTCCCCAAGGTCAGCTGGAACCCTGCCCTCAACCGCGAGCAGCAGCCTGTGGTGGATCTCGGAGTGTGGGCATGGATCCGCGAGTCCGATCAGTCCCTGCGCTTGCGCATCTCGAATCCGCAGAACATCTGGGGGCGCGCCGGGCTCCACACCGGTGATCGGATCGTGTCGATCAACGGCACGGCCGCTCGCACCTGGCCCGAGTTTCGTGCCGCGCTCCTGCGGCTGCGGATCGGTGACACCGCGCGCCTGGATGTCGAGCGGCCCAGCGGCCCGTACCACGCAGCAGTGAAGCTGACGGGATACGATCAGCCGAGGGTTCGCCTCGAACCGATCCCGGACGCGACGGCGAAGGCCAGGCGGCTGCTCACCGCCTGGAGCGCGCTGCAGTAGCCTGCAGCGCGAGCGCTCAGCAACGTTTGTCCCAGATCGCCGCGCGGTCGCCGCCGACGGTGGCGAGCGTTGTCGAGCCAGAGATCTTTCCGCAGCGATTGATCGACTGCGCCCGTGACAGGCCCCCCCCGAGATCGCCCAGGTCGATGAGGGGCCCTCCAGGATGCCTCACCCAGGCACGCACTGTTCCTGGGGCGTCGGAATTTCCCACGATCACCCCCGCATCGTTGATGTCCAGCGCGTGAGAATGTGGGCCGCCGAGCGTCCCGAGGTCGATCATGCCCGTGGCGCGCGTCCACAGGAACGCGTGATTCGGCCCGCTTGCGGTTTCGGCCCAGCCCACGACCTCGGAACGGTTGTTGATGCCCAGTGCCATGCTGAACGTTCCACCGAGCGTTCCCAGATCGATCATTCCCGCGCCGTCGGTCCACAGAAATGCATGTGACTGAGACCCCGCTGTGCTGCTCTGGCCGACCGCGACGCCGAAGTCGTTGACGTCTCGCACGCTCGCGTACGTACCACCGAGCGTGCCGACATCGCTGACCGTGCTGGTCTCCGGCCGCCAGAGGAAGCCCTGCACGCCGCCGTTGGGGAGGCTGCGCTCGCCGCCCACCTGGCCGAGGTTGTTGACGGCATACGCAATGCTCTGGCCTCTCGCCATTGTCGGGAGAATGCGTCCGGGCTCGTTGGTTTTCCCGGCATCGGCAGGCGTCCAGCGAAATGCCTTTGCTCTCCCGCCGGCATAGGCAAAGCCCACGACATAATTGCGATTGTTGATGTCCATGGCGTACGTGCCGGACACCACCCCTGGAATGGTCCCCAACGGTATGCGCGCTCCATCGGGAAGCCGGAGAGACGCACGCGGCCCTCCCAGCGGACCAAAGGATGTGATCGCGGTCGCGCCGAGATCATTGATACCCAAGCCGAAGCCGACGTGCTCGCTTGGGACCGAGATATCGACGAGCGTATACGTGACTGCGGCGCGGAACTCTGCCGCGACGGCGGTGGTGGGTGGGATCGCTGTGGGCGCATCGCCTGGGGCGCAGGAACCGACGACACCTGCCGGGAGAAGCGCCGCCAGTGCGGCGAGGCGAGACGCACACGTTCCACGACGCCGGATCGGGGATGAACACCGGCACATAGGTACCTCCTGCGGGGTTGACCGATCCCGCGTCGGGCAGCTTCACGAATTCACTAAAAGCATAATGCAAGATGCACGCCAACCACGCCGAGCACGCCTATCGGCGCAACGGCATTCCCGTGACCACCAGGTGCATGTCGGGCAGGCGCAGCGCGTCCTTGACCCTGAAGCGCAGCAGCACCGGCCCGGAGACATCCCCGGGGCGCAGCGCGCGCTCGGTGCCTAACGCCGCATCGAACAGGAACGTCGCCGCCGTCGCCGGGGCGCCGGTTGGCGGCGTTCAGCACCGTGGGACTGAACTCCCGTTCTTCGCTCCCCATCCCGCTCCCGAACTTCCGGATCGTGAGCGTGACAGGACCGCGGATGGTGTCGCGCCCGACGTTCCTGAGTCGCAGCCGCAGTTCAAGCTCACCCGTTGCCTGGTCGAAGCGCGACGGGTCGGGCACGAACTCGATCGAGGTCGTGATGTCCACCTCTCGAGCAGGCGGTTCGCCGGTGCTGTTGCCCGCTGCCGCTCCATCGGCGACGACTACGCGGGCGGTCCACACCTGGAACGTGCCCGTGCGTGCATCCGCCCAGACCGGATGAAAGGCGCCGTCGGCATCGACGACCATACCACCGTAATCGCCCCCGTTGCCCCAACGCCCCGCTGCCGACAGGAAAGCCATCCGCACGGCGCCACTGTCCTGCGGCGATCTGAAGGTGATGGGAGTGACCGTCAGGTTGCCGCTGCGGATCGGCCGCGAGGTTTCGGTCGACACGCGTTGCGGAGCGAGAAAGGTCGCGCCTCCATCGAGCGACGCGGAGAAGTACAGGTCGTAGCCGGGTTCCGCTCCGGCGTCGCGAGAGTCCTGCCACCGGACGCCGAGCACGCCGTCCCTGTTCACCGCGACGACCGGCATGAACTGGTCGCTCGCTGCCGGCGACGTTGCGTCGATGAGACGGGGCTCGCTCCACGTCGTCCCACGGTCCGTCGACGTGCTGAGGACGATGCGATACCGTCCGCCGGCGAACCGGGCGTCGTTCCAGACGCGGTACACTCTGTCCGGGTATCGGCTGCTGTGATCGATGGCGATCGCGGCGTCCCCGGCCAGGCGCACGTTGGGGTCCGTGTACGCGGGAAACACTTCGTCAGGCGCCGGACGAGGAGCGGAAAAGGTGACGCCACCGTCGTCCGACAGCACGGTGAAGAACGCGCTGCGTCGGGGGCCTGGAGCGCTGCGCTCCGCACCTAACGGGAAATCGTGGAACGTGGCGAGGAGCGTGCCATCGCGGAACACGCCCATGGGGAGCACGTTCGCTCCCTTCTCCCGGCCGCCGGCGCGAAAGAAACGCACCGGCCCGATGAAGCTCCGCCCGTCGTCGTCGGACCGGAACAACCCGAGGTCGTACTCCCGGCCGTAGAGCGCGCTCAGATAGATGCGGCCGCCGAATCGCCCGGTGGTGTGGTCTACGGCGATCATCTCGTGATCGTATGAAGCACCAAGGTCGGCCGGCTTGCTCCAGGTCCTGCCGCCGTCTTCCGAGCGGTAGACATGCAGAAAGGCGCGTGTGCGTCCGGTCTCGTCAGGCGCCGTGTTCAGCGTGGCGAAGAGCGCGGTGCCACGCGGGGTGAACGCGACCTGCGGGTCACCACCACCTTCGGCCATCTGTTCCGGAAAGGCGGCGTCGGACCACGACCGTCCGCCGTCGAACGTGGCGTACACCTTCGTCGCGGGCGAGCCGTCCGGCCGGGTATGTGTGATCGAACCCACGATCAGGTTGCGTGCGCGCCGGGGATTGGCGGCGGCGTGTACCTCGACGTGCGGGCTATTGCCATCGCGGCTGGCCAGAACGTCTGGCTCGACCACCACGCGCGGTGACCGCGGTGGCGCAGTGTTCTGAGCGCCGGCTGCGACAAGCGCGAGGAAGCAGAAAACTACGGGCCAAAACCGGCGGAATCGTCGCATACGCTGTCTGACCTCCGGGGAACCCTGGACGTCGCGCAGGGCTCCTTCGGAAGCCGCCGCGACACGAGATCAACCTCCCTCCCATCATCGGCGTCGGCAAGACGTTCACCTGTCAGGCACGGGTCCGCGAGCGGCTCCAGGCACGGGCGATTACCGTCCACACTACACTTGGAGGCATTCCCAGGTCGCCGGGCCCGGGCCGGCGGTGCCTCCCAGCAGGCGAACCTGTATCCTTGAGATGGCGATGGTGCCGCGCTGTTCCGCGCGGTCGCCTGGTGTGACATGTACAAGGCCGTCTATGGCGCCGAGCGGCGAGCGGTCCACCTGGAACGATGCCGTGCACCTCGGGCCTGCAATCGCCGGCTTCGTGCTTTTCGTCGTCAGTGCAGGGCTGGAGATTTTTGGGACGGGTGCGCGCGCATTATACTCCTCGCTGTCATGATTCGCGTCTGTCTCGCCGGGGTCACCGGATGGGTGGGGAAGCCCCTTGCTGGGGCTATCGAGGCGGCCCCAGGCCTCGAGCTCGTCGCGGCTGTCGCGCGCCGAGCGGCAGGTGAGACTGTGGGTCGCGTGAGGATCCGAGGTTCTGTGCCCGAGGCGCTCGAGGTGCCGTCGGACGTCTTTGTGGACTACACGAGTGCGGCATCCGTCAAGCAAAACGTCCTGGCGGCGATAGGAGGCGGGCGGCACGTCGTGATTGGCAGTTCGGGACTGAGCCAGGACGACTTTCTCGAGATTGACATGATGGCGCGCGCGGCAGGCGTTGGGGTGCTGGCAGTCGGCAACTTCGCCATCACCGCGGCCCTGATGCAGCGCTTTGCCGTCGAAGCAGCCAAACACCTGGGCGCGTGGGAGATCATCGACACGGCGTCTGCTGCCAAGATGGACGCGCCGAGTGGCATGGCGCGCGAGCTGGCCTGGCGCTTGTCCGAGGTTCGCCAGCCCGAAGTCGAGGTGCCCATCCAGAAAATCGTCGGGGACCCCAAAGCGCGTGGAGCCGAGTTGAACGACTCGCGGGTCCACTCCGTTCGGCTCCCGGGCTACACCATCGGACTCGAGGTGCGCTTCGGCCAGGAGGACGAGCGCCTCACGATACAGTACGATGCCGGTCCAGGAGCCGCGCCGTACATTACCGGCACGCTGCGGGCGATCCGAAGAGTACGAGAGCTCACCGGTGTGGTGCGAGGGCTCGACCGCATCCTCTAGCTAGCTAGACCTGTTAGGCGATCGCATTCACGATTCCCCGTCCCCGGCACGCACGCCGAACTTTGCTCCGCCGCGCAGGTACCCCACCAGGCCGCCGCGCTCCAGTATCAGTCGCATGACGATTCCACCCAGCCCCTGCGCCACGGCCGTGTGACACATCAGTTCCCCGAACACCGCGCTCGTCGTGTTGCCACACGTGTTCACGACGACGATCTCACCAGCACCGCACAGCTCGAGCGCTTTGTGCACCATCAGGTTGTCCGCCGGACGCGCATTGACGGTGACCACGAGTCCGTACAGGGGGGAGGCCGGAGCGCGAGCGGATCGCCGGGTCCATGAAGTTGAACCGCCCCATGGCATCGGCCAGGTTCGACGAAGCGAGCCCGCGAAAGCGCGCCACGAGGTCCGAGTCCAGCCTCGGCGGCGTGGGCAGAGTGCGGAACCCCACCTTCCCGGTGGCTGACATGCGGCGGCGGTCCCTGCGTTGAGAGGCGGTATCTGCGCGAGAGCGCGAAGGCCACCAATTAGCTGCCGCGTCGTGTGTGTCGCAACGGACCGCGCGACCAGGCGCGACTCAGGGGAGAATCGAGGTGGATGTCTCGGAGAGTACCTGGTGCGGGCGCTGGGGCATCGGAAGGAGAGACGCGAGGCACGACACGAAACGGAAAGCGATAGACCAGCCTCCGCTGAGTGTCGTAAAGACGAAGGGTCCAGCTTCCAGTATCGCCGGCTACCGGCCAGTGGAATTCGATGCGAGAGGCATTCGTCGGTTGCCGCTCCCAGGGGATCGCCCGCTCCGTCATCAGCATGTTTTGACGAAAGAGTCGAAGCAGGACGTCCTGCTGGTCACGACTCGAGGTGTCGTACCTCACCGTGACAAACAGCGAAGAGTTGAGCTGAACTGCGATGGCCGGGGACAGCGACGTCGCACATGAGGAGCCGGACCTCACGGCACACACGGAGGCGGTAAAATGCAGGCCTTGCTGCAGCTCCTTGATGCTCCGAAGCAGCGAGTCACGCTCCAGGGCGTCGCTGCTACGTTGCTCTTCTGACGCTGCAAGTCGCGGATCGAGAGCGTCGAAGAGCCGCTGGAGCGCCGTTCGCTTCCTTGCGAGGGTACTCTCCGGACTTGCAACCACGGACGCCGCGTTCCCCCGAATCACATTCACTCGTTCGGCGGCGATCTGACGCTGCACGTTGTCGAAGCGTTCTGCCAACCGCTCGCGGTCCGCGGACTTGCCGGCCCGCGCAGTATCGAGGCGACTGAGGTATCGCTGCAGCGCTGTGCGCTTGCTGGCAAGCGAGACGGTGGCGCTGCTGGAAATGGACTCGGCGGTCAATCCGTCTGAGACTAGCCGATGCATCTGTTGCAGCTTCGTCAGGAAGTTGCGGAGCGCCAGACGCTGGGGGACATCGGGTACGCGGTGGCGTTTCCGAAATGCCTCGAGTGTGGCGAGGACTGTGCTGTCAGACGCTGTATCGGACAAGACGATCTCGAGTGCGGCCGGCGCGCGTTCGGCGGCCACATCGATATCGACCAAACTGTCCAAGGCTGGAACGATTTTCTTCAACATGACAGAAAGCGAATCGATCGGCGCTCCGTCGGATCTCCGGTCGCGCAGCAGCATCCCGGCCATCCTTGCCTGCTGCTGATTCCACGCCTTGGGGTCAGTCCTCGCCAGGAACCGCACACTGTTCCTGAAGGAGTCGCCGCGGCCCGCTCCTCCTCCGGCCGCGCCAGCGTGCAGCTGTTGAAGCACCATCGAGATCGCAATCGTCGAGGCGCGGTAGTCACGCTCGAGCTGCGAGCGCTCGGTCTCACCGGATATACCTGCTACCAGCGATGGTGGTGGGGCTCCGCACGAGTCCTCCGAGAACCCGTCCAATTCGACGATGCCAGGGTCCGACGCGCTTCCAGCGGCTATTACCTCCAGCCTGAAGTGGCGGCCAACGGCGCCGTTCCGCGCCGCCCTACCGGGGATGTTCCCCAGGACCGGGAGGCAGATGCTCAGGCTCCTCGCCGGCTGGTCATCGCTGTATGCATCGGGGCCGCCGTACGGCAGGGTGGGATTGAAACGCGCGACTGGAGTCCAGGCGGAAGCGGAGTCGCGGACTCGCCGGGCGCGAATGGAAAGGGTCAGCTCCCGAAACGCTCGGCGAGGACTGCTCAGGGGAATCCTGCCATCCCGACCCGCATGTTGGGCGAACACCGCCACGCTCTGCAATCGAACGTCGCGTGGCGTCTCGAATTCGATCACCACTCTTGGAGTCTGCCCCACGAACCCCGGTACACCGGTGCTTTGGGGAGTGTCCGCGCTGGAGTCTCCAAAGATCGGCTTCTGCAATGACTGGCTTGCAGGTCCGAGGATAACCACTCCTCGACTCACGTCGAAGACATCAAGGCGAGTATAGCTGTCGAAGGGGATAAGTGTGGTGTTGGCGAGGAATGCTCTTGCCCTTGCCGAAGCTCGCTGCGATTGCAGCACGGGATCGTTGGCCGGATTCCGCAGAGAATCGAAGGTGCGCGTGACGGCGTTGATCGAGTCGTTCCATTTCACCGAGTCCACGTGGCGCGTGCTTTTCTGCAGCCGCGCGCGCAGACTATCGAGGTCCCGCTGGCGGTCCTCGATGCTCATTCGACGTAACTGTTGGCTGTCAACCAGAATGCGGATGAGAGTATCCAATGTGACGGCAATCGTTGTTGCGCGCTGGGCCTCGACCTGGGCCCGATGGCTGGACTCGAGGGCTCGCTGTTGTGCCAGGTCGGCGGTATCCCGGGCCGCGCGTTCAGCAACAACCGCGTGCGACAGCGAATCGCGGGCCAGACTCAGGGAGCGATTTGCAGTCTTGAGTGTATCGGCCTGGGCACTGTCTCTTGCTTGCTTGGTCTGCTGCTCTCGCTTCATCGTCTGATCGTCCCGCCACGTCTCGGCGGCGACCGCGCCGGCAATGAGGGCGACGGCGGCGAGTATTGCTCGTGTGCGATTGCGTCGTTTTCGAATCTGCTGGCGCCGCCGGTCGCGATGCTCACGCACCACTCGCGTCAGGAGATCGTGCGTGAGCTCGACACGATCAGTCCCGCGCGCGGGCTCGATGCGTAACAGCCGGCGCCCGACGAGGAGCTGCAGTTCCTCATCTGAAACACCGTGCAGCCGGTGGGCATCGTCCACGTCGCACGACTTGCGGAAGCCGCGCTCGGTGATGAGCTCCTTCTCGATGAACTCCTGCACCCTGTTGGGGAGCTTGCCGACGACGCTCTGGTAGTACTCGGCGACGATGGATGGACCGGTTTCGCGAAGCAGCGCGTCGTCGAACGCAGCCTTACGCCGTGCCTTGCGCTTTTCGTTGAGACCGTGACAAACCAGGCTGAGCAGCGCGGGCTCGACCGACAGCTCATCGTGGCTTGCCAACACGCGTATAGCACCCGCGTCGCCGTCCATCTGCGCCGATGCCACGAAGGCCACGATGCGCTCGGCGATCGCGGCGCTGGCGAGGTGGCTCGCCGTGCCATGGACGGCGTCGAACGCCTGGCGCTCCGACATGGGCAGCAGACGCAGTCGGTTCCTGAGGATCGAGGGAAGCTCTTGTTTCCAACTCTCGACCGCAGGTAGAAAATCCTCGCGGAAGCTGAGGAGCACCTTGTAGCGCCGGTTGTCCAGCGAATACCGCGCCCCCAGGTCCTCACGTCCGCCTGCCCCGGCCAGCGCGGAGGGGAGGCGATTCTCCACGAGATCGGAGAGGTCGTTCTTGAGCTGCGCAATCGCCTGCTTTCTCTCAGCGCCGAGGGTGAATACCTCCTCGAACTGGTCGAACACGAACAGGGGCGTCAGCAACTGATTCTGCTCACTCCACAACTCGAGGTTGTCGCGGTGCAAGTACTCCCACACCGATTCGCCCACCGTGAACGCCGGGGCATCGACGCGCCGTTCGCGGAACTCCCGCTCGAGGGCGTCCTTGGCTTGCTCCATGAAAGATGCACGGCGCTCTTTGATGTCCAACCGGATGTAGATGGGGAGGATGTGGTCGCGCCGTAACAGCGGGAAAAGCCCGGCCTGCAGCAGCGACGTCTTGCCGAGGCCGGACATCCCGAACAGGACCGCGAGGGGCGCGCTGCTCACGAGACGGCGCAACTCCGTGGACTCTCCGAGTCGCCCATTGAAGAACCGCTGCGCTTCCTCATCGAACGCGCCGAGGCCCGGCCACGGGTTCTGCTCGTTGATTGCGACCCGCGTGACGATGGTCATTGCGCCCGTGCCCGCCGGATGACGCGCAGCTGGTCCGTGAGCTCCGACCTCAGTGCGCCATCCATTTCCCCTGAGGGGGCATGACTGTACTGGAACGCCTTGAACGCTTCAGGGACGAGCGCATACCGCTCCATGCTGCCCCCGTAGTCGCGGTCGACGACGATGGGGAAGATGAACTTGCGTCCCTGAATCCTCCGCGTCCGTTCGGCCGCTGCCCCCCATTCGCGACGGAAGTATCCCTCGGCGCGTTGCTCGGTATTGCCTGATATGACGGGGAGGAATATGCTGCAACGCTGGATCGCGCCGGCGATTCTCTCCTCCCAATCATCTCCGGGTCGCAGCGCGCTTTTGTCGTACCAGGCGACGTCTGCGCCGATCTCCTGGAGCCCGACGAACAGGCGTTTGGCTGCGCCGATGTCCTCAGTGGCGTAGCTGATGAAGATGGCGCCGGACGTCATCTGCGTCGCCGGCTCGCTCGTGCCGGAATCTGTCTGACCGTTTCTCGCAGCGAACAACGGGTTGCGCGCACTCCAGCGGGCATACAGCTCGGCTACAAACTCGCGCGGATCCGTCGGATAGCATCGGGAATCACGGCTGAAACGCTCCAGGAAAACCGTGAGGTGTCCCTCGTCACCCTCGTCCCCAACCAGAAACTCCTTGGTACTGCGCTGGTCGGAAAACAGGCGCTCCGAGTTGGACATGCGGATGAAGAATCGACTGAGCCAGTCCGAGAAATTGCAACCGATAAAGAGCAGGTTGCGACCCCGCAGCTGCGAGAAGATGCGTTCCGGCCCTCCACCGAGCGGCAGCGTATATGCGAACTCGAGCGCGTCTTCGTCGTGAATCGCGTAGAACGGCTGGACGTCCGCCTTCCCAAAGAGGTGGAACACCGCCGTGTATCTCGACGATGGAACCTCCGGCATGTCGCGCCGCCGGTCTGTAGGCAGTTTGGGCGCGTACTCGATCTCGTCGGTTTCTTTCGCGCCGCCGAAGCGCTCCAGATTCAGCGCCTGTGCCAGGAGGTCGTCGGGCGTGGTGGTGGCGAACAGACTGAAGTGCGGAATCGCGGCGAGCTGACGCAGGGGCGCCAGCGACTCCTGTGCTCCGGCCAACACATCGCCCAGGATGTCATGCACGGGCCGGTACAGGTCCCTGATTCTCTTGCCTCTGCCCGCGAGCACCGAAACGGCATCATGAAGCTCGTGATGCACGTGCAACGCATCGTGGCTTCCGAGGGATGCCGGGTCGGCGACTCCGTATTTCCGGAGGAGCCGGCAGGCCACGGCATGATAGAGCGGGACCGTCGCGCTTCCCTCTTTGGTCCGGAGCAGGCCGGCGCCGACGACAGGAATGACGCGCCCGTCTTCGATGAAGGAGAGCAGATCATCCCAGAATTCTTCGACCTCGAACGGCGCCAGTTCTGACACGGCACGCACCCCCGCGGGCGCAGTGGACAATCGAGTCCACGGCAATATCCCCGCCGCGATATCGCGATGATCCGCCATCGCCGCTATTCGGCCGAGATCATGCGACGAGACGGACAAATGCGCCAGAATTCGCTTGACACCGACCTCAGCCATTCGGCGCTGACCCGGGTGCGGACGGCGGCGGCTCCAGAGGCAGTTCGTCCGACGCATGCGCTATTCTCCATGCTCCACTCTCCACTCTCCCTCTCCACTCGTCGTGCTCAGTCTCCTCACCATCAGCGCGTTAGGCTTCTTCCTCGGCATGCGGCACGCCACCGACCCTGATCACGTGGTGGCAGTGAGCGCAATCGTGGCGCGGCATCGTCG
>JBQTIW010000340.1:0-2234 GCA_052387735.1 Gemmatimonadaceae bacterium
GCCCGTACACCGGGAGCCGCTTCGCTATCCTGACGCGTGGTGAGAACTACTTCTTTACACCCATGCGTATGACCTCGCCGAAACCTGGAGGAGCAGCGAAGGGCTGTCCTCCCTCATGACGCGTAGTCTGTGCCGAGATTTCGCGTGAGACAACCCCGGGTACGTCAGAATACGATGCCGACCAGTTCCGGTGGAACGGCTCACTCCGTCGATTGTGCGAGCCCAGCGGATTCCGCGGCATCTCCTCACTTGACGACTCTCCTGTCGCGCTATTGGCCGAACATATAGTGTCCAGCCCGTACCGCGCACGAGTGCCGCCGAATCGTCCCGGAGCCCACACACACGGCTTAGCGCTCGCCAGCCACCTAACACCTGAAGAACCCGCCGGATCCCTCGCGCCAGATTCCGACCCGCCCTGACACGGCGGCGAGCGTAGCGCGTGTCGGTGAGGCCCAGTACACGGAAGAGGAGCTCGCCCTCATCCTCAACAAGGCGGCCGAGCTGCAGGAGGGGGGCGCGCGGCCGAGTGGCGCACGCTACACCCTCGCGGAGATCCAGGAGATCGCCGCGGGGGCCGGCATCGCCCCGAGCCACGTCGCCGCCGTGGCGGCCGGGTTGCGCGAGCACCGCGAGCGGGGCGCGGATCGGGTGCTCGGTGCCCCGTGGCGGTTCCGGTTCGAGGAGACGATCGAGGGAGAGGTGGCCGACGACGTCGTCGGTGAACTGATCGAGCTCGCGCGGCGTGAGATCGGCCTCCAGGGGCGCGTCAACGAAGCGCTCGGCACTGTGGAATGGACGGGACGCGACACCTTCGGCGCCACCTACGTGACCGTCACGCGGCGCGGTGGACGCACGACGATCGGCGTCCTGTCGGCGCGGTCTGACGCCGCGGCACTCACCGGAGTGTTCGCGGCCGTCGGTGCGGTGGTCGGCTCCATCGGTTTAGGGGTCCATCCTCGTCGCCACGGCCGGCGTCGCAGCCCCGCTGGCCGCCCTCGCAGGGGCGGTCGGAGGGACCGGCGGTTCGTGGTTCTCAATGCGGGCGACCTGGCGCGGCTTCGCGCGTCGCTACGGCGAGCGCACCGGGGCGTTGAGCGCAGCGCTCGTCGCGGCGGCACGGCGCGCGGTCGAGGAAGGGCGCGTGACGGCGAAGTGACGCACGCCCACCACCTGGCACCGTAAAAAGCAAACAGCTCCCGCGAGGCCGAAGCCGGGGAGCCGCGTTCGCAATCCTTACGCTTGGAAGGGAACTACTTCTTTACGCCCATGGGATGACCCTCGCGGAAACTGGGTAGAGAGAGCAGGGAAAAGGCTACACTCTATCAGGACGTGTAGTCTACGCCGAGGTTTCGCCTGAGACAACCCGGGTGCAGCACACGTGAGACGCCGACCGATCCCCTGTGGAACGGCTAACCTCTTGGATTCCAAA
Organism: Gemmatimonadaceae bacterium; assembly: GCA_052387735.1. Classification (GTDB taxonomy): domain Bacteria; phylum Gemmatimonadota; class Gemmatimonadetes; order Gemmatimonadales; family Gemmatimonadaceae; genus RBC101. The sequence goes on from JBQTIW010000340.1 coordinate 1,430, forward strand.
GCTTTGCACGCACAAACGCTGCAACGGCATCCTGCAGGCGCTTCACGAGTTCCGCCCGGCTGCCAACTGACTGAGCATTCTCGGAATCAGGCATTTCGTCTACCAAAGAGAGCGTCTCCGCCTTTCGATAGCTGCCCACACAGAGCACCCCAAGAACAGCGCTGCTCGAATCGAAATGGATCGGCAGTCCAAAGAGAGCAGAGTGTTCGACGCTGGAATACAGCTCGTAACACGAGACATTCGACTTCTGCCAGTTGTCGTCTGCGACCGGTTGTGGCCGGAACTGGTGCTCCCTTCCGATGTGCCACGCCAGCGTTCCTGTCGCGAACGCTCGTCCCGCCACGCCGCGACTGGCACTCCATCGTTTGTTCCAATCGCTCGAGTTCGCGGCATACGTCGCCGCGATCGGAGCGAGCATCGGCAGCGACTGGCCACCGGTATCGCGATCACCTGGCGCACCCTGAACAGGGATGTAGAGCGACAGGTCAAGTTCATCGGGCGACGGACAGTACTCCGCGAGCACCGCGCGCACGTTGTCAGCAAAGAGCTTGCTCGCACTCCGTCTTGCCTTGGCACACTCGGGATCCGATCCCAGAAACTTCGCTCGGAGCTTCTCCAGGTCCGAGTTCTGGTTCCTGTTGCGCGCTTCATACCGCATTCTTACGGGAAGCTCTTCCGAACGTGGAAGCTTCCAGAGAACCCAATAGGTAACGCCAAGGATCGGCCGCGCGATGACAACTCGCAGCCGCCTCATGAACTGCATCTGTTCGACTCGCACTCGAGAGAACTGCAGCAGGTCATCACG
>JBQTIW010000341.1:0-3198 GCA_052387735.1 Gemmatimonadaceae bacterium
CGTGCTGCTCTGGTCGCAGATGCATGGGGACGAGTCGACCGCGACCATGGCTCTGGCCGACATCCTCGCCTGGATGGCCGCATCAGGCAGCGACCCCTTGCGCGACCGCCTCGCGAGCGCCCTTACCGTCGTGATGGTACCCATGCTCAACCCTGACGGCGCCGAGCGGTTCCAGCGCGAGAATGCGGCTGGGGTCGACGTCAACCGCGACGCGCGGTTGCTCTCGACTCCCGAGGCACGAACCCTCAAAGCGCTCCACGACAGGCTGAAGCCCGCCTTCGGCTTCAACCTGCACGATCAGAACGCGCGCACACGCGTAGGTCGCGACGGCTTGCAGGCGGGCATCGCCCTCCTCGCTCCCGCCGCCGATGCACAGCGGAGCTGGGGCCCCGTCCGTGTTCGTGCTCGGCTCGTCGCGGCGGGGCTGGCACGGAGCTTCGGAAGCGAGATCCCCAACCGGGTCGCCAAGTACGACGACGCGTTCAATCCACGCGCCTTCGGCGACCTGATGGCCACCTGGGGCACCAGCACCGTCCTGATCGAGAGCGGCGCGTTGCCTAACGATCCAGACAAGCAGGCCCTGCGGCGCCTCAATGCCGCCGCGATTCTCACCGCGCTCGACGCCATTGCAACTGGCGCCTATCAGCAGGCCGACGCGAACGACTATGAACGGCTTCCGTTCAACGCCGCGGGAGCGTACGACCTGCTCGTGCGGGGCGGGTACCTCGTGCTTCCAGGATCCCCACCGCTCCGTGCCGACGTTGCCATCAACTTCGATGATGCCGTCGCGAGAACGGGTGGGCGCGTGCGCGAAGTCGGAGACCTCAGCGCCGTCGCAGCGATCGACACCCTCGATGCGGCCGGCGCTTTTCTCCACGTGCGGGCCGAAGCGCTGTCCGGCGGCGTGCTTCCCCTCGGGACGCGCGCGGCCATCGACGTACGCGAGACCGCCGAGCCGCAAAGCAAACTCCGGCGGCGGATCGAGGAATGAAGGCAGTCAGCATCGCGGCGTGGCGTTCGTTGGCTGATCTCACCGGCCCGTCGAAGACCGCAAAGCCCGTCTTCCCGCGATGACTGCCCTTCCCGACTGGCTCGAGCCGATGGCCGCGACGCTCACGCAGGAGCGTTTCAGCGGCCCGGAGTGGATCTTCGAACGCAAGCTCGACGGCATCCGACTGCTTGCATTCAAGGATGGAAACGACGTGCGGCTGCTGTCGCGCAACCGACTCCCGCAGAACCACCCCGCTTTCGTGGAAGCGATCGCGGCCCTCCGGGTTCGGGACGTGATCCTCGACGGTGAGGCACTGGGCGTGTGGGGGAAGCCGGCGAAGTTCGGCTACCATGTGTTCGACATCCTGTGGCTCGATGGCCGCGACCTCACCGAACTTCCGCTCGATGAACGGCGCGCTTTGTTAGGCACGCTGCGATTCCGTGCGCCCCTGGAGCGCGTAGAGGCGATCGAGGGACAAAAGCCGTGGGAGCGCGCCTGCGCGGAAGGGTGGGAGGGGGTCATCGCCAAGCGACGCGACGCGCCCTACGAGCACAAGCGTTCGAAGCACTGGCTCAAGATGAAGTGCGAGGCATCGCAGGAGCTCGTGGTCGGTGGCTTTACCGATCCGCAGGGCGAGCGTGTTGGCCTGGGAGCGCTGCTCGTTGGGTACTTCGAGGGCGAAGAGTTTGTATTCGCCGGCAAGGTTGGCACGGGCTTCGACACCAGGCTCCTCATCGACCTGCGGACCCAATTGGACAACCTCGAGATCCCGAAGTCGCCCTTCACGAGGGCGCAGGGGCTCCCGCGCGTTCGGGCACACTGGGTGCGTCCCAGGATCGTCGTGCAGGTCGGGTTCATCGAATGGACGGTGCACGGCAAACTTCGCCATTCGCGACTGCTCGGTGTGCGCACGGACAAGTCGGCGCATGAGGTGACGAGGGAAACACCGTGATCACGCATCCCGAAAAGGTGCTCTTCCCGGATGACGGGATCACGAAGGGCGAGCTCGCCGCCTACTACGAGGCAATGGCACCGACGATGGTGCCGCACCTCTGCGGACGGCCGGTCACCATGGAACGCTTTCCGCAAGGAATCGGCGAAGAGGGGTTCATTCAGAAAAACGTGGTGAAGGGGTTTCCCGAATGGCTCGAGCGCGTCGAGGTGCCCAAAAAGGGTGGAACGGTGAACTACCCGATCGTCTGCGACACAAGATCGCTGCTCTGGGTCGTCAACCAGAACACGATCACGCCCCATGTGTGGACGTCGCGCAGGCCCGCGCTGCTCCGCCCTGACATTTGTGTCTTCGACCTCGACCCGTCCGAGGACGAGCCCGACGTACTGCGCGGCGCCGCCCTCGCGCTGCGTGACCTGCTGACCGAGGTGCAGGCGCAGAGCTGGGTCAAGACATCGGGCTCGAAGGGATTTCACATCGTGGTACCGCTCGACGGCGCGTCGGGATTCGGCGAGGTCTCGCGATTTGCCAGCGGTGTTGCCAGAGAGCTCGTCAGGCGCGACCCGGACCACCTCACGCTGGAGTTCAGCAAGGCCGACCGCGGAAACCGCATCCTCGTCGACGTCGGACGCAATGGTCCCGGGGCCACGTTTGCGGCGGCGTATGCCGTGCGACCGAAGCCGGGCGCCCCGGTGTCCGCCCCGTGCACCTGGGAGGAAGTCGAAAGCGGAACGGCTGGCCCGCGGAGTTTCACACTGCGGACCATGGCCCGCCGGCTCGCCGCGAAAGGGGACCTCTGGGCCGACACGCTAAAGCGCGGGCAGGCGCTGAACGAGCCGATGGGGAAGCTGCGACGGCTGTGACGCGTTCCTGCGGGCACGGCGTGCCGTGTTTTGCCTGCTCGTTCGAGCCGATTGCGGCGCGGTGCCGAATCCACGCACCGCCCGCGGAGCGATCATGGCCGCCGCTGGTTACGGACCAATCCGGCGCGCAGCCACGTACGTAGACACCCTGACTCTCTCCCAAAGACAGATGTCCAACACGACGACGATCCAGACCATTTACGAGGCCTTCGGCCGCGGCGACGTTCGACACGGCGATGGAGCTTGCGGCGTGGCGAGCATAGCCCTGCGGAGGCCTGCAGCCCGCATTTGGGTCGCGTGATCGGCGAGGGGGGTGTGTATGTCCCGTCACATCCTCATCATGTGGATCTCCGGACCGCACGGGCGCGCCGGGACAGAACGATCCTGGCGAG
>JBQTIW010000342.1:0-5055 GCA_052387735.1 Gemmatimonadaceae bacterium
ACGACTACGCCTCGGCGGCGGAGCTCCCACTCCCGCCAGAGTGAATAGATCGCGGGGATCACGACGAGGGTAAGGACAGTCGACGAGACCATCCCGCCCACCATCGGCGTCGCGATCCGTTTCATCACATCGGCCCCGGTCCCCTGGCTCCAGAGGATCGGGACGAGCCCGGCCATGATCGCCATCACGGTCATCATCTTTGGGCGCACGCGCTCGACCGCCCCATGTTCGACCGCAGCGTCGACATCGGCGCGCGATCCCATTCGCCCCTCAGCGCGGCGGCCGTTGAACGCGTGATCGAGATAGATGAGCATGACCACGCCGGTCTCCGCCGCCACGCCGGCGAGCGCGATGAACCCTATCGCCACCGCGACGCTCAGGTTGTAGTCGAGCAGCCACATGAGCCAGACACCGCCCACGAGCGAGAACGGCAGCGAGAGCATCACGATCGCGCTCTCGGCGACACTTCGAAAGTTGAAGTAGAGGAGGAGGAAGATGATCGCGATGGTGATCGGCACGACGAGCCGGAGCTTTCGCCCAGCGCGCTCCATCGCCTCGAACTGGCCGGACCATTCCAACCGGTAGCCCGCGGGGAGCGTTAGGCGCTGTTCCAGCAGCTCCCGGGCGTCGGCCACGTAGCTGCCCACGTCGCGCCCGCGCACGTCGACGTAGACGATGTTGTTGAGGTACGCGTCCTCGGACTTGATGAGGGTGGCGCCGCGGTGGATGTCGAGGCGGGCCAGCTCGCCGAGGGCGACCTGGGCACCCGACGGCGTCGCGACCAGCACGCGCCGGATCGCGGCCGGGTCGTCGCGCAGCTCACGCGGATAGCGCACGAGCACGGAGTAGCGCTCGCGTCCCTCGATCACCTGCCCGGCGGGCATCCCGCCCACCGCGGCCATCATCGCCATCTGCACGTCGTCGACGGTCAGTCCGTACCGCGCCGCGGCGTCGCGATCGACGTCGATGTCGAGGTAGCGCCCACCGACCGCCCGCTCTGCGAACACGGAGTTCGTCCCTTCGACGCGAGGCAACAGTCCCTCGATCTGCGTGCCGATCCGGTCCAGCGTCGCGAGATCCGGGCCGAAGATCTTGATGCCGACGGGCGTCTTGATCCCCGTGGCGAGCATGTCGAGCCGGTTCTTGATCGGCATCGACCACATGTTCGCCACTCCCGGCGTTCTCACCGTCGCGTTCATCTCGGCGACGATCGAGTCGTACGTCACGCCGGTACGCCATTCGGACTCGGGCTTGAGGATGGCGATCGTCTCGATCATCGACATGGGGGCCATATCGGTCGCCGTCTCGGCGCGGCCGATCTTCCCCAGCACCATCTCGACCTCGGGGATGCGCTTGAGCGCCACATCGCGCTGTCGGAGGATCTCCTTCGCCTGCTGACTCCCGATCCCCGGAAAGAGCGAGGGCATGTCCATCACGCTCCCCTCGTTCAGCGGCGGCATGAACTCGCTGCCGAGTCGGGACCATGGAAGGAGCGTGATCACGAGGACGACGCCCGCGGCGACGATCGTTCCCCACCGATGTCGGAGCACGAACGCGATCGCCGGGCGATACGCGCGAATCAGAAGCCGATTGACCGGGTTCGCCGCCTCCGGCTTGATGGGCCCCCGAATGACGAGCCCCATCATGACCGGCACCAGGGTGATGGACAGCAGCGACGCCGCCGCCATCGCCAGCGTCTTCGTCCACGCCAGCGGCTTGAAGAGACGCCCCTCCTGGGCCTCCAGCGCGAAGACCGGGAGGAACGAGAGCGTGATGATGAGCAGCGAGACGAAGAGCGCCGGGCCGACCTCGTTCGAGGCATCCACCACGAGTTGCCAGTGCGTCCTCGGTCGCCCTTCACTCTCGTTCCGCTCCACGTGCTTGTGCAGGTTCTCCACCATCACGATCGCCGCGTCGATCATGGCGCCGATGGCGATGGCGATACCGCCTAACGACATGATGTTGGCGTTGAGGCCGAGGTAGCGCATGGCGAGGAACGCCATCAGGATCCCGATCGGCAGCGTCAGGATGGCCACGAGGGCGCTCTGCGCGTGGAGCAGGAAGAGCACTGTCACGGCGGCGACTATGATCGATTCCTCGATCAGCTTGTCGCGCAGCGTGGCGATCGCCCGGCGGATGAGCCCCGAGCGGTCGTAACCGGTGACGAACGTGACTCCCTTCGGGAGCGCGCCCTGCACCTCGCCCATCTTCGCCCTCACACGTTCGATCACCGCGAGGGGGTTCTCGCCGTAACGCATCACGACGAAGCCGCTGACGACTTCGCCGCGACCGTCGAGCTCCGCGATGCCGCGGCGGATCTCCGGTCCGATCTGTACGTTCGCCACGTCGGCCACGGTGATCGGCGTTCCGCCGGCGCCGCTCCCGATCGCAACCTTCCTCACGTCTTCGAGATTCCCGAAGCGGCCGCGCCCGCGCACCACATACTCCGTCCCGCCCATCTCGAGCACGCGCCCGCCCACGTCCTGATTTGACCCCTGCACCGCTTCGATGGCCCGCTCGAGCGGAATGCCGTACGCGAGGAGCTTCGCCGGATCGACTTCGATCTGGTACTGCTTCTCGAAGCCGCCGAACGACGCGATCTCGGCGACGCCCGGTACTGCAGTCAGCGCCGGACGCACGGTCCAATCCTGAAGGCTCCGCAGCTCGGCGAGGTTCAGCGTGCCGCTGGTATCCGCGAGGATGTATTGCATCACCCACCCGACGCCCGTCGCGTCGGGGCCGAGCATCGGCATGGCGCCCTCGGGCAGCCGATCGCGGACGCCGTTGAGATACTCGAGCACGCGGCTCCGCGCCCAGTAGAGATCCGTGCCATCTTCGAACACGACGTAGACGGCAGAGAGCCCGAACTGGCTCATCCCCCGCACGACCTTCGTGCGTGGGACCTTGAGCAGCTCGGTGGAGAGTGGGTAGGTGACCTGATCCTCGACGAGCGCGGGCGCCTGCCCCGGCCACTCGGTCATGACGATGACCTGCGCGTCCGAGAGATCGGGAATCGCATCGACCGGCGTGGACAGCATCGCCCACGCGCCGCCGATCGACACGGCGATCGTAGCGAGGAGGACGAGGAACTTGTGGCCGACGGACCACTCGATGACACGCGTGAGCATGGGTTACCTCCGCGGCGCCGGCTTCGGCGCGATCGGTCTCCCTTTCACGTCGGCGCCCTTCATGTCCATGCCGGGCATGTCCTTCATCTGCCCCGCGTCGCCTGGGCCCATCTGCCCCGTCTGTCCCATCATCGCGCGCATCACCTCTCCGAGATTCGATTCGGACTCCAGCAGGAACTGCGCGGACGTCACGACCCGCTGGCCAGGCTCGAGACCGGAGAGTACCTCGGTGTGTTCGGCCGTCGAGCGACCCGTCTCCACCTCGTGCGGCATGAGGCGGCCGCCACCCATGTCGACGAACACGAGACTGCGCTCCCCTGTGCGTACGACCGCGGATGTAGGAACCGTCAGGGCGCGGCGCATCGGCGTGAGCAGGCGCACCGTCGCATACATGCCGGGCTTGAGGAGCCCCTGGGTGTTCGACACGACCACGCGCGCGCTCACAGTGCGCGTGGCCGTATCGAGCATCGGGTAGACGAACTGTACACGCCCTTTCAACGCGCGCCCGGGTAGTCCGACGAGATCGATGTCCGCACCGGTTCCCTGGCGCACCGACGCGGCGTCGGCTTCGCGCAACTCGACGTCGACCCACACGCTCGAGAGATCGGCGATCGTGTACAGCGTCATCCCCGCAGCCACAGCCTGGCCGCGCAGCACGTGCTTCTCGACCACCACACCGGAGGCCGGAGAGAAGAGGGTGAGGGCACGCCTGACCGTGTCAGTGCGGAGGACCTCGTCGATCTGCGCCTCCGAGATGTCCCACAATCGCAGCCGGCGCTTCGCGGCGCCGACCAGGTCGGTCGTCGACGACGGCACACCGGGGACGGCGCTCTGACCCAACGTCCGGTCGAGACGGCGCGCGAGGAGCAGCTCTTCCTGCGCGGCGACGAGCTCCGGCGAGTATATGTCGAGCAGTGGCTGTCCCCGCCTAACGGGTTGTCCCGTGAAATCGACGTGCAGCTGCTCGACGAAGCCGGAGAACTTCGGCGCGACCTTCGCCATCCGCGTCTCGTCGAAGGTGACGACGCCGGTCGTGCGCGCCTCGGCGCTCAGCGTGCGCTCGTCGACCGTCCCGAACGTCACACCGAACTGCGCGATCTGCGCGGCGGTGAGCCGCACCGACCCGTCGGAGTTCATGTTCATTCCGGGCATCCCTTGCATCGCGCTCATGTCATCACCGCCGCCCTGTGCGCGCTCGTCGCGTGGCACGTTGTCGCGTGCGTTGGCCATGACCCACACGATCGCGACCGCGAGAACCAGTGCGCCGGCGACCATCGCCCACCTGGATCGCGTCGACATCGTGCGGACCCGTGTCGTCCAACCGGGTGATGTCATCGGAGAATCTCCTGGCCGAGCACCCGGTCCAGCTCCGCGAGCGTCTTTGCAAAGCTGGTCAGCGTGCGGAAGTACGCGGCCTCGTAGTTGAAGAGCGTGGTCTGCGCCTCGAGCAATGATTGGAAGTCCGACCGAGACACCTGGTAGCTCCTGACAACCGACTCGAGCGTCGCGCGTCCCTGCGGCAGAATCGCGTTCACGTAGAGCGCGAGCTGGGCGCGATCGCGCTCCAGCTCCCCGTAGAGACGCGCCACGTCGGCGCGGACCTTATTCCGCATCGCGTGGTGCTCGGCTTCGAGCGCCGAGAGCTCACTGCGCGCCTCGACGACGGCCTGCGTCTGCTTCGTTCGTCGCTGAATCGGGATCGGCACCGACACCGTCGCAGTCACCATGTCGGGTAGCCCGGGGCGCTGCCCGTACTGGAGCGAGACGTCGACGTCCGGGAGATGGCCTTTTCGCGCCAGCTCGACGCGTGCGGTCTGCGCCGCAATTCGCGCTTCGTGCGCGCGAAGCATCGGAGCTCGCTCGATCGCCAGCCCCTGGAGCGCGTCGAGCGGAGGCAGCGGCGAGTCGGCGGCTCGGCTGCCTAACG
>JBQTIW010000343.1:0-26160 GCA_052387735.1 Gemmatimonadaceae bacterium
CACAGGCGCACAGGCGCACAGGCGCAACTTACTGGGACTGGTGCCCGGTCCCAGGTCTGGGCCAGTGCTAGCCTGATGCCGGCTGCTACATCCGCCCCGTGCGCCTCTGCGCCTGTGTGCCTGCACCTGTCCGCCTTGCCAACCAGCAGCCGACTTTCCCCTCCTACTCTCCCATCGCCTTCACAATCACTCTCTTCCCCCTCTGCCCATCCCACTCACCATAAAAAACGCGCTGCCAGGGTCCAAAATCCAACCGTCCGGCCGTCACCGGTACTATCACTTCGTGGCCGATCGTCAGCGAGCGCAGGTGCGCCGCGGCATTGTCTTCCCCCGTGCCGCTATTGTGCCTGTACCGTTCGGGGGCCCATGGTGCGATTCGGTCCTCGAGCCAGTCCAGAATGTCCTTCCACAGGCCCGGCTCATGGTCATTCACGAAAACGCTCGCCGAAATGTGCATGGCGGACACGAGCACAAAGCCTTCGCTGATGCCCGCCGTCGCCCGACATTCCTCGACCTGATCGGTGATGTCGATGATCTCCTGTCGCTTTCTGGTATTGAATGTCAGGTACGTGGTGTGGGATTTCATGGGAGACGGGAAACGGGAAACGGGAACGGGAGACGGGAGACGGGAGACGGGACAACCGAGGTATCGGAGCGAGCCAACATGGTCAAGGAATGACTCCCGTATCCCGTCTCCATCTTTGTCTTCTTGTGTCGAAACAACACACGCCCTTGACCTCGTAGGTCGCTAGTGAAGCCACTCGACTATCGGAAGCGCCTCTTTCTGGTCCTGTCGCTGTTTGCGCTGCTCCCCGCGGCAGTCCTGACCGTCGCATGGGGGTTCGTGGTCTGGCGCGCGGTGCCGTTTGCCGCCGCCGGAGCGGCCTGGGAGAGGGTCGCCGCGACCGGCGAGAGGGCAATCGAATCGGTACGGAGAGCACCTCTCGATGACGAGCAAGCCACCGCCCTGCTGACGCATGAACGCGAACTCCAGGCATCAGTCATTCAGGCGCGGCGACTGGACTTCATCGCGCGTCGGTTCGCGCCAGTGGTCATTGCGGTTGCCATCGTTGCGCTCGTCGTACTGTGGATCGCGGCATCGCGGGTGGCAGGACATCTCAGCCGTCAGCTCAGCCGACCCATTCACGAGCTCGTCGGGTGGGCCGAGATGATCGAGCACGGAGAGCCACCACCCAACCGGAGCGATGCGCGCGGCGCACCGGAGTTCGAGACGCTCCGCCAGCGCATGCGCCGCATGGCCGCAGAACTCGAGGGCGGGCGGGCCCGCGCCGTGGAAGCCGAGCGCTTGCTCGCCTTCCGTGAAACCGCGCGACGCGTTGCGCACGAGCTGAAGAACCCGCTCACACCCATGCAGTTTGCCATCGCCCAGATCAAGCGCGACGCGCCCGAATCGAGCCGGGAGAGCGTGCGTGTGCTGGAAGAGGAAATTGCGCGGCTCGACCGGATGGCCCGAAGCTTTTCGCAGTTTGGGCGGCTCCCGGAAGGCCAGCCCTCGGAGATCGACCTCGCCGAGCTCCTACGAGCCACCGCGACGGCCTGCGTCCCCTCGCATCTCGCCCTGCACTTCGAGATCGATGAGCCCCTGCCCCACCTCCATGGAAATCACGACGCCCTGCAGCGCGCGGTCATGAACGTGGTGCTCAATGCGGTCGACGCATGCGGCAACGCCGGGACCATCACCTTGCGAGCAGCCACCAGCAACGGCAGGCTGCGCCTCGAGATCGCCGACACCGGCAAGGGCATCCCCGCCGAGCACCTCCCCGAGATCTGGAAGCCCTATGTCACCCACAAGCGGGGAGGGACGGGTCTGGGTTTGGCCATCGCGGAGCAGTCAATACGCGCGCATCGTGGTATCGTGAGCGCGGAGAGCGCAGTTGGCGCCGGGACGGTGATTCGATTCGACCTGCCCCTGACCCCACAAACGGGAGAACCGTCGTCATGAACGGACCTGAATTCCTGATCCCGATCGCATTCTTCGTTGCGATCACCACCATCGTGCGCTCCATCCTCAAGTTTCGGGAGCGCAAGCTGGAGATGGACTCGCTGTCGCTCGGCAACGGTCGCGAATCCGCCGCGCGCCTCGAACGGATGGAACAAGCGATCGACGCCATGGCGGTGGAGATCGAACGCATCTCCGAGACCCAGCGATTCACCACACGCTTGCTCACGGAACGCGGCGGGGATGCACAGCGCAGCGCCGCAGAACTGGAGTACATCTCCCAACACGCGCGGAGATAGACCGTGGACGAGGACGTTCTCATTCCCGCATTCTTCTTCATCACCGTGATCACGCTGGCGATCGGCGTCCCATTGGTGCGAGCGTACGTGCGGCGAATGGAGCGCGGCGCGCTGCTGCCGCCATCAGATCCGCAGGTACACGACCGCCTCGCGCACATCGAACAAGCGATCGACGCCATGGCGGTAGAGGTCGAGCGGATTTCGGAAGGGCAGCGCTTTGTCACGCGGGTGCTCGCCGATCGCCCGGCCGAGCGAGCCGCCATCCCAAACCAGACCGGCGATCGCACCTGACGAGTGCTGCGCGCCGCACCCGCAACCTGAGTTCACATGCAAACACGCGATCAGATCCGGGAACAGGTCCGAACCGACATCAGCAGGGCCGTACGGGATGCTGCCCAAGCCGCGCGCGATGCGGCGGAAGCCGCGACCTTGCAATCGACGGGATTGCTTCCTCCCCCCCAGGCGCTGGGTGGGGAAGAAGCGCTCAAGGTCCTGCGAGCGGAAATCGCGGGGACCAAGCAGGAAATCACCGCGCTCACCCAGCAACTCACGATTGGACTGAGCGGCGCGCGAGAGAACGCGATCGAAAGCCAGATCGACGCAGCGACCGAGCGATTGCAGTCGCTTCAGATCCAGCTCGATCACCTGGTGACCGGTCGCACGACGCCGATCGCGGTTGAGCCCCAGGAGTTCCCGGTTCCAACAGTTCCTCCCGAAGTGGTCACGATTTCGATCTGGTTCTTCGCCACCGCGGCAATCACCTTGATGTCGATACCGATCATCCGGGCTTGGGCGCGTTGGCTGGAACGGCGCGGGCAGGCGGCGCCGCCCGCACCGGACGTCGGCCCGCGGCTCGATCGAATCGAGCAGGCCATCGAAGCCGTGGCCATCGAAGTGGAACGGGTATCGGAGGGACAGCGCTTCACGAACAAACTGATGGGTGACCTGCGGGGATTGCCGGCGCCCGCGCAGGGACAGTGGCCAGGAGCCGCTGCACGAGAGCCAATCATGGCACGACGAGAGGAGGGATAACCGTCATGCAGCCAGTCTTGGGCCAGGCCCCGGGCGAAGGAATCGCACGGTCAAATCCGGAAAAGGCGATCGAGCTGCTACAGGCGCAGATCGCCGGCGTGAAGAAGGAGATCGCCGATCTCACCGGGCAGCTCGTCCCAGGGACATCGGATGCGCGCGAGAGCGCCGTCGAGTCGCAGCTGGAGGCGGCGACGGAGCGTCTGGGATCGCTCCAGTCCCAGCTCGATCGCGTGGTCTCGGGTGACGCCAGCTTCTTCACGATCGAACCACCGCCACCGCCGCCAGTGGAGAACGACATCCCGCGCGGCGTGCAAAACATGCTCGAGATGCTTCTGATCGCGGGCGTCATCGTCGCGCTCGGCCTTCCCCTCGTCCGCATGCTCGCCCGCCGTCTCGAGCCGCGCTCCAAGACCGACGCCGCCGACGCCAGCCCCCGTCTCGAGCGCCTCGAGCAGGCCATGGACGCCGTCGCCATCGAGGTCGAGCGCATTTCTGAGGGCCAGCGCTTCACCAACAAGCTGCTCGGCGACATGCGCGCACTCCCAGCCCCGAATCCTCTGGAGCATTGGGCGGGGAGTAAGGGGAAGGTGGAGGAGGGGGTCAAGCGGGGATAGGGGCTCGAGACTAATGCCTTCCGTCCTCATCGTCGACGACGAACCCAACATTCGCCGCATGGTCGGTGCAGTGTTAGGCGCGGAAGGCTATGACGTGCGTGAAGCGGCGGACGGTCGCGCGGGGATTGCCGCCGCCAGCGAGAGCGAGCCGGATGTCGCACTCGTCGACCTGATGATGCCGGGAGACCTCGACGGCATCGCCACGCTCACCGCGATCCGGGAACGGTTCCCGAATGTCCCCGTGGTGATGATGAGCGGAAAGGCGGGGCTCAGTGATGCCGTGCGAGCAACCAAGCTTGGCGCCTTCACTTTCCTGGAGAAGCCGCTCTCCCCCGAAGTCGTCATGCTGGCCCTCAGCTCTGCGCTCGATCTGCGGCAGGCCCGGCGTGAGGCAGCGTCATTGCGCGCGGATCTGGGGCTGACGGGCGAGATGGTGGGCGAGAGCGAGGTCATGCGGGTGCTGCGGGATCTCATCGCGCGCGTCGGACCCACCGACTCGCGCGTCCTCATCAGCGGAGAATCGGGAACCGGCAAGGAACTCGTGGCCGCCGGTGTTCATGTCGCCAGCGGGCGTCGGGACCGCGCCTTCATTCGCGTGAACTGTGCCGCCATCCCTCGCGACCTGGTCGAGAGCGAGATGTTCGGCCATGAGCGCGGTTCGTTCACCGGCGCGATGGAGCGACGCATCGGGAAATTCGAGCTGGCGCACCGCGGCACACTCCTGCTCGACGAGGTCGGCGACCTGGGGCTCGACGCCCAGGCCAAGCTGCTCCGCGCCATCGAGGCCAGGGAGGTCGAACGCGTTGGCGGCGGCAAACCGATTCAGGTGGATACCCGCCTCATTGCGGCGACGAACAAGGATCTGCATCGCGCGTCGCGCGACGGCGCCTTCCGCGAGGATCTCTACTTCCGCCTCAATGTCATTCCGATCGCGCTCCCGCCGCTCCGGGACCGCATCGGCGACATCCCGCTGCTCGTCAGGCACTTCTCGGCGCTCACCCGTGTGCGCACCGGGCGCGTGCTCCCCGAGTGGGGCGAAGACGCGATGCTGCTCTTGCAGCGCTACCGGTGGCCGGGCAACGTCCGTGAGCTGGCCAACATCGTCGAGCGAATGATCATCCTGCACCCCGGCCAGCGGATCGTCGCCGACGACGTGCGACGGGTCATTGCCGTCGCCGACACTCCTGAGTCGATCCGGACCGCTCCGTCCTCTCTCGATCTCTTCGACGCACCGCTGAGCGGTCTTCTCGACGACTACGAGCGGCTGCTGATCACCAGGGCACTCGCCGCTGCGGGCGGCAACGTCGCCGAAGCGGCCCGCCGGCTCCAGACGGATCGGCCCAACCTGTATCGGCGCATGAAGCGTCTGGAGATCGCGCCGGAGAACAATTCGACACACCCGGTGTGACACCGGTGGCGGACACCGCCAGCTGTCGAAAACGAACGACAGACGTGGAAGTCATTGCACCGGCGACGATATCCTGTTCACGTTGAGGGTGGTACGCAGCGTGCCATGTATGGGGCCGTTCACGCCAGGAGACGTTATGCGGCTCGCTCCAGTCTGTGGGATCCTCGTGTTCTGCGCCAGCGCGGTGGCTGGAGCACAGTCGCTCGATCAGCGTGCGCTCCCGCCTGAGATCGCGGATGAAGTCGTTCGCATCTTCAATGCACCCGAGACGCAGCGGATAGAGGGACGCTATGACGTCGTGGCGGGGCGGGAGATCCGCCGCGATCTGGCGGTGCTCAACGGCCCCCTGACCATCGCGGGACGGGTCACGGGTCGGATCGTGGCCGTGAACGCGACGGTAGAGCTGTTGGACGGCGCCATCGTGGATGGGGAGATCCTGGTGGTGGGTGGCGAGATCATTGGCCGGACCCGCGGCACGGTCACGGGCACCATTCGCACGTACAGTGCGCGGCTCGCGTACGCGCGCGAAGGCGATCGCCTCGTGCGCCGCGACCTTCGGGAGGATCGCGAGGATCGCGAGCGCGACGACACGCGCTGGTGGCGTCAGCGCCAGCGGTGGCGCGATCGTGGCTGGGGAGATCTGCGGCTTCTGTCCGCCCGCACCTACAACCGGGTGGAAGGACTGCCGATCCAACTGGGCCCGGCGTTCGGCCGCGAGTTCGACTGGGGGCGTGTGTCGGTCGATGCGTTAGGCATCATCCGCAGCGCCGATTCGTTTGAATGGACGCCGGAGAACATCGGCCACACGGCAAAGGCCGAAGTCCGGTTGGGCCGAGAGGCCGGCCTCCGGCTCGGCGGCCGGCACTTCGACCTCGTGGATGCCGTCGAACCCTGGCAGTTGAGCGATACCGAGGTGGGGCTCGCCTCATTCTTCCTGCACCGCGACTACCGCGACTACTACGACAAGCACGGCGGGAGCGTGTACGCGTCCGTGTTCTCGGGGGACGAGTTCGACCTGGGTGCGTCGTTTTCGAACCAACGCTGGGGAGCGCGACGCACTCGTGACCCCTGGACACTGTTCCGCGACACCGATTCGTGGCGGCCCAATCCCGAGATGGATGCCGGCAAGTTCCACGTCGTCAACGGCACGCTCAAGTACGATACCCGCAACGACGAGCGGAATCCGTGGTCCGGATGGTATCTCAACGCCGACTATGAGTACGGCACGGGAACAATCACGCAGTACGCGCCGACGTCCGCCGACGTGCGCAGGCAGACGCCTAACGGTGAGACGACGTACGATCGTCTGTTCGTGGACCTGCGCCGCTACAATCGCCTGGCCCCCAATGCGCAGATCAACATGCGCCTGGTGTTTGGGGGGTGGCTGAGCGGCGATGAGCTGCCGATGCAGCGCCGATTCTCGCTCGGCGGGCCGGGGACCCTTCCCGGCTTCGACTTCCGGCGCCTGGAAAGCCGCTTCGATCCCACCAAGATCGACTACCTCACGTGCGGCAACTACGGTGTTCTCGGTGGCGCTTTGCCCCTCGGCACACCGGGGGAGTGCGAGCGCTTCGCGCTCGCACAGGTGGAATTCCGCGGTGATCTGGACCTGGATCCCTTCGGTATTCTCGACGAGGACCGGAACTGGCGCCGTCGAGGATGGGGGCGTGGGACACAGTGGGTGGTGTTTGCCGACGCCGGTCGCGGCTGGTTGGTGGGTACGCCCGACGACCGCCGCACCTTCGGCAAGTCAACGCTCCCCAAGCTGTCGACGTTCCGGACCGACGTTGGCCTCGGTCTGGTGCTCGATGACGTCGGCCTCTATCTGGCCAAGTCGCTATCGCGATCCGATGCTCCGGTGAACTTCTTCATCAGGCTTCGTCCGCGATTCTAGTGAGGGGAGCGGGTCGGTGGTGGTCACTTGGTGCCGCGGTGCTCGCGTTGTCGTCGGGTGCCGCGGCGCAGTCGCGTCCGGTACTCACGGTCATGCTGCCCTCGGCGGATTCGTTAGGCTCGGCTGGCCCCGTGGTGCGCTCCCGCAACATCATCAGCGACCGCCGGGTCCGCGAGCTGATGGACCACGGATTTCCGGCCCGGCTGCGCTATCGGGTGGAATTGTGGAGCACCGCCGGACTGTTCGATCGCCAGCTGCAGGCCGTCGAATGGGACGTGGCCGTGCGGTTCGATCCGTTGCGACGCATGTTCGATGTGGTACGGGTCATCGGCGATGCCGAGGTGCCGCTCGGTGTCTTTCGCCGGTTTGCGGACGCCGCAGAAGAGGTGGAGCGACCGTACCAGCCGACCGTGCGGGTCACGATCAACTCCTCCAGCCTTTATTACAACGTCCGGCTCACCCTGGAGATGCTGTCGGTCGGTGACCTCGACGAGCTCCAGCGGTGGGTCAAAGGTGACTTGTCGCCCGCGGTGCGCGGGCAGCGGAATCCTGGAACGGCGCTGAGCCGCGGTGCGCGGACCCTGCTCTCTCGGCTGTTGGGAGGGGAGCGTCGCATCCTGGAGACCAGGAGTGACCGGTTTCGCATCCCGAGGTAGGGGATCTCGACCAATGGACATTCTCCGCGTTGCAGGGTCCGACGGTGGCGATCACGATGAGTAAGATAGGGGGCGATTCCGAGCTGGTGCCGTGGATCCGCATCGTTGGTCCGACTGGCGTGTTGATCGACAACCGCTCCGGCGCGGTGACGGTGCAGAGCACGTTCACTGCACCTGCTGCCGGCAACTACTCGATCATCGCTTCGACGTTCGACAGTGGATCTGACGCGACGAGCGACTATCAGCTGTCGTTGACGGGAGGGAGTATCGTCGGACGTGTCGATGGTGCCGGGGCCCACGCGTCCGATGGCCAGGTGACCGGCCGCCTAACGCCCCGCGCACCCGAGGGCGCGCCAGCCGCGTGTCCGCGCGGCCGGGTCGCCTGTGGGAAGGGCTCGGCGCCCCCTGGTCCCGCGCACAGGTGACGGGCACCCGCTCCACAGGATCGGGCGCGCCGTGACGCGGCAGCTGCGGAAGGCATCGCCGGCGCTGGGTGGGCTGGAGTACGGCCTGGCCACGCCGAACGATGCGGTCGAGCTGGCAGCGTTGCACGTCGCCGCCGCCGCGGCGCTCACGCGCGAGTACGGCGAGGGGCCCTGGTCCAGCCAAACGACCGAGCGCAGCGAACGACTGTCCGTCCGGCAGTCCCGCGTGCTGGTGGCGCGCGTCAAGGGCCGGATCGTCGGCACACTTCGCCTCGCGACCAAGAAACCCTGGGCGATCGATCCGTCGTATTTCACTCCGGCGACGGCACCACTGTACCTCCTCGGCATGGCCGTATTGCCGGACTGGCAGCGCTGCGGCGTGGGTCGCCGGTTGCTCGAGGAAGCGATCGCCCAGGCCCGCGCCTGGCCCCGCGACGCCATCCGACTGGACGCCTACAACGCCGATGCAGGGGCCGGTGGGTTCTATGCGCGGTGCGGGTGGCAGCCGCGCGGGAGCGTCGTGTACCGGGGGACACCGTTGCTGTACTTCGAGATGCTGCTGCCCGGCCCTGGTGAGGGCCCGCCGGAGTAACGGCGAGCGCATTCTTACCCCCGAGGAGGGGCGCAGAGGAACGTCAGCAACAACCCAACAACAACCTGTGGACAATCCCGTCGCGGACTGCGCACCTGGTTCAGTACGGTGGAAATCCCGAACCCCAATCCTCTATCGTCCGCCCTGCCTCATCATGATCTCGCCGCGCAGACGAATATCGGCTGACGAGGCGCCCACCAGCACGATGAATCGGCCCGACTCGATGCGGCGCTGCATCCGCTCGTCGAGGAGCGAAAACCGATCCGGCGGCAGCACGAGCTGTACGTCGCGCTCCGAGCCGGCGTTCAGCTGCACGCGCTCGAACGCCGCGAGCATCATCACGGGGCGCGCGACGGAGGCGATCTCGTCTCGCAGGTACAGCTGCACCACCTCGGCGCCAGCGTGCGGCCCCTCGTTGCGAACCTGCACTCGGACGGTCACGGTGTCGCCGGCGTTAGGCTCGGCGGGGTCGATTGCGAGGTCACGGTAGGTGAAACGTGAGTAGCTCAGTCCATGGCCAAACGGGAAAAGCGGGCGGCCCGTGAGATCGAGGTAATCGTTCCCCCGCCCCGTCGGCTTGTGGTAATAGCTCAGCGGCAACTGACCTTCGGCGCGGGGGAAGGTGATCGGCAGGCGCCCGGATGGGTTGTGGCGTCCCAGCAGCACGTCGGCCACGGCATGTCCTCCCTCCTCGCCGGGATACCAGGCCTGCACCACCGCATCCACCTGATCGATCCAGTTGGTCATGGTCACGGCGCTCCCACCGATGAGGACCACGACCACCGGGCGCCCCGTGGCGGCCACCGCGCCGATCAGTTCTTCCTGTCGACCGGGGAGCCGCAACGATGCGCGATCGCGAAACTCTCCTTCTTCGAGTCCGGCGACGATGACCGCAGCATCCGAGGCGCGCGCCGCCGACACCGCGCGTGCGATCACCGCCGGTGAATCATTGCGCACGCCGTGATTCCAGACGAGCCGCACCCGTCCTGCACCCACGTTCTCGTGATATTCGAGCCGGAGCAGATACGTTCGTCCGCGGACGAGCGGCACCTCCACCTGGGCCGGACGCAGCGACGGCCGTTGCCAGGTGTCGACGATGAGCCTGCCATCGAGATAGAGGCGCGCCCCGTCGTTGCTGTCCACGCCCAGCTGCACGGTCGCCGTCGCGGGCGCAGTGAGGGTGCCGGTCCAGCGCGCGGCATCCCACCCGAAACGCAGCGACGAATCGGGAGCAGCGAACGGCCAGTTGAAATCGATCGTGCGATCGGTGCGCGAGACGGCCGGGGGACCAGTGAGTGTGATGTTGTCGAAGTAGGTCGCCGCCAGGCCCGCCCCTAACGCGGTGGCCGGTACCGCCGTCAGGTCCGGGCCGCCGCGCCCGGGCCCCGGCTCGTAGGTCACCTGCGCCGACGCCCCGAGCGCGGCCTCGAGTCCTGCACGAATCGACACGGGGTCGGTCCCGGGGCCGCTATATCCGCCGAAGCGCGCCTCCACCGCATCCGGGCCGATGAGGGTCAGGCGGCGAACGTCACGGGAGAGGGGAAGCACGCCATCGTTGGCGAGCAGCGTGATCGCGGCGCGGGCCGCCTCACGAGCGAGCGCGCGGTGCGCCGTGCGTTCATCCGACGCTGCCGCGGAGTCGGCGGCCACGTATGGCTGCTCGAACAGACCGAGCTCGAACTTGAGTCGCAGGACGCGAGCGACGGCCGTGTCGATCACCGCGGCCGCGATCGAGCCGTTCGCGAAGGCCGGCCAGAACAGTGCGGCATGGTCGGCCGAGGTCTGAAAGATCACGTCGAGCCCGGCGTCGATCGCCAGCTTCGCGGAGTTCGGGTAGTCGGGGGAGGTCATGTGCAGAACGTTGGCACCGCCAACGGCTCCGGCGTCCGAGATCACCACCCCGCCGAACCCCATCTCCCTTCTGAGTTTGTCCGTGAGCAACCAGCGACTGGCGCTCGCCGGTGATCCACCGACCGAGTTGTACGACGCCATCACCGATCGCGCCCGGCCCTCACGAATGGCCGCGACAAATGACGGAAAGTGCAGCTCCTGCAACCAGCGCTCACTCAGGTCGATGGGATAGCTGTCGCGACCGCCATCGCCGACATTGGCCACGAAGTGCTTGGGTGTTGCGACGATGCCGGCCCGTTCGAAGGGCGCGACGAAGGCCACTCCCATCCGTGACGAGAGCAGCGGGTCTTCGCCATGGGTTTCCTCGACGCGCCCCCAGCGAACATCGGTCGCCACGTTGACCACGGGGGAGAGCACCTGACGGATGCCGCGTGCTCGCGTCTCACGGGCGATCGCCGATGCCACACGTCGCACGATCGCGGTGTCCCACGTGGCGGCGAGCCCGATGGCCTGCGGGAACACCGTCGCCCCGCCCTGCGCCAATCCGTGGAGGGCCTCCTCGAACGGCAGCATTGGAATACGCAGGCGCGTCTGTGTCACGAAATGGCGCTGCAGCGTGTTGATCCGTACGGCGACGTCGCGGGCACCACCGCCCAACCGCGGACGCACCTGGAGACCGTACACGCCGTGCGCGAGCCGCGAGAGCGGGAGTGCGGTGTCGTCGGGGATGGCGAACAGCTGCCAGAACTTCTCCTCTCGCGTCATGCGACCGAGGAGGTCGGCGACGCGGCGCTCGGTCGGCTGCGCGGGATCGAGGTACGCCGGGGATCCGGGCGCACAGGCAGTTCCGAACCATGCCAGCGTTAGGGCGCACGCGATTCGGGCCACGAGCCTCCGGGGGACGTGGAACACGCGCCTAACTAGGGCGGCTCCAGCCTGCTCGACCTGATCGTGCGTGCGGACTCGAAGGCACTGCAAAGAGCATTTCACCGGCGAGGACGCGAAGGCCGAGAGGGACAACCACAACATGCCCTTGGTAGATGTTCGTGTACCGGCTTCGCGTTCACGCATGCTTACGCACGGAGCCACGACCACGGCTCTTGAACTCTCCGTACGCAGCGTTCTCTGCGGTTATTGCTTGCTTGCTTTTCTCCGTCGCAGGGCTGCCCCACTGGTCCGATACGACGGAATGGGCACTAGCGGGCGTGGCCCGAGGCGTCGATGTGGTGGTGCGTGCCATGCCCGCGACGCTCGATAACTTCCAGCTGCCGCAGCGTGTCCGCACCGTAGAACATCCGGATGGAGCGCGACTGGATCGGCGTGAGGCGTCGCACCGCCCAGCTCAGGTGTACGAAATGCGGCTCCACGGGCTGATGCAGCGGATGCATGCCGATCTCGCTGGGGAGCCGGTTGGACTTGCGCGTGTTGCACGGCGAGCACGCCGTCACCACGTTGGTCCAGTCGTTCGTCCCTCCTCGCGACAGCGGGATCAAGTGGTCGCGGGTGAGCGACTCGCGCGGCTTGAGGTCGAACGCCGCACGACCGCAGTACTGGCACTTGTATTCGTCGCGCGCGAACAGGAACGTGTTCGTGACCTGGCGGCGGAACTTGCGTGGCACGTGGATGAACTTCGTCAGGCGGATCACCGACGGTCGGGGAATCGTCAACCGCTCCGAACGCACCAGCCTCCCCCCATCGGCCTCGACGATCTCGGCCTTGCCGTCGATCACGAGGCGGAGGGCGCGCTTGAGCGGAACCATGGTCAGTGGCTCAAACGATGCGTTGAGTGCGAGACATCCGACGATCACCGGGACCTCCTGTCCCCGAAATGGAAACTCCCGACCGGAACACACGGACGGGAGTCGAAACCTCGGGGAATCGCGCGCGGACTGCTCAGGGCGCACCGTTGCGGTGCGCTCAGGACCGGTTGACTGAGCCACCGGTGCCTCGCGCGAATCCTCTGGTCTCGACTGTTTGTCACTTCCACCGCCTTACGAGTGCACTGGTACCGACACCGGTACCGGGGTCAACCATCCGAATCGATCGGGAAGGCGACCTTTCGCTATCCCCATGAACTCCTTCTGAATCGTCTTCGTCACGCTGCCCGGCCGGCCGTCGCCCACCGGGAGCCGGTCGATGGAACGAATCGGCGTGATCTCCGCCGCCGTTCCCGAAAAGAAGGCCTCATCGGCGAGATACAGCATCTCGCGCGGCAACTGCCCCTCCCGGACCTCCAGCTCGAGGTCCCGAGCAATCGCGATCACCGTGTCCCTCGTAACTCCATGCAGGATCCCGTTGCTCACCAGCGGCGTATGCAACACGCCGTCGCGAACGAGGAACAGGTTCTCACCACTCCCCTCGGCCACGAATCCAAAGGAATCCAGCATGATTCCCTCGCTGTACTGATCCTGCTTGGCCTCCAATTTGGACAGCTGGGAGTTGAGGTAGTTCCCCCCCGCCTTGGCCATCGTCGGGAACGTGTCCGGAGCGGCCCGCCGCCAGCTGGACACGCAGACGTCGACTCCGTTCGTGAGCGCATCGTGCCCGAGGTACGACCCCCACTTCCAGCAGATGATGAAGCACTCCACCGGCACACCGATCGGGTAGAATCCCATCTGCTCCCCTGTCCGCACAACCACCGGTCGGATGTAGCACTCTCTGAGCTCATTTGCGCCGACGGTATCCACCGTCGCCTGAATGAGATCGTCGACCGAATAGCGCAGTGGGAACCGGTAGATCTTGGACGAATCCACGAGCCGGCGCATATGGTCGCGGAGCCGGAAGACGGCGCCACCGGTGGGTGTTTCGTAGCAGCGGATCCCTTCGAAGACCGACGAGCCATAGTGCACCACATGGGACATGACGTGCAGCGTCGCGTCGCCCCAGTTCACAAGCTCGCCATCCCGCCAGATCTTGGTGGTCCTGCCGGAAGCAGAGTCGGCCATTCGAATCCTCCGTAGCCGGTAAGTTTAGCGACGAGAGACGAGAGACGGGAGACGGGAGGGTGGACGGGCAGGCGCACGGGCGGACGGGACGGGCGGCGGGGCGGCACAGGCGCGCAGACGCACAGGAGCGCAGGCGCACGGGCAGGCGGGTGGACGGGCGCGCAGGCGGGCGGGCCGAGCGGCGGACGGGCGCACAGGCGCACAGGCGCACAGGCGCACAGGCGCACAGGCGCACAGGCGGACGGGCGGACGGGCGGACGGGCGGACGGGCAGACGGGCAGACGGGCAGAACGGAGACGGCACACCCGGGTGTCGTCGACAATGGAACGCGTCAACCCTCGATTCCATGCAGAAGCTTACCATCCGCCAGGCAGGGCCTTCTGACGTTGGGCGGTTCGTTAGGCGCTTTGTTGCCTATCGAAAGTTCTATGATCTGCCGGCGCGGTCGGCCGAGGCGCAGCGGTTTCTTCGTGCGCGACTTCGCCGGAAAGAGGCCGTCGTGCTGCTGGCCGAATTGGGAAGTCGAGTGGCTGGCTTTGCGCTCGTCTACCCGGGGTTCTCCTCCCTGCGATTGGCGCCGGCCTGGACCTTGAACGACCTGTTCGTCGCTCCACGGTACCGCCGGCACGGCGTGGCCAGGGCGCTCCTCGAGGCGATCACGATCAGAGCTCGGAAGGCGGGCGTAGCGGTGGTGAGCCTCTCAACACAACACACCAATGTGCGCGCGAAGCCGCTGTATGGGTCCCTCGGCTACGCCGAGGACACCGAGTTTGCACACTACGACCTGACAGTTCACGCCGGTGCTGCGCGCAGATGATTCAGAGGAGCGAACGAGGACATTGCGCTCCTGTCTCACGTCGAGTCTCCGCCAAGCATAAGCGAGCGAGTGCAGGCTCCCTGTCGCAGCTGCGAGGCCATCCCTGGCGCGAGTTTCGTCAAACTTTTGGAAGCGGCTCCGCGGTTTCCCTCGACCAACTCGCGTTCTGCATCGTCAGGCCGACTGCTGGAACGCGATCAGCGCCGCGGCGGTCTCGTTCACGATCGCCAGATCCTGTCTGACGTCGGCCAACAACAGGCCGTCGCGCACCAGCTCCTTCCCCTGCACCATGACCAGCCGCGGGCGCCGTCCCGCGGCGCCGAACACCAGCGCCTCCTCCGGGGCGAACACCGGCGTGTCGCGCGCACCCTCGAGCGGGAACGCCACGAGGTCTGCCAGCTTTCCCGTGTCGAGGGAGCCCACGTCCCGCTCGAGCCCGAGCGCCTGCGCACCGCCTAACGTGGCCCACTCGAGCACCTCGCGGGCCGGCAACGCAGCCGGGTTCTGCAACCGCGATCGCTGCTGGAGCGAGGCCAGACGACACTCATCGAGCAGGTCCATGCGGTTGCTGCTGGCCACGGAATCGGTGCCGAGTCCCACGGGAATGCCGCGCGTTCTCATGTCGTCGACGGGCGCGGTACCGTGCCCCAGCTTGGCGTTCGAGGCGGGACAGTGCACCACGCGACTCCCACTGTCGGCGATCCGGCCAAGATCCTCTCGTCCAACATGAATCGCATGGATCAGCGCCGGGCGAGCGGCGAGCACGCCCGTGTCATGCAACAGCGCGATCGGTGTGGCCGCCCGTGGGACCACGCCGATGCCACGTGCCCGCAGGGCGTGGGCGAAATCCCCCTGGCCCCGGGTGACGAGATCGTGCTCCGCCTGGCTTTCGGCGATGTGTATCGTGATCGGCAGCGACTCGTCTCGCGCGAACGCTGCCGTCGCGCGAAAGAGCGCATCGCTCACGGTGTACGGTGCGTGGGGAGACACGCCCACCTGCACGAACGTGTTGGTACGGGCCCGCAGTGACGCGACCTTGACACGCAATGCGTCGATGGCCTCGCCACACTGCGCCGGATCGGGGCCGAACACCTCCTGAAACATCACGCCGCGCACGCCCATCTGGAGCATCGCGTCGAGTGAATATCCCGCATCGCTCACGTCACCAAACGTGGTAATGCCTGCGAGGAGGCCTTCAGCGAGCCCCGCACGCGCCGAGGCGAGATGGCGAGCCGGCGTCATCACCGCCTGACGAGACTGCGTGAGGCGGAGAATCCACTGGCGGAACGGGAGATCCTCCAGAAACCCCCGCATCGCCGTGAGCTCGACGTGTGAATGTGCGTTCACCAGCCCCGGCATCAACGCGACGTTCCCGAGGTCAGCGACGAGTCCCGCTGGCGCGCCGCTCGCCGGGCCTACCCACGAGATGCGCTCGTGCTCCACGGCCACGGCGCCGTTGGCGATGGGAGGTGAAGAGATGGGAAGGATCCAGCGCGCGAGATAGACCCTTACCGTCATGCTCACGGAATCTTGAACGGATTCGTCGAGTCGGCCCTTGTCTTCGTGGGCGGCTTTGCCGGCACGGGCAACGCCGCTGGTCTGATCGTGACCGCCGTCGTCGTGTCCTGCTTGGGCAAGATGTTGAACGGATTGCCACCGCACGTCGAGAGCTCGGTTCCCGCCACGAAGTATTCGCCGTACGAGCCCTCGGGTCCGCAGGCGTTGGCGTATACCACGCCATCAGGTCGCGGCCAGTCTGGTGGCACCGGTTTGCGCCGGTACACCTCGAGCATGAACTGCGTGAACGCAGGGGCGGCGAGGCGTCCGCCCTGCGCGTTGGAAATGATCTTCTTCGGTTTGTCGAAACCCATCCAGACGCCGGCGACCAGGTCTGCCGTGTAGCCGACGTACCATACGTCGGCGCCATCATTGGTCGTTCCCGTCTTGCCGCCCGACGGCACGCGGAACCCGGCACCCCACACGCTCCCTGCCGCAGTCCCGCGTTGGACGACACCCTTCATCATGTCGACCATGATCCACGCCTCCGACGGCGCCATCACCTCGGTCAGATGGGTCGTCGGCCTCCACAGCACTTCGCCGCGCTGATTCTCCACCCGGAGGATCGCGTGCGGTGTGGTCCGGTCGCCGAGGTTCGCAAACGTGCTGTAGCTCGCGATCAGCTGAATGGGGAATACATCCGCCGAGCCGATGAAGATCGACGGATAGGGTGGGATGTCGGTCACGATGCCGAATCGCTTGGCGGTCTCGATCACTGCGTGCTCGCCCAGGTCCATCCCCGCACGAATCGCCATGAGGTTGCGCGACTGGGCGAGACCGTACCGCATCGTCATCGTCCCCTCGAACTTCCCGTCGTAGTTCTGGGGCGACCACACCGAGCCATCCACCTGGGGCAGCGATAGCGGCGTATCCTCGTAGAGCGTGGCCGGCGTGCGGCCGTTCATGATCGCCGACGCATACACAATCGGCTTGAACGTCGATCCCGGCTGGCGCATCGCCTGCGTGGCCCGGTTGAACTTGGAGTCGTCGTAGTCGCGGCCGCCGACCAGGGCGCGTACGGCGCCGCTGCGTGGGTCGATCGCCACGAATGCTCCCTGCAGGTAGGGCGACTCGGCGCTCTCCGACGCCTGCGCGCCGTCGCCGCGAGCGAGATACTGCTCGAGCGTCGAGTGCGCGTACTTTCCGTACTTGCCGCTTTCGATCGTGCGCAGCTGCGTTTCCAGCGCGCGATCGGCCGCCGTTTGCATGTCGAGGTCCAGCGTCGTGAAGACCCGGAGTCCCTCGTCATACAGTCGCTCGCCGAACTTCTTCTCCAGCTGCTGGCGCACCCACTCCACGAAGTACGGCGCGATGTCGCCTGATTCCGTGCGCTGCGCCAGTTGCAGGGGATATGCTTTGGCGAGCGACGCCTCGTCATCGCTGATCGCGCCACGGCGGCGCATCAGCTCGATGATCGTGTTCCGCCGCATGATCGCGCGCTCGGGATAGCGGCGTGGGTTGTACCGCGTCGGGGCCTTGGGAATCGCCGCGAGCGTGGCGGCTTCGGCCAGATTGAGATGGCGCACCGACTTTCCGAAGTAGCGTTGCGAGGCTGTCTCCACCCCGTGGGCTCCGGAACCCAGGTTGATCTGGTTCAGATACAGCTCGAGCACCTTCTTTTTCGAATACCGGCTCTCGATCATCATCGCGACCCGCATCTCCCGCAGCTTCCGGACGGGCGACTTCTCGCGCGAGAGCTTCTCGGGGAAGACGTTCCGCGCCAACTGCATCGTGATCGTGGAGAACCCCTCGGAGAACGAGCGGTCCCGCAAGTTGGCCAGCGCTGCACCGGGAATGCGGAAGTAATCGATGCCATCGTGCGTGTAGAAGCGCTTGTCCTCGGTGATCACGAAGGCATCGCGCACCACCGGCGGGATGTCATCGAAGGTCACCAGCGTGCGTCGCTCGAGTCCCAGTTCGGCGATGAACCTGTCGTCAACGGCGTACAGCTTTGACGTCTGGCTCGGCCGATAGCTGTCCACAGCCGCGGGCGACGGACACCGGTTGTTGCGACAGACGAGGACCCACGCGCTATAGGCGCCTCCCAGGCCGAACGAGCCAAAAAAGGCGCCCGCCAGCAACGCGCCACGGGTGAATCGGGGGTTCCTCGCAAATCGGGACGGCGTCCCCTTGCGCCGCTTCCGGACGAGCGAGCGGAGGCGGGTCGTCAGCTGTTCGAGGAAGCGGCGCATGCTGGGGTCGAAGCTAGAGTCGGCAAAGACAATGGGGTAGATGGGGTTCCGGCCCGATCGTCCCGTCGCACCCCTATTACCCCGACTCTCCTTTTAGTTTTTGCTGGATGGAGAGATCGTTCATCGCGGAACTCACGTGGCGTGGCCTGCTGCACCAATCGACCGACGGTGCTGCGGACGCGCTCGCCAAGTCGAGCGTGACGGGCTACGTAGGCTTCGATCCCACTGGTTCGTCGCTACACGTGGGGCACCTCGTGCAGGTCATGGGATTGGTTCATCTGCAGCGCTGCGGCCATTCTCCCCTTGCCCTGGTGGGCGGCGGGACGGGAATGATCGGGGATCCGAGCGGGCGAAGCGCCGAGCGGAACCTGTTGTCGCTGGAGCAAGTGGCAGAGAACGCCGAGTCGATCCGGAAGCAGCTCGAGCGTTTCCTCGACTTCACCGGCCCGCGCGCGGCCCGGATGCGGAACAATGCCGAGTGGCTCGTGCCCCTGTCGCTGGTGGAATTCCTGCGCGACGTGGGGAAGCACTTCAGCATCAACTACATGCTGGCCAAGGACTCGGTGAAGTCGCGTCTCGACTCCGGCATCTCCTTCACCGAGTTCTCCTACATGCTGCTGCAGGCGTACGACTTCGTGCAGCTCCATCAGCGCGATGGCGTAACCTTGCAGATGGGGGGCTCGGACCAGTGGGGGAACATCACCGCGGGGACGGAGCTGATACGTCGCTCGCTCGGTGGCGACGCCCATGGGGTGACACTGCCCCTGGTGACCACCGCCGACGGGAAGAAGTTCGGCAAGACGGCCGAGGGTACGAGCGTATGGCTCGATCCCGCGCGCACGTCGCCGTACCGGTTCTACCAGTTCTGGATCAACGTCGACGATCGCAACGCGCGCGAGTATCTCCGGATGTTCACGCTGATGGAGCGCGAGGAGATCGAGGCGCTGGATCGTGTACTGACCGAACAGCCGGAATCGCGGGAGGCACAGGCGGCGCTAGCCTGGGACGTGACCGCGCGCGTGCACGGCGAGGACTCGGCCGCCGCGGCCCGCGAAGCCTCGCGCGTCGTCTTCGACCGGAAGGCCGATCCGCGCGAGCTGTCTCGCGGCGTGCTGGAGATGCTGCGACTCGAACTTCCGTACGCGCGAATCACCAGGTCGCTCGAGACGACCGCTGGCGCGGTCTCGGTGATCGACCTGCTGTGTGACACGGGGCTCGTGAAGTCCAAGGGTGACGCCCGCCGTCAGCTGCAGCAGAGCGCGGTCACGGTGAACGGCCGCCGGTTAGGCGCCGACGAGCTGACGATTCCGCGACACGAAGCGCTGCACGACGGGTTCTTCCTGGTTCGCAAGGGTGGTCGGGATGTCGCGCTCGGCGAACTGGTCGAAGAATCGTAAGCGAGGGTTTCTGACAGGGGGGGGGCGATCATAGCCCGAATCAGGGACCGTCTTCCATGGCCCGCAACGCGCGGTCGACGTGATCGGCCGGTGTAAAGAAATGCGGGGAAAGCCGAATGGCTCCCTCGCGCAGCGAGTGACTCACGCCTAACGCGGTCAGCTGGTTCGACGCCGCGATCGGGTCTCGGGGCGCGACCGCCACGATCCCCGCGCGCCGAGCACGATCCGCCGGCGTGACGAGACGAACGTCTGACCTCGACTGCGCCCACTCCACAATCCGGTCCGTGCGCTGCACGATACGCTCGGCGATCGCCGACGGCCCCGCTTCGTGGAAGATGGCGAGGCTCTCGTTCATGACTGCGAAGTCCGGATACGGAAGCGTGATGACTTCGAACCGCCTCGCGTCAGGCCGGTACTCGAGGTTGTAGTCGAGGAGCTGAGTGAAATCATCGGAACCCGTGACGCTCATCCAGCCCACCTGCTGCGGCTCGAGTTGTTCCACCAGCTCCGCTCGCACATACACAAATGCGCTTCCCCAGGGCGAGAGCAACCACTTCTGGGTGCCGCACGACAGGATGTCGACCGGTGTCTTTCGCAGGTCGAGGGTGAGGGGGCCGAGTCCCTGGATCGCGTCCACGACGAAGAACACGCCACGCTCGCGGCAGGCGCGACCCAGGGTGTCGAGGTCGAGCCTCATCCCGGACTCGAAGGACACCCACGAGACGGCGAGTGCCCGCACACGCCGGTCGTCCAATTCGGCGAGCAGCGCGGCTTCGTCGAACAGACGTCCGTTGCATGGCACCTGCCGGAATTCGATCCCGCGATCCCGGGCAAGTCCCATCCAGGGGTACACGTTCGCGGGAAAATCGCGCTCGCTGCCGACAATCACGTCGCCGGCGCGAAACGGCAACGAGCGGGCGGCAAGGTTGAGCCCATAGGTGGTGTTCACCATCAGGGCGATTTCGGCGGGCGTGGCGCCAATCAGGTCGGCCACCAGTTGCCGCGACCGGTCGAGGATCGCGAACTGCGCGTCGGCGGGATAGCGCCACGGTTCTCGGCGCATCTCCGCATGCGCATGCGCGGTCCGCACCGCCGACTCCGGCAGCGGACCTGTCGACGCACTGTTCAGGTAGATGTGATCACCCAACAGGCGAGGAAACTCACGAGCAATGATGTCGTCGAGCGTCAATGGTGCGATCCTCCGATCTTGCTCCAGGGAGCCACAGCCGCGTGCCGTTCCCTTCACGCATGCCTAACTCAGAGACGACGACCATGGCTTCCAGTACTCTCAGCAATCCTGCGCGGTTAGTGTGTCTGGTGTTTCTCAGCCGTGGACTACGGGATCCCTCAGCTCCACGGGTGTATTCGGTGGCTGCCGCTTCCATCTGCGGTGCTGCCAGAAGTACTGCCCGGGATATCGCCTGACCAGACGTTCCAGCGCGCGTGTGCAGGCGGCCACGGTGGCGTCCACGTCGGCGTCGCGATCCCCCGTCGACGCGATGGATACCGGTTCCGCCACAAAGCGATACTTCCCGCTGGGCTGCAGGATCGCTGCGGCGAACAGGAGCGGAGCGTTGAAGCGCATCGCGAACACGGCGGGGCCGCGCGGTGTCTTGGCCGGACGACCGAAGAACGGGACATACGTGGACGCCAGCCCGAGCACGCCCTGGTCGGCCACGAGCCCCGCGATCCGGCCTTCCTTGAGCCCGCGCACGATCTGCCGGACGGCGTCGGAATCGTACACCACCTTCATCCCGAGTCGACTGCGGGTGCGCGTGAGGTAGCCATCGAACAGCGGGTTGGCCATGCGTCGGACCACGACGTCGACCGGCATGCCGTGCATCGCGACATATGCTGCGCTCAGCTCCCAGTTTCCCACGTGCCCCGTGAAGACCACCACGCCTTTGCCACGACGCGCCGCGTCGGCGAGCACCGCAAGGTCGCCGTCACGCTCGAACAGCGCATCGAGCCCTTCTTTCTTCAGGTAGGGCAGCAGCGCGGTCTCAATCGACAACCGGCCAAGGTTCGCGTACGACTCGCGCGCAATCTGTTGCACTCCCTCGGCGCTGAGCCCGGGGAACGCCGCCGCCACCTGTCGTTCCACGGTCTGTCGACGGATCCCTAACGGAGAATAGCCGAGGCGGCCGATCGTCTCGCCGATCCGTCGCGCCGTTTGCAGTGGGAGGCGGCGGAGTCCGAAGGTGATCGCTCGCAGCAGCGCATACTCGAGCCGGTGGCGCAGTTTCGGCTTCACGACCCGTATCCTGCCACGTCTCGTGCAAAGGCACGGGTCTCGGCGGCGACGCGGTCCCAGTTGTAGTGCGTCTCCACGGCGCGCCGTCCGGCCGCACCCATGCGACGTCGGAGGTCGGCATCGCCTAACAGCTGCCGAAGGGCGCCGGCCGCGGCGGCCGGATCATCCGGCGGCACCACGAGGCCGGTCTCGCCATCGCGCACGGCCGATCGAACGCCGCCGGAGTCGCCGGCCACCACCGGGACCGCACTGGCCGAGGCCTCGACGAAGGAGATGCCGAATCCCTCGACGTTGATCCCGGCATC
Source organism: Gemmatimonadaceae bacterium (assembly GCA_052387735.1). Classification (GTDB taxonomy): domain Bacteria; phylum Gemmatimonadota; class Gemmatimonadetes; order Gemmatimonadales; family Gemmatimonadaceae; genus RBC101. The sequence continues at coordinate 22,199 of JBQTIW010000343.1, forward strand.
GATCCGCGAGAGCCCCACGTACACCGTGGCCGTGGCATACGCCTCGGCGGCTTCGTCGTCATTGAGTGGACCGGACAGAATGACGCGCTCGGCCACGCCACGCGACCGCGCCAGCGCTTCCAGCCGCGCGCGGTCCGCCCCATCGCCCACCGCCAGGTACCGGACGTCGCCATACTCGTCGCCTAACGCGGCAAGCGCCTCGATCACGCGGTCCTGGCCCTTGTGCGGTACGAGCCGCGCCACGGTCACGAGCAGCGGCGCGTCGCCGATGCCCAGTCGTTTGCGCAACAGTCCGCGGTCGCGCGCGGGCGTGAATTGGTGCGGGTCGGTGCCGAGATCTATCGCCGCGACGGGTGGTGCGTGCACGACCTGGATCTGCGACATGACCTCCTGCGCCAGCGCCGCCGTCCACGCCGAATTCGCGACCACGCCCGCGCTGCGACTGAAGATATCGCGTGCCGACCAGCGCTTGATTGGATGCGAGGCGGTCTTCTCGCGCTCGCGCAGCAGGTCACCGCCGTTCACGTAGACGAGATAGGGGACACGCACGCGCCGCGTGGCGATCTCCACCGCGTAGCCGCACGGGCGGATGTTCCCCAGGTGCAGCACCACCCCACCGCCGCGACAGTGCCTGACGAGAGATCCGGACCACACGACCTGGTTTGCAAATCGCTTGGACTCGCGAAAGGCGAACCGCTGCCGTTCCAGCCTGTACGCCTCGCCACGGTCGAACGCCGCAGCACCCGGAGCATTCACCGTCGAGACCATCACATCGTCAGGCGCAAGCCGTCGACACAGTTCCACGTGCCGCCGAGCCATCCCCCCAAGATCGGGAGGATAGTCCTGCGTGACGAACACGTGCCGGAGTCGAAGGAGGCTTGTGTCACCGCGCGTCCCCTTCCGCACTTCGCCTCGCGCCCCGCTCCCCGCGCCCCGGTCCCCGCTGGCCTTCATGCCTTCGCCCGCTGCAACGCCCAGAGTTGCGCGTATTTCGCCGCCACGCTCATCGCGCCCAGCACGGCGATCACGACCCCATGTGCACCATCGCGGAATCCCTGCCGGATCAACAGCATGGTGAGGAACCGGGCCACCGGCCGCAGGGTGACGTCAGTGAGTGTCGCGCGTCGCCCCCGCTGCAGATGCTGCTCGGCCCACCACCGCGAGTATCGATGCAGCTTGTCGAAATACTCGGACAGCGTCGCATACGGCGTGTGCAGCAGGGGCGTGCCTAACGAACCGGCCGCGCCGGTGAGGATGACGTGTTCGTGGACGGGCCGCTCGTCGTAGCGCAAACTCCGACGGAACAGGCGAACCGGCCGATCGCGCTCCCAGCCGCCGTGGCGGATCTCGCGGCCGAGGAAGAAATTGCGCCGCGGTGCGCGCCAGGCGTCGGGGCCGCCTGACGAGACCACGACCTGGCGGACGGCCTCCGCCAGCTCCGGTGTGCCGCGCTCATCCGCGTCGACCACGAAGATCCAGTCGTGGGTGGCCCGTGCAATCGCTGCGTTGCGCTGCGCGCCGATGGTGGTGAACGGGTGCTGCAGCACCACCGCGCCCGCGGCCCTGGCGCGGGCCACCGTGTCGTCGACGGAATCATTCTCGACCACGATCACCTCGTCGGCCCATCGCACGCTGGCGACACATTCGGCGATCTCCAGCGCTTCGTCGCGCGCGGCGATCACGACGCTGACGGGAACGGGGGTCACGCCGGGGTCCTGCGCTCGCGCGAGGCGCGCGCCACCTGCTCGAACCCGGCCAGCATCTCGCGCAGGGTGAACTCCCGCTCCACACGGCCGCGTCCGGCGGCGCCCATCGTCAGACGACGCTCGCGATCGGCGAGGAGCACCGTCGTCTCCGCCGCCATCGCCGGCGGATCGAGCGTGGTCATCAGAATCCCGTGAATGTTCGGCGACACATATCGTGCGGCAACCGCGCTCCGCTCGGACAGCGGAACGATGCCGTGCGCCATGAGCTGCAGGAGCCCGAGGGCGGCGTCGTCGCCATCGGCCACGACCCATCCGGCCGACGCCCCGGACAGGGCATCCGCGATGCTCCCGGCGTGGGTGATCCACTCCACCCGACGACCGATGCCTAACGCGGAGGCCAGAACCTGCAGTTCGGGGTCGGTCGCTGCCGAGCCGATCACGCGCACGCGCATCGCCGGGTGCTGCTGCGCGAGCAGGGATGCGGCGCGGAGCACGTTGGTCGCGCGCCGCAGCGCTTCCCTGGACGCAATGCAGGCCAGTATGCCGTAGCCGTCGGCCACTGCCGGAGGCCGCGCGTCTGGCACCGGCACACCCAGTTCCGCGCGCAATGCGGTGAGCGTGCCGCTCGGCGCCGCGTGGCCCGTCGGGGGTGACTCCGTGGTGTAGAGATAACGCGTCGGCCACAGTCGCTCGGCGGTTCGCGTCCGCCGCGTGACCTCGAGGCGTCCGCCGGCCGGAATCCGCCTGACGAGGGCGCCGCGTTGTGCGCGGTGGAGCGCACGTGCCGTGATCAGATGCTCCTCGTCGGTATGCACGAACACCGTATCGGCGCGGTACTCGGCGATTCGCGCGGCCAGCCGCCACGAGTGCCACAGCGTCGCAGGATGGGGGCCCAGGTCCACGAGCTCTGCCGGCGAATTGCGCGTGCTCCGAAGCGCCTCGCTGCCTTCGGGCGCCGCGATCGCGGTATCGTATCCGCGCGCCGCGAGCGCGGTCGCGACCGTGGTGAACACCCCCGTGCCGCCAGTCCATTCTTTCGACAGCTGCAGAAACAGCAGGCGCACGTCAGACCCCCGCCGGCACCGCGCGTTCGACGAACTGCAAGGCATGCAATCGCCGATAAGTCCCGTCGACCAGCAGCAATTCCGTATGTGTTCCTCGCTGCACCACCCGTCCGCGATCGAGCACGAGGATCTGCGTGGCATGCTGGATCGTGGACAACCGGTGGGCGATCACGAATACCGTGCGTCCGGCGAGCAAACGGTCGATGGCCTCCTGCACGAGCCGCTCGGACTCGGTGTCGAGCGCCGAGGTGGCCTCGTCGAGAATGAGGATGGGTGGATCGGTGAGGAGGGCCCGGGCAATCGCCAGCCGCTGTCGCTGCCCCCCGGACAAGCGCAGGCCGCGTTCCCCGAGGGTGGTGTCGTAGCCGTCCGGCAGCGCGGTAATGAAGTCATGCGCGTTCGCCGCGCGCGCGGCGGCTTCGATCTGCTCCTGCGTGTACCGGCCCGGGGCTGCATACGCGATGTTGTTTCGAACGGTATCGTTGAACAGGACGGTATCCTGCGACACGATGCCGGTGAGCGATCGCAGCGAGGCAAGCGAGAACTCACGCGCGTCGACGCCGTCGATCAGCATGCGGCCGTCTGTGACTTCGTGGAAGCGCGGGATCAGGTCGACGAGCGTGCTCTTCCCCGCGCCGCTCGGTCCCACCAGCGCGACGACTTCCCCACGGCGCGCCGTGAACGAGATGTCGCGCAGCACGGCGTCATGGTCGTAGGCAAACGTGACGTTGTCGAACACCACGTCCCGCTCCAGCGTTGCCACGGTGCGCGAACCACGGTCCGCTTCGGTCGGGTGATCGAACACCTCGAAGAGGCGTTCGGCGGCAGCCAGCGACTGCTGCGCCACCGCCGGAATCTGCGACAGCTGCTTGAGCGGCTGCAGGCTTCGCATGACGAGCGCGAGAAAGGCAATCAGCTCCGAGCCGCCCAGCGACCGCGTCACGAGCACTTCGCGCGCCCCGATCCACAGGATCACCATCGCGATCGCCGTCGCGACGGTCTCGGTGATCGGTTGCGCCATGAAGGCCAGCCGATTCACTCGGACCATCCCCTTCGAGTACCGCCCGCTCGCGTCACGAAAGCGCTCGATCTCGTACGCTTCGCCGCGAAACGCCTTCACCAGACGGACGCCGGTGATGGTTTCCTGCACGACGCTCGTGAGATCGCCGTATTGATTGCCTAACCGTTTGTG
>JBQTIW010000344.1:0-14407 GCA_052387735.1 Gemmatimonadaceae bacterium
CAAGCGATCGCAGCGGGACGCCGACCGTTCTTGCCGTCGGCACGCTCCGGTTCCGCGTCCACGGCGAGCCAGGCACCGATCGCCTCTGGCTCCGCGCGTGGGACGCAGAGCATCCCGCGCGCCAGTCATTCCAGCTCCCGGAGTCGTACCCATTGGACACGGTCTGGCGCGTGTCGGCTCGGCTCGATCGCTTCGACGCACCGCGCATCTTCACCGTCGGGGACGTCATGGAAGGGACGCAAGGCTATCGCTCGCCGGGGACGCTGGTGTTCCGCGTCGACGGGCGGGAGCACCGCCTCGTGGCGTTCGCCGATACGAATAGCACGTCCTTCCTCATCATGCTGCGGGATTCGACAGCCGCTACCACGACGTACCCGGCAGGACGTTACGTGCGTGCTGCGCTCCCCGACTCGACCGGTTGGACCGTCATCGACTTCAATCGCACGTACAACCCGCCCTGCGTATTCACGCCGTACTCGACCTGCGCCTTCGCGCCGCCGGAGAATCGACTGTCACTCGCGCTCACCGCGGGCGAGAAACGACTCCGCTGATCGCCCCCAGCACGACTCTCCGAGCATCAGCGCGGAATGCATGCGCGCCTTTTGCTGGCCTCCCGAACAGATTCACGACGCGTGGATGCGCTTCTGGCTCGGTCTGGCTGCCGGACAGCGGCTGGCGATGGTTCAGCGGGCTGACGCCTTCACGAGCCGTTCCATCATTCGCCGCAGCGGCATCGATGGCCGACCCGGGAGGATGTTCCATCCGTTGAACACCACGACGAGGTCCAGCTCCGGGAACGCCATTGGCAGCTGACCGCCGAATCCCGATCCGGACCAGACAAGTCGTGAAGTGTCGACCGGGTTCTGATAGAGCCACCATTTGTACCCATACTTGGGCGCGTTGGGCGCGGGGCTCACGGCGATGGCCGGCGTGATGGAGGCGCGCACCCACTCCGGCGACACGACCTGCGTTCCGTTCCACGAGCCGTTCTTCATGAACAGGTACCAGATGCGCGCGAGGTCGCGCGCCTCGAGGTACAGCCCTCCCTCCGTGTCCACGAGCCCGGCGGGCGTCCGCTTCCAGAACCACTGCTCGATGCCTAACGGCGCAAAGAGGTGGCGCGACGCGTACTCTTCGATGTCGATGCCGGTGACGCGCCGGAAGATGTGCGAGAGCAGCTGGCTCTCACCGCTGCTGTAGTTGAATTGCGCTCCAGGCTCCCGCGCCATCGGCAGGTCGATCGTGAACTTCACCCAGTCATAGCTCGCCTCCATTCCCACCGCCGAGTTCTTCGGATCGACATAGGGCAGGTTCTCGTTCCAGTCGAACCCGCCGGTCATGGTGAGCAGGTGCTTCACCGTCATGCGGCGCTTCCGACCATCGACGTTCGCAACCTTTGTGGTGTCGAAGAAGGACAGGACAGGCGTATCGACGCTCGGAAAGTCACCGCGCATGATCGCCGTACCGATGACCACGGACGTGACGGTCTTGGTCACCGACTGCAGCGTGTGGAGCTCGCCTCGACGGTAGGTCGGGTGCCACCAGGGACTGTAGTAGTTGTACGGGCTCGTGAGATCGTGCGCGTTGAGCGGGCTCTGCGCGCGCGCCGAGTCGCCGTAGATCCGGTCGTAGTCGTGGGTGTAGCGCCGGTCGTACGCGATGCGCCCTCGCCGGATGACGAGCAGGCGATCGACGTAGCCGTAGCGGCCCGCGGCGATCTCGGTGTCGATGCTATCGAGCGTGCGTGCGTTGAGACCAACGGCCGCCGGTGTCGCTGTTGGCCAGGTACGTCCCGGGGCGGCCTGCGCCGTCGCGGAGGTCGACGACAGGAGCGTGGCGACGGCAATCGAGCAGATGCGGCGCGCGGACACGGGATTCTCCTGGCGGTGAAGGACGGCATCGACCCGAAATCGACGCAAGTATGTGGGGCGTTGGGACTGGGGAATAGGGAATGGAGAATGGAACTCTCGCGAGGCAACGGGTCAAGCGTGCACGCACGACGCATACCGTGCACGGGACATCGCGCCCTTGACTCCCGGTGCCGCCGCGACGATCCCGAGCCGATGACCGGTCGGCTCGTTAGGCATCCCGCCGGTGTGCGTTGGCGCACATATGATGCGGTGTCACAGGCGAAACCAAGATTGTGCTCGCGGGTAGCTCTCGACGACCACCGCTGAGCCGACCCTCTTCCCCATTCTCCGATCTCATGTCGAACCGTCATTCTTGCCTTCGACTCGTGCTGGGCACGACAGTTCTGCTCGCTCCGGCCACCGTCCTGCAGGCGCAGGGCCAATTCGGTGCGGTCGTCGGCGCCACCTTCGCCACGCTGCGCGGGATCGACGGACTCGATAGCCGTACGGGTCTCATCGGGGGGCTCTCTCTCGTCCTTCCCTCCAGCGGCCCGCTCACGTTGCAGCCGGAGTTTCTGCTCGTGAGCAAGGGAGCCAAAGGCACGAACAACGGTCCGGACGGCCTCAAGCTCAACTACGTCGAAGTTCCCCTCTTCCTGCGATTGTCGCTGTCGCCAGGTGCCTCGATGAGTCCGCACGTGTACGCGGGGCCGTACCTCGGGTATCGGATCAGCTGCAGCGTGCAGGGACCCTCGGCGGATTGCGACGACGTCCCGGGCGTCAGCACCAGGACCGTCGACGTCGGCGGCACCGTCGGCGGCGGTCTCAATCTCGGTTTTGGTCCGCTCATTCTGACCGGCGGGCTGCGCTACAGCTTTGGTGTATCCAAGGTCGCCGACTTTGAGTTCGGGTCGGTGCGCGAGTCGACGAAGAACGGGGTGTTTGCGCTCTACACCGGTCTCTCGCTCCGGCTGGGATCCCGTTAGGCTCGGTCGGCTCGCGCCTCGCCTCACCGCGGCGACGGTCCGAACCATACTCCATCGGGCGACGCACCGACGGCTCACCGTGCGCGATGGCCAGCGCGAACAGCGCCGACGGGCGGATCATCGTCTCTGATTCATGCGAGTGCCCACTCGATGGCTCGGTCAGAAATCGTCGCCGGCATCTCGTGGCCGCCGGCGAACTCCACGTACTCCACGGTGTATCCCTCGCGCCTGAGCCGCGGAACGAGCGCGCGGCTCGTCTGGTCGATCGGGAGGATCGGGTCATTCGTGCCGTGGCTCACGAAGATGCGCGGCTTCCCCTGCCGCTCGGCGTTGGTGCGGAAGCCGGGAGAAAACGCCACGATCCGACTGAAGATCGCACCGTTGGCCGCGCCTAACGAAATGGCGTATGACGCCCCGTCGGAGAACCCGGCAAGGACGATCCGCGCCGGATCGACTGCGCATCGGCGAAACGTCTCGCGCAACGCGCGATTCATGAACTCGACGTCGGGACCGAACCCGCCGAGCACCGCGTCCCACGTGCGACCGCGCGACTCGACCGCGACGGCGACGAAATTGCCTGCGTCGGCGCGCGTTCCGAACGAGCCGAACCAGTTCTGGGCACGTCCACCGGCACCGTGCAGCAGAACGATCAGCGCCAGTGGCTTCGAGGGAGAGTAGGCCTTTGGAACATAGAGCAACCCATCGCGTCCGGCCGCGGCGCCTAACGGCTGAAGACCGGCGACCGGAGTCTCGGTCGGTGCCGTGACACGCACCGTGAGGCGGGCGCCATCGTCCTCGGGCAGCGGCAGCAGGTTGCACGCCCATGCGCCCGCGGCGGCGACTCCGGTAAGAAAGCTCCGGCGATCGATGGGTTCAGACATGGCGTGAAGCTGGCCGGCGGCCCAGGGACAGTCTGCGGGCCAGGGACGAAGGCGCAGGGATCAGGGGTCGGACCCTCGGGCCGAGGACAGGTCGTCGGACGGAGAAACGACGCGTCAGCGCTGACCAGCGTTTGGCTTGGCGGCTCAGCGCTGCGGAGACGTCCTACCCTTGAGCGGTGGTCCCAGGCGCAACTGCTCCAGTACCGTTGCGAACCGAGGATCGTCCCACGCCGTCATGAAGAACGGATTGGTGCGGAGGCTGTGCATCAGATCCCCCCGCTCACGCACGCCGCGGTCGAGCCACTCGTACACCTGCTCGTGCTCATCGATGATCAGGTGCAGCAGCGCCATGAAAAAGGGAGGGGCGTCGGGTGCGCGCACCATCTCTCTGATGATCGTGCGTGCCTCATCGATGCGACCGACCGAACGGTAGATGCTGGCCACCAGGCCGCGGAATGCCGGCGAGTTCTGACTCAGCGCATACGCTTCTTCCGCGATACGCACGGCATCGTCGTGTCGTCCCAGGCCGATGTATGCGTTGGCGAGCCAGCTGTGGGCGTGAAGGAAGCCAGGCTCCATCGCCATCGCGCGTTCGAGCTGGGCCGCCGCCTCCTCGTACCTGAGCGCATACGTGTACGCGATGCCGACCCTGATCGTCGCGGTGACCGACATCGGATCGAGCGCGGCGGCCTGCTGCGCGGACGCGATCGCTTCGTCGAAGCGTCCCATGCTGGACAGGTAGCTGGAGTACCACTGTCGCGCCGTCGAATAGCTCGGATTCAGCTCGATCGCCGTCCGCAGCTCGCGTTCGGCGCCGTCCCAGTCCCAATCGTAATTCAGCTTGACGAGGCCGAGCGACGCGTGGCCCTCGGCGAGCGAGGCGTCGAGCTCGATGGCACGAATCGCGGCGTCGCGGGCCGCCGGGTAGGCCGCGGTGGGTGGTGTGGCACCACTCGACGCCAGCAGCGCGTGCGAGTCTGCCAGACCGGCGTAGGCCGGTGCATACGTCGGATCGGCGTCGATCGCCCGCTGGAAGAACGTCATTCCCTCGCGTAGCGACGCCGTGGTGCGCTTGTTCCAGCAGTAGCGTCCCAGCAGATACTGGTCGTACGCTGTGACGCTTCCGGCCGGATGCATGCGCGCCGGCGTGGGCGCGACAGGGGCGCCTAACGCATCGCGGACGGTCGCCGTGATTCGCTTCGACAGGTCGTCCTGAACGTCGAACACGTCCGCGACCTTGCGCTCGTACGTTTCGGACCAGAGCAGCGTGTCGTCCGCGACGCGGGACAGGTGCGCCGACAGCCGCAGCCGTTCCCCGGCCCGGCGCACGCTCCCGGTCAGCACAAACCCCACGCGCAGCCGGGAACCGATCTCGGCCAGCGCCACGTCCTTGCCACGGAATGCAAACGCCGACGTGCGAGACACCACGCGCAGACGCGGCAGACGCGACAGCGAGCCGATCAACTCCTCGGTCATGCCATCGCTGAAGAACTCGTTCGCGCTGTCCCCACCGACGTTGGTGAACGGAAGGATGGCAAGCGAGACACGGGCGTCGGCCGACTCGGGCGCCGGCGCTGGGGTCGTCGGTTGACCCGACGACGCGCGCAGTGCCTCGCCAAACCGCGCCGTCGATGGCCAACGGGCGTCGGGCCCCCTGGCGAGCGCGCGTTCGATCACCGCCGAGAGGCCTGGCGGGACGTCCGGACGCAGGGCGGCGACCGGCATCGGCGACTCGGTGAGCTGTCGCGAGAGGACCGATCGCAGCGGCCCGATGAACGGGGGGCTTCCGGTCAGCATTTCGTACAGCACGAGGGCGAGGCTGTACTGGTCCGAGGCCGGCCCGACCTCCGGCTCGCCCGCGGCCTGCTCGGGACTCATGTACCCCGGCGTGCCTAACCAGTGACCCGCTCTCGTCAGGCGCTCGGCGTCGTCCCGGGCCGCGGAGTGCGCAATGGACGCGATCCCGAAGTCGCACACGACGGCATGACCGCGCCAGAGCATGATGTTCTCGGGCTTGATGTCACGGTGCACGACGCCCTGCGCGTGCGCATACGCGAGCGCGTCGGCCACCTCGGTCGCGATGGTGAGGGCGTCCGCAATCGGCAGCGGTCCGTCGCGCGACAGGCGATCCCGCAGCGCCTCGCCCTCGACGTAGGGCATGACGAAGTAGAGCGCGTCGGCGGCCACGCCCGAGTCGTGCAGCGGGAGAATGAGTGGGTGCTGCAAGCGGGCGAGCAGTTTGATCTCACGCTCGAAGCGCTCGACATCCCCCGCCGTCTCGGCGCCGTCGCGCAGCACCTTCAAGGCCACAGGCCGGTCGTTCCGCTCGTCCCGCGCCAGGAATACGGTGGCCATCCCACCCGCACCGATTTCCCGCTCGATCGTGAAGCGGGGCGTCAGCGCGGCAATGACCGCCGGCGGGAGGTCGAGGTCGGAATTCACGAGAGGAGGAGCGGAACGCCAGAGCCGGAAAGTACCCGGGGACGGAAGGGGGAGACAGACGGAGACAGAGACGGAAGTCCGTGTCGCCGGAGCAATGTCTGTCTGCGACCTGTACGGGGGCTCCCCCTTGCGTGAACTTGTTGCGGCGCCGCCGTTGGGTGAGATGCGGCGTCATTTCGTTGCACCGAACACCCGATCGGACACGTCTATGAAGATTACATTCGCATCCTCCCGAGCCGGGCTCGTGGCCCTGGCGCTCATCACCGGTGCTGCGGCCCTGCAGGCGCAGGCAACGGCCGCGCCACGCCGAGGCGGCGCGATTGCGCCAGCTGCGGTCTATTACCCCGGCCCCGATCACGAATGGCAGAAGGTGGCGCCAGCCCAGGTGGGGATGAACGCCGCCAGGGTCGACGACGTGATCAGCTTTGCCAGGTCGCAGGAAACGAAGAACCCCCGCAATCTCGAGTTGTCGCACTACCAGAGCTTCGGGCGCGAGCCGTTTGGGCAGGGAGTGGGACCGTTCAAGGAACGTGGTGACCAGAGCGGTGTGCTTCTGCGTAACGGCTACATCGTCGCAGAATGGGGCGACACCCATCGCACGGACATGACGTTCTCCGTCACCAAGAGCTTCGTGTCCACCACGGTCGGTCTCGCCTACGATCGCGGTCTGATCCGCAACCTCAACGACAGGGTGGCCGACTACATGGCCCCCATCGTGCCGTTCGATCGGTCCTTCGCCATCAATGAGGCGAGGGCCGAGTCGTTAGGCATGACCGACGTGATCCAGCCGTGGGAAACGCCGCACAACCGCCGGATCACCTGGGACCACATGCTGCGGCAGACCAGCGATTGGGAAGGCACGCTCTGGGGCAAGCCGGAGTGGGCCGATCGTCCCAGCGGAGAACCGGCGACGTGGGCCACCCGGGCGCGCGAGGAGCCCGGCACCAAGTACGAATACAATGACGTGCGAGTGAACGCGCTGGCCCTGGCGGCGCTCAACGTCTGGCGGCGCCCGCTCCCTGAGGTGATGCGCGAGTACGTGATGGATCCGATCGGCGCGTCGCCGACCTGGCGCTGGTACGGCTACGACACGTCGTGGATCCTGCTCGACGGGCGTCCGGTGCAGTCCGTCGCCGGGGGCGGCCACTGGGGGGGCGGCATGTTCATCAGCGCGCGCGACCAGGCGCGGTTCGGCCTCTTCACGCTCCGCCGCGGCAAGTGGAAGGACAAGCAGCTCCTCTCCGAAGCCTGGGTGAAGATGGCCACCACCCCGACTCCGGCCAACACCGGCTACGGATTCATGAACTGGTTCCTCAACACCGACAAGAAGATGCTGCCTAACGCGCCGGCGAGCGCCTGGGTCCACCTGGGGAATGGCACCAACATGGTCTATTGCGATCCGGAGAACGACCTCGTGATCGTCGCGCGCTGGATCAACAACAACGCGATGGACGGGATCGTCCAGCGGGCGATTGCGGCGATCGAGGGGAGGCCGGCGAGCGAGGCGGGGCGATAGCGCTCGGGATTCGGGATTCGGAGGCGAACACGAGCGGGTAAGGGGGGGCCATGGTCTCTTCGGCTCGCGGCGACGTGGGGACGTCTCGACCCAGTGGGCTTGGCGCTGTGCGCCGGTCGCGCGATTGATTCGGCGCCAGCCAGCCCTCTTCCGTGACACGTCCCCCGCGTCCTGATTTCGCACCACGCTTCCCGGAGCAGCTGGTCTATCGATGCGCTGACGTTCGCGTCGGGACCTTTCGCTGTCCGATCGGGCACCCGGACTTTCGCACGGCGGGTCAGATCGAGGGCTACACGATCGTGTTCCCGAGGACCGCCGTGTGGATCGAGCAGGAGAACCGTGGCCGGTTCGTCGCCGAACCGCGCGTCGTCGTGCTCTACAACCTGGGCCAGCCATACACGCGTCATCCACTCGCGGCAGATGGCGATCGCGCCGACTGGTTCAGCGTAGGCCCTGCGCTAGCCGCGTCGCTCGCTGCGGGGGTCGATCCTGATGCCGATCCCACACAGCCCTTCACGATCGGGTTCGTCTCGTCGAGCGGGTCGCTGTATCTGGCGCAGCGGCGGCTGATGGCGCGTCTCCGGCGCGGCGAAGGGGACGACTTCCTCGTCGAACAGGAGGTCGTCGGGCTCATGGGTGCGACGATGGAAGCCGCCGCGTCATCTCGCCGTGTGCCTAACGCGATTCGCAGTCACCGCGCCGCTCGCGATGTTGCCGAGGCGGCGCGGGCCGAGCTGGCCCGCGACCCGACCCGCAACCTGACGGTTCGCGAGATCGCTCGCCACGTGGCGATGTCGCCTTTTCACCTCTGCCGGGTGTTCCGCCGGCACACCGGCTCCACGCTGCACCAGTACCTGCTCGACCTCCGGCTGCGACTCGCGCTCGAACGACTCGAGTCCTCGTCGTGCGATCTGAGCCGCGTGGCCTTCGACGTGGGATTCTCGAGTCACAGCCATTTCAGCTCGGCGTTCCGGCAGCACCTGGGCATCTCCCCCTCGCGCGCTCGTGCCGAGCTCACGGGTCGGCGCCTCGCGCCGCGCAATCGGATGACAGCGACGACAGCTGCGTAGGACGCACATTCCCGAGACCACGCGGGAGGTCTCGATGAAACATGCTACCTGGGTTGCCGGTACCGCGCTGCTGGCCACCAGTGCTGCGATCGCGCAAGGCGCGCCGGCCCCTGCCATTCCGCGGGCCGCGGACTCCGCCTTCTTCGCCGAGAATTGGCTTCGGGCCAAGACGTTGTATGGCGAGTTTCTGAAGGCGAATCCCGGATCGCTCAGCGCCCACGTGAAAGCAGGCTATGTGGAACTGAACCTTGGAGATCCCACGGCGGCCATTGCGCATTTCGACGCGGTCGTGGCCGGGGCGCCGTCAACCGCCGCGCCACTGGCGCAGGCCGGGATGGCAGTCGCGTTAGGCAGACAAGGACAGCTTCCCTCGAGCCTCGAGCGGCTGGAGAAGGCGGTTGCCGCGGGCTATTCCAACGTCGGTGCCATCGAGCAGGAACCGTCCTTCCGTCCCCTGCAGGGCGATGCACGCTTCATCGCGCTGCGCGAACGGGTGCGCATCAACGCGATGCCGTGTCTCGCCGACTCCACGGCGCGGGCCTTCGATTTCTGGGTCGGGGAGTGGGATGTATACGTGAACGGCACGGCGCAGCTGGCCGGCCGCAACCGGATCGATCGCGTCTCCGGAGGGTGCGCGATTCTCGAGAACTGGACCAGCCACGTGACGATCCTGAACGGACCGTCCGAGGGGAAGAGCCTCAATTTCGTCGACCCCACCACGCGTAAATGGCGTCAGGTGTGGATGGGGTCCGGCGGAGGTCTGACCAACTATGAACAGGGCCAGTATCGCGACGGAGCGATGCGCTTTATCTACCGCACTCTCAACGCGCAGGGGCAGCGCGTGGAAGGACGATTTCTCTTCTTCAACTTCGGACCTGACAAAGTCCGGCAGCTGCAGGAGTCGACCCCGGACGGTGGGAAGACCTGGCAGACCGTCTACGACTTCATCTACGTGCGCACGGGGAGCGAGAGTCGAGATTCGGGATTCTAGACTCGGGGTCGCAGGCGTCTGGATGAGACGCTGGTCATGTCCCCATCAGCTCATGTGTAAACCAAGCTTTGATCCGAGTCCCGAATCCTGCGAATCCCGAATCCTCAATCCCCGACTCATCGCGCGTCGAGCAGCTCGCGGACTCTGCGCGCCAGCGCCTCGGGAGTAAATGGCTTCTGCAGGTAGGTCGCCCACGGCTCGAGGTCACCGCGACGCAGCAGAGCATCGTCGGCATACCCCGACATGTAGATCACCCGGAGGTCGGGACGCACGTCCCGCAACCGAGCCGCCAGTTCCCGGCCGCTCAGGACGGGCCGCACCGCGTCGGTGATCAGCAGGTCGACGTCGGATGGATATCGGGCCGCCAGCGCAAGCGCCGTTTGCCCGTCCGGCGCTTCGACGATGGTGTATCCGAACCGCTCGAGCGCTCGCCGCATGACCGACCGAACCGCGGCGGCATCCTCCACGAGCAGCAATGTCTCCGTACCGGCGATGCTGTCGACGCGCGGCGCCACGACGACGGGATCGGCCGCGTCTGCAAGGATCGGCAGATAAATCTTGAACGTGGTGCCCCGAGAAGGCTCGCTCTGCACGCGGACGAGGCCACCGCACTGCTTCACGATCCCATACACCGTGGCGAGCCCGAGGCCGGTGCCCTTTCCGAACTCTTTCGTCGTGAAGAACGGTTCAAAGATCCGGGCCTGCGTCTCCGGAGCCATGCCCACACCGGTGTCGCTCACGGTCAGTACGGCGTAACGCCCTGCGACGGCGGGGACCAGCGTGCGCTCGTAATCCGAATCGAGTTCTACGATGGCTGTTTCGATCAGGATATTGCCGCCGTCCGGCATCGCGTCGCGCGCGTTGACGGCCAGGTTGATCAGCACCTGCTCGAGCTGTCCGGCATCGGCCCGCACGTGCGGGGCTCCCGGATCGAGCGAGATGTGCACGGTGACGTCCTCGCCGATCATCTGCTTGAGGAGATTCTCGCTGGCGATCACGACATTGTTCAGGGACAGGACCTTCGGTTGGAGGACCTGTTGGCGGGTAAACGCCAGCAGCTGCCGCGTGAGCGTGGACGCCGTGGACGCTGCGTTCTGAATTTCCATCAGGTCGGTCCGGATCACCTCGTCGCGATTACCAAAGTCCCGCAGCAGCAGTTCCGCATAGCTGGTGATGACCGTCAGCAGGTTGTTGAAGTCATGGGCGACGCCACCCGCCAGCCGTCCGACCGCTTCCATCTTCTGTGCCTGGCGAAGTTGCTCTTCGCTCAGGCGCAGCGCTTCTTCGGCGCGCTTGCGCTCGGAGATGTCCACCATCGTCGCCAGGATGGCCGAGTCGCCATCCCAGGGAATGCTCGTCACGCTGCAATCGAGCCAGACGATCGACCCGTCGCGCGTGACGGCACGGCACTCGTATCGGCTGGGTGCGGGAAGTCCGAGCTGCCGGGCTTGCATGTGTCCGGCCACCACTTCGCGGTCATCGGGCGCGAGAAACGACCAGATGCTCCGGCCGAGGCATTCCTCCGGCGTGTCGTAGCCGAGCAGTCTGGAGAGCGCCGGATTGGCGAGCCTAACGACTCCCCCGACCTGGATCAGGATGGCCTGGATCGAGCCGTCGACGAGGCCGCGATAGCGTGCCTCGCTGGCCCGCAGCGTTTCTTCGAACCGGTGACGCTCGATGGCGTAGCGGATCGATTGGTACAGCAGCGGACCGTCGACCTGCCCCTTCACGAGGTAGTCCTGGGCCCCGTCGCGCACGGCTCTCGCGGCGACTTGCTCGTCCCGCAGTCCGGTGAGGACCACGATCGGGGCCTGGCGGGCCTCGGCGTGCGCCTTCGCGAACGTCTCGATCCCCTGGCTGTCGGGCAGACTCAGGTCGAGCAGAATGAGGTTGAAACCCTCGGCCTTCAGGAATCCCAATGCCTGCCGCAGTCGCCCGGCGTGGGTGAGCGTAATCGAGGAGGGGGCGACGTCACGTAGCAGCTCCGTCACCAACCGTGCATCGGCGAGGTTGTCTTCGACGAGCAGGACCTTGAGATGCTCGCGTGTCACCGCGGTCGCTTCTCGCATCAGAGCCTCGTCAGTTTCACGACTTCGAGCCAGAACCCCTCGATCGACTTCACCACTTCGAGGAACCGGTCGAGATCGACTGGCTTCGTCACGTAGGCGTTGGCGCTGAGCTGGTAGCTCTTCAGGATGTCCTGCTCGGACTGCGACGTCGTCAGGATGACGACCGGAATGCGGCGCAGACGTTCGTTGTTCTTGATCTCCTCCAGTACCTCGCGACCGTCCTTCTTCGGCAGGTTGAGATCGAGCAGGATGAGGTCCGGCGGACGGGTATCCCTGTGCTTGCCGCGGTGGTGAAGAAAGTCCATCGCGTCCACTCCATCGACGGCGACGTGGACGTTGTTGCGGACCTTTGCTTCCCTGAGCGCTTCCCTCGTCAGGCGGACGTCGGCCGGACTGTCTTCGACGAGCAGGATTTCGATGGGTGCTGTGGCCGTCGGCACGATCAGGTCTCCTGCGTCGCGGGAAGTGTGAAGGCGAACGTCGCACCGCTTCCGGGTTGGGAGTCGACCCAGATCCGGCCCCCGTGGCGTTCGACGATCTTCTTGCAGATGGCGAGTCCGATGCCTGTCCCGGGATACTCGTCGCGAGCATGCAACCGCTGGAAAATCACGAAGATGCGGTCGAAGTACTGCGGATCGATGCCGATACCATGGTCTCGCACTCGGATGAGCGAATGCCCTCCCTGACGCTCGGCACTGATCTCGACACGCGGTGGAGCCTCGCCTTTGAACTTGAGCGCATTGGCGACCAGGTTGGCGAAGAGCTGCTCGAGCTGCCGCGCGTCGGCGCGCACCCGCGGGAGCGGGGCGCGGGTGATCACGGCCTTCGACTCGTCGATGACCAGCTGGAGGTCGTTGAGCGCCGCATCGAGCGCAGTATCGGCGGACATCGGGACGAGTTCGAGCCCTCGACTCCCGACACGCGAGAGCACCAGAAGGTCCTCGACGAGCCGCTGCATACGCCGCGCGCCGTCCACCGCAAAGCCGATGAACTCCTTCCCGTCGGAGTCGAGCTTGGCGCTGTACCGCCGCTCCAACAACTGAACGTAACTCGCCACGGTACGCAGCGGTTCCTGCAGATCGTGCGACGCGACATAGGCGAATCGCTGCAACTCCTCGTTGGACCGCCTCAGCTCGAGGTCGGATTCCTTGCGCGCGCTGATGTCCACGAGCGAGGCCACGACGAAGACCTCGCCGTCGCGCTCCATGGGATTGAGACCGATCTCCACCGGGATCTCGGTCCCATCCTTGCGAACGCCGAACAGATCGCGGCCTGCTCCCATCTGTCGCGTTTCCGGCCTGCGCATGTAACCCGCGCGGTGATCGGGGTGCCGCTCGCGTGACCCCGGGGGAACCAGCCGCTCGACCGATTGCCCGACCAGCTCGTCGCGGGAATAGCCGAACAGTCGCTCGACCTCTCTGTTCACGAGCACAATGGCACCCTTCCCGTCGACCATCACGATTCCGTTGGGTGTTGCTTCCATGACCGCACGGAACCGCGCCTCGGATTCCTGCAAGGCTCCCTCGACCGGCTTCGTGACGCGCCGGCTCGCCCGCCACCCCAGCAGGCCGGCGATGGCGAACATGACCAGGGCCATGACCGACCCGTGTCGCAGGAACGCGTTTGTGCGCGCGAGGACCTCGTCGCGTGGAAACTCGACGAGGATCATCCAGGGCACGTTTGCCATCAGGCGGGCCGCCGCGAACTGACCGGCAGTGCCCGGGCGCCGGTAGGTCTGTACCGCGGTGTCGCCGGTGAGTCGCACCGGCGGTCCTTCGACTCGGGCGGTAAAGTCCGTCCACAGTCCGCCGTCTGCATTCCCCACGTAGATGGCGGCCCGGGAACCGACGAGGCGCATGAGCTGGTCGCGCGCGCCGGGCGTTGCAGCAACCGGCTGTCGCAGGATGACGTAGCCCAGAAGCCGTGGTCCACGCAGGACCGCCGCGAGGAGGGCATAGCGGACCGTGTCGCGTTCGAAAAAGAGCGGAGTTGT
Source organism: Gemmatimonadaceae bacterium (assembly GCA_052387735.1). GTDB lineage: Bacteria > Gemmatimonadota > Gemmatimonadetes > Gemmatimonadales > Gemmatimonadaceae > RBC101. The sequence continues at coordinate 13,799 of JBQTIW010000344.1, forward strand.
CGCTGCCGGACGCTCGGCCGATACGTAGCTCCGCAAGCGCTGAACGGTGGAGTCCTCGAATGGAGGACGCGGCGCACCGGCTTGCAGGAGGCGACGGCCGGTCGCGTCCCACACCTCGGCGGTCGCGCTCGCGACCTGCGCGGCCCGCTGGTCGAGCACCGCCTGTGCGGCCGCCCCGTTCGCCGCGCCGGGCTGCTGGATCATGGTCGCAATAGCTTGATGATCCGCGACGCGGCGCTGAGCACTGAGGCGCGCGACCCCCGATTGCCCGAACAGTTGGGTGAGCTGCCGCGCCACATCGCGCAGCCGCTGTTCCGCGCCCTGGATCGCCGCCAGCCGCATTTCGCGGTAGGCAAAGCCCGTGATCGCCGCGATTCCCATGATGAGGATCGCGGCAAGCACCAGGCCGACCTTCTGATGCAGCGCCAGCGGGCGCCGAGTCATCGCTGCATCACCGTGACCGCCGAACGAGCATCACTCTCCGAGTCTCCCCAGCGACGATGGTCCCTCGGCTCAACAGCGGCAGGCAACAACCTACGTGGCGCCGCGACGACAATCCAGCTCCGGACAACCTCGCCGGCGGAACACGGCCCGGCAACGCCGGGACCG
>JBQTIW010000345.1:0-6011 GCA_052387735.1 Gemmatimonadaceae bacterium
CGATACCCGATACCCGATACCCGATACCCGTTTAGCCGTTTGGTCGTTTACCCACTTTCCTGATTCCGCTCGTGTCCCGCCACTTTCTCGCCATTCCCGACTTCTCCACCGACGAGCTGCAGGCGCTGCTCGCCCTTGCAGAGTGTATGCGCGCGGGCGGCTATGACAAGAAGCCGCTGGCTGGGAAGTCGCTGGGCATGATCTTCGTGAAGTCGTCCACTCGCACGCGCGTGTCGTTCGAGGTGGGAACGTGGCAACTCGGCGGGCACGCGTTGTTTCTGTCACAACGGGACGTTCAGCTTGGCCGCGGCGAGCCCATCGCCGATACGGCGCGCGTGCTCTCGCGATACGTGGACGGGATCGTGATCCGCACCTTCGCACACGCCGAGGTCGAAGAGCTGGCGCTGCACGCATCGGTGCCGGTGATCAACGGACTCACCGACCTGCTGCACCCCTGCCAGGTCCTCGCCGATATCCTGACCGTGCGCCAACACCTGGACAGGATCGAGGGGAAGGTCGTGGCGTGGGTAGGCGACGGCAACAACATGGCCAACTCCTGGATCAACGCCGCGTGGCGACTCGGTTTCGAGTTGCGACTGGCCTGCCCGGATGGCTACGAGCCTAACGCGGACCTGCTGGCCCGCGCCCGGACCACCGCCGCGGTCATCCTCACGCGCGATCCGGGACAAGCCGTGCGCGGCGCCCACGTGGTGAATACCGACGTCTGGGCGTCGATGGGGCAGGAAGAGGAACAGAAGGACCGCGAACGGGCCTTCGCCGGCTACACCGTCGACTCGCGCCTCATGTCTCTCGCCGCACCCGACGCGATCTTTCTGCATTGTCTCCCCGCCCACCGTGGCGAGGAAGTGACCGCGGACGTGATCGACGGCCCGGCAAGCCGCGTGTGGGACGAGGCCGAGAATCGGTTGCACATCCAGAAGGCCATCATGGCCGTACTCATGGGAGGAGAATCGCTGTGACGCTCACGGTTGGTGACAAGGCGCCGGAGTTTTCCCTGCAGGACGACAGCGGCGCCACGATTTCGCTGAAGAAGCTCAGGGGGAAGACCGTGGTGCTGTTCTTCTATCCCAAGGCCGACACCAGCGGTTGAAGGCTGGAGGCGTCCGAGTTTCGTGACGCCTTCCCCCGGTTCGGGGGACTCGATGCGGTGGTCTTGGGCGCCAGCCCCGACTCGGTGAGCGCGCAGGCGAAGTTCAAGGCGAAGTACAGGCTCCCGTTCAGTCTGCTCTCGGATTCGGAGCACACCCTCGCGACGGCCTACGGCGTGTGGAAGGCAAAGTCGATGTACGGGCGAAAGTACATGGGTGTCGATCGCACAACGTTCGTCATCGGCCCAAGCGGCAGGCTCTCTCACGTCTTCGAGAAGGTGAAGCCGGCTGGGCATGCGGCGGCAGTAGCAACCGCGCTCGGTGGGTAGCTTTTGCACGGATGGACGGATCGGCTACTGTCTCCTTCCAACATCCGCCTACCGGCGCTCCTGCCAACCCGGCAGATTACTACCTGCCGTTTGCCGTCGGCCGTCTCCCATCCCCGTCTCGTCTCGCGTCTCCCGCCTCTCGTCTCCCGCCTCTCAATGGAACCGAGCGCCCCCGCCTCGCTCAAGCGCACACCGTTTCACGACATCCATGTGGCCCTGGGCGCCAAGCTGGTGCCCTTCGCCGGGTATGAAATGCCGGTGCAGTACCCCACCGGGATCACCGCAGAGCACAAAGCGGTGCGCGAGCAGTGCGGGTTGTTCGACGTGTCGCACATGGGCGAATTCCTCGTGCGCGGTCCGGGCGCCGTCGATTTCGTCAGCTACGTCACCACCAACAACGTCGCTGCCCTCGCCATCGGGCAGGTCCAGTACTCGGGGATTCTGAACGACCGCGGCACCTTCGAGGATGACTGCCTCGTCTATCGCGAGCCGCAGGGGATCCTCATGGTCGTGAACGCGTCGAACAAGGACAAGGATTTCGCGCATATCCAGCGGCACCTGCCGAAGTTCGACGCGACGCTCAGCGACATCAGCGACGACATCGCCCTCCTCGCCCTCCAGGGACCCAGGGCTGCCGGCATTCTACAGCCGCTCACCGACGTCGATCTGTCGACGATCGCATACTACCACTTCACCAGGGGCCAGGTTGCCGGCGCGCCTGACGTGTACGTCTCGCGTACCGGATACACCGGTGAGGATGGCTTCGAGCTGTACTTCGACCCCCGACACGCCGCGACCGTCTGGGACGCGCTCATGTTCAGCGGTCAGGTCACGCCCACCGGACTCGGCTGTCGCGATTCGCTGCGGCTCGAGATGGGGATGGCTCTCTACGGTAATGACATCGACGACACCGTCACGCCACTCGAAGCCGGACTCGGCTGGATCGTCAAACTACCAAAGGGCGATTTCGTCGGCCGTGACGCGCTCGTCCGGCAGAAGGAGGCGGGTGTGAAGCGAAAGCTCGTCGGCTTCACCTTCGCCGATCGCGCCATTCCGCGCTACGGCTATCCCGTATTTGTGCAGGGAGCGGCGAGCGGCGTGGTATGCAGCGGCACGATGAGTCCTTCGTTAGGCATGCCCATCGGCACGGCGTACGTCCCGACGGGCATGGCCGCCGAGGGGAGTGCGTTCGAGGTGGAGATCCGCGGCAAGCGGGTCGCGGCCAGTGTCGTGAAGACGCCGTTCTACAAGCACGGTACGCATCTCTGAGCCCACGTGACGTTCGATGCGGGTCGCTGTACTGACGATATCGGACGCCTGTGCCGCCGGGACCCGTCGCGACGCGTCGGGCGACGCCATCGTCCAGTGGCTGCCGTCGCAGGGGATGACGCTGGCCGAACGCGCGGTCGTGCCTGACGAGACCGTGGAGATTGTGCGGAAGCTGGTGGCGTGGTGCGATGACGGACGGGCCGACCTCGTGCTCACCACCGGCGGCACCGGACTTTCCCCTCGCGATCACACGCCCGAGGCGACACGCGTGGTGCTGGAGCGCGACGCGCCGGGCCTGGTGGAGCGCATGCGCAGCCTGGAGCTCGAGCGCTTCCCGCGCGCCGCGCTGTCGCGGGCCTGTGCCGGGTCACGCGCCCGCACGCTGATCGTGAACCTTCCCGGCTCTCCCGGTGGGGTTCGCGACGCCCTCGTCGCTCTCGAACCCGTGGTGCGGCATGCGGTGGACATCGTGCGCGGCGACCCCACGGATCACTCATCGAGCATCGCGTGAAGGCGCTGATCACCCTCAACGACGTCGAGCCCGCGGTCCGCCTCAACGCGATCCTCGAGCGGAGCGGCGTCGCCACGGCGATGGTCTCGCCCCTCGACGACATCCGCGCGGCGATCAAGCGCGAGCGCCCCAACGTCGTGGTGCTTTCCGGCGGACTCCTCGACACGCACAACGTGGCCCTGGTGCGCGAGCTGCTGTGGGACGAGGTGTCGGTCGTCGGCTTCACCGACGTCAGCGATCCCAACATCGAGGCTCGCCTCCGCTCGTTAGGCTACAGCGAGCTGTACGCCAAGCCGCTCGTCGCCGACGAAGTGGCCGCCGGCGTCCGACGCCTGCTCGATCGCCAGCGGCTGTCACGCGCCACCGGGCTCATTGGCGAGTCCGAGGCGATCCGCGAGATGCTGGTGCAGGTCGAGCAGATCGCTCCCGTGACGAGCACGGTGCTGATCGAGGGAGAGAGTGGGACGGGCAAGGAGCTGGTCGCCCGGGCGATTCACCTGCTGAGTCCCCGCCGAAACAAACCGTTCATTGCAGTGAATGTAGGCGCCCTCCCCGAAACGCTGCTGGAGAGCGAGTTGTTCGGGCACGAGAAGGGTGCCTTCACCGGGGCCGCCGAACGGAGGCTTGGGCGGTTCGAGCTGGCGCATGGCGGGACGATCTTTCTGGATGAGATCGGCGACGTTCCCCAGTCGGTGCAGGTCAAGCTCCTGCGAGTGCTGGAGCAGCGCGAGCTCACCCGGGTAGGGGGCACTTCGGTGATTCCGGTCGACGTGCGGGTCGTCGCGGCGACCAACTCTCATCTGCGCGAGTCGGTGGAGCGGGGCCATTTCAGGGCCGACCTGTTTTATCGCCTGAACGTCCTCCGCGTCTATTTGCCTCCGTTGCGGGATCGCCGGGAGGACATTCCGGTCTTGGTCCGCCGCTTTGTGGGTGAGCTATCCCGTCAACATGACCGACCCTTCCGCGGAATAACCGGGGAGGCCATGCAGGTCCTCACCAACTATGCCTGGCCGGGGAACGTCCGCGAGCTGCGGAATCTGATCGAGAGCATGGTGGTCCTGGCCCATGGCCGGGAGGTCACGGCAGCCGATATCCCGCCCCAGATCCGTGAAGGGGGAGCTCGACTCCTTCCCGTGCCCATCGGGCCGCTGGTGCGAGGGAGCTCGGGGTCGGATGGGCGCGAGCTGGAGTTCATTCTGCGCAGCCTGGTGGAGCTTAAGCTTCAGGTAGAAGACCTGCGCCGGCGTCTTGACGACCTGGGCCATAGCGCGGTGGAGCGCGTCGGACCGAGGGAATGGATAGGGGAGGCCGCGACGGTGCCGCTGGGTTCGAGCCGGCCAGCCGGGTATGTGGGGCCAGGGGTTGGGGCCGGCGCCAGTGGGATCGAGCCGCGAGATCAGCCTGTCGACAACACGGTGACAATCCGTCCGGGAATGACGATGGCGGAGATCGAGCGCGCCGCGATCGAGACCGCATTGCGCGAGACACGTGGCAATCGGCGGAGAGCGTCCGAGCTCCTGCAGATCGGTGAGCGCACGCTCTATCGCAAGATTAAGGAATACGAATTATTGAGTCACACGACGGACGGGTCGGACGAAGCTGTCCCTGACTAGTTCGCTTCGTGGCGCACGCGTCGTGCCGCGTCACGCGCGGCGCATGCCGCTGTTGCATAACGCGATCGTTATGGTCGTGTTCGTGCGGCAAGAATGTGTCCTTGAAAAACGTGCACATGTTACGCATCTTCACCGGCCGAACAAAGCCGTGGGGATCGGGGGAGTTGCGTGGGCGTTTGGCTGATGCGCGCGGTTTGACTTCCCATCGGTTTGCGGAGAAGCATGGCGCAACCCCAAGTATCCAATCTCATTGCCGGCAGCGTTCTCCCGATCAGGAAGGCGGAGGAGCTGCTGTCGACCCTTCCGGGGGTGATCGCGGCCCGGATCATCTCCGGGGATAACGGGGCGGTAGACGAGATCCACGTGCTCACGACCGCGGATCTGACCCCCAAGCAGACGGTCCGGAATATTGAGAGCGCTCTAATCGCGCACCTCGGGATGCGGGTGGATCACCGTAAGATTTCGGTGGCCACGAGCATGGATCCACGGAAGCCCCGCGAGGAAGCGGTGGCGCCGGCCCCGGTGGTGGAGACCGGGGGGAAGGCCGCGAGCCCACCCCCGGAGAGCCTGGTGCCCGTCGCCGCGCCGGTGGCTGCCCCGCTGGCGGATGGGGGCGCTCGTCGGGCGTTCTATTTCGAGGATGTGGAGGTTAGTCGGTCGCGGGCCAAGGGGCTCACGTGCCGCGTTACCCTTGCCAAAGGCGATAAGTCCTTCACAGGCGAAGCCGAAGGCATGGAGAACGAGCGGTCACGGGTGGAGCTGGCGGCACGGGCCACATTGCGGGCGTTGGCGGATGGCGACCATTCGCTGCGTCCGTTGGATCTGGCAGGAGCGCGGGTGATCGAGGCGTTTGACCGTGAGTTCGTCTTCGTTGGGGTGACGGTGCAGCACGCACGCGCCAGCGTGTTGCTGACGGGGAGTTGCGAGATGAAGGACAGCCATGAGACGGCCAGCGTGTTGGCGGTCCTGGACGCAACGAACCGGTGGTTGAGCCGTCGGTGAGGTGGGAACCTAACGATTACTGAACTCGATTCGTTTCGAGGCGAAACGCACAGCAGACTGGACGAAAAAAACTGAAGGCCCCCGTTCCCAAGTTTGACCTTGTAGTGGGTACTAGAGCGAACAAGAGCGTCGAGCGGGAACACATGTTGTTGAGCGGAGCCGACCGGAAAGACGCATC
>JBQTIW010000346.1:0-9352 GCA_052387735.1 Gemmatimonadaceae bacterium
TCGATGCATGCCTTGGATCTGTCTATGGAGTCCGCTCGCCTCGAATGTTCCTCAGGCGTCACTTGATGCTCTCCCACGCGATCGACGCGATCTCGCCCAGCGCCTGGCCGGCCACGATCGCCGGGTCTTTACCACTGACCGCCACGTTGTTGACATAGATCGCAAAAGCAATCTGGCGCCCGCTCTTGGACGTGAAATATCCCGCCAGCCCTTTGCCGTGAACGATCGTGCGGCGATTGAGTGGGTCGAACGAGCCGTAGGTGCCCGTCTTGGCGAACACCTTGCCCGCGGCGGGCGCGTCCACCTGGATCGCCGCCAGCGTGCCATCCTTACCGAGCACCGGGAGCGCAGCCCGGAACGCTGCTGCATACGGTTTGGTCGCGATCATAGCGAGAAAACGGCTCATGAACACCGGAGAGAAGAAAGCATCGCCGCCGGCGCCATCCCCCTGCACGGCACCGTTGACGTCGAGCCCTTCGCGCTCGAGCCAGGTGCGCGCCAGGTCGAATCCCGTCCTCCCCGAATCGCTCCCTGCCGCGAGCGCAGCCAGCAGCAGCGGGAAGTTGGAGGCGTGGAGGTTCTGGCTCGTCTTGAGCAACACGCGCGCCTCCTCCGTCAGCGGAAGCGACACGTGCTCGGCGACGAGCAGGGAATCGGCATAGAACGGCGCGAGCGTGGTCCGACTCACGACCCTGGCGGCAAGACGCGGGATGACACGTACGCCGGCCTCGTTCAGCACCTCGGCGAGGGCGACCTCGGCGAAGCGACTGGGCACCGGCACCGCCCAGCGCCGGTTGGATGGTCCACCTCTCGGCACACGCCCGGAGATGACGAGCACGCGATGATCGCGATCGGTGCTGTCCTCCACGGTGCGCACGCCGGCGGCCGTCCCCGAATCGACCGTGACGAGATTGGCAGAGACCGTGAGGTACGAGGTGCGGGGCATCACCGCCACCGTGGCCGGCTCACCGGCGCGCGTGGCGGGAGCGACGACGATGTCGATCACGTTGTCGTTGACCACCACGGGTGACATCACGATGCGGGTCCCCAGCTCGCGCGCGCCTTCGCGGAAGAGCGACGCGTCGACGATCACCTGGCCGGTGACGTTCCTGATCCCCTTGTCGGCCGCCTGACGCGCGAGGTGACGCAGCGCAGTGAGCGGATCGGTCGCGAGCGGCTGACCGCCGTAGGAGTGATCCTGATCGACGAAGGCGTACGACCCCTCGGCTTCGCGCCCGGACAGGTTGGGATCTCCGCTCGCCACCAGCACGAGATCACCCTCGAGCGTGCCGTTTCGCACCGGGCCCGTGCGGTAGACACGCGTCTTGAACCGATGCTCGGCGCCGAGCTGCTCGAGCGCGGTTCCCATCGTGAGGAGCTTGGTGGTGGAGCCGGGGACAAAGAGCCGCTCGCCGTTGACCGCAAAGACCGTTTTTTTGGTGGCGAGGTCGTAGAAGTCCATACCCCATAGCGCGTGCGCGAACTCGGGCCGGCTCATCACTTGCTGGATGCGCTTGTCGCTCAGCGACTGGGCGCCGGCACGGTGGGCGAGAAGCGTGACTGCGGCGATGAAGGCAAGGCGTCGGAACATGGGTGCGCGGTTCAGGTGGCTGTGCGAGCTCAGGTCAGTCGGAACGTCGTTAGGGGAGGGTGGCACAACGATCGTACCCGGCGCGTGCCGGCGCCAGCCGTGCACACGCATGGGTTCGTGCCCCGGGAGGGGAGCGCCTGTCTCTCCCTCGAGGGCCATCGCGCACTGAGCAGTGAGGTGGAGGCCGGCGCCCATCCGAAGCTGCAGCTAAAACCGGAGATCCGGGGTAGAACGCAATACACGCGCGGCGACCTGCGTGCGACGGTTGAGTGCGAAAGGTGTGCTCCGATGATTCGGGTTCCGGTATTCACCGATCGCGCGTGAGAGACGCCGCCTCTTCAACGGATAGATCCATGCTTCGTCACTATGCACTCGGCCTGGCCGTCACGCTGGCGCTCGTGGCCTGCGGCGGCAATCGGCCGATCAACACCATGCCGCGGACCACGCTCGCCGTGGAGAATCAGAGCACGCTCGACATGAATATTTACCTGCTCGCGAATGCGCAACGCGTGCGGCTCGGTACGGTCCACGGACTCAGTACGACGCGGCTGACGATTCCCCCGTCCTACGTCTTCGGCCCCACTCCACTGCGCTTTCTCGCCGATCCCATTGGCAGCAATCGCACGCCGGTGTCTGAATCGATCACCGTGAGTCCGGGCGATGAAGTCCGGATCATCATTCCATCGCGCGCGGACATGGTGCATTCGGCTGGCCTGTCAATGTCACGCGCACGGCGCGCCCCGCTTCACTAAGAGCGAGGTCTGCCCTCAGCTAATGATCGCGTTCTGCAAGTTCCTCGCGCGAATCAACTGACGGAATGCCTCCACGTCCGTCCGCATCACGCGATCGAACTGCACCTTCACCTGCCGCAGCTGCTCCTTGAGAATCCCCTGAACTTCCCGATGCGCCGCCGTCGGGCCGTAGTCCGAGCTCGTGATGCTCTGACCCAGGTAGAGCAATTGCTCGCCGAGCTTGTACGGATGCCGGATGATGTCCTGCCCCCGGCCCGTGACACGCACCTGGAAGAGCTGCTCCTCCACGGCGACGAGCTTTTTGTCCAGCGTGTCGATCTGGGCCCGCACGTCGGCGGTCTTGGCATCGTCACCTAACGTTGCCTTGAGCGACGCGATCTGCCCCCGCGTCGTCTCCAGCGCGTTGACCATCGCCACCACGCTGTCGACGTCCGCGGCGATGTCCACGGCGATCTGCGTCTGCTGGCGGATCTCCTCCTCGCTCCCACCACTGGCCGGATCCTTTCGCAGGATCAGCGGCTGCGTCTCCTCTCGACCCCCCATCTGCAGCTTGACGGTGTACGTCCCCGGCGGAACGAGATAGCTGAATCTGCCGATGCCCGGCGCCGACGCGCCAGCCGGTGCATAGCGGGTTTCCGGATGATACGGATTGGCGGCGCGCAGCTTCGCTTCGGTCGTCTGGTCGTTCCGCAGGTTCCACCAGACGCGATTGACCCCGGCCTTGCCCTGGAACGCGAGCTTGCGCACCGCTGTTCCGTTCTGATCGGCGATCGTCAGGCGAACCGAGTCCTTGGCCTCGGCCTTGAGCCAGACGTGGATGGAGGCTCCATAGGGCGGATTCGCGCCGTTGACCGGATCCTCGAAATCGAAGAACGGCGTTTCGACGATCCGGAAGCGATACGCTGCGCGAGGAGCGAAGAGATGGGATTCCTTCGCTGCGACGTCCGCACCTAACGTGCGGAGCGGCGAGATGTCGTCGAGGATCCAGAAGCCGCGACCGTACGTGGCGATCACCAGATCGTTGAAGTGCTGCTGCACCTCGATCCAGTACACGGGTGCGTGCGGAAGATTGGTCTGCAGGGGCTGCCACGACTCCCCATCATTGAACGAGACGTAGACGCCGTTCTCGGTACCGGCATACAGGAGTCCGCGCCGAACCGGATCCTCGCGCACCACGTGCACGTACGACAGCGGCGACCTGGGAATGCCGGTGACGGTGAGCTTCCAGGTCTTTCCGAAATCCGTCGTCTTGTAGATGAACGGATCGCGGTTGTTCGACTGGTGGGCATCGATCGAGAGGTATGCGGTCCCCTCGGCGTACTTCGACGACTCGACGTTGGAGATCGTCCCCCAGGACGGAGCGTTGGGCAGGTTGTTGGAGATGTCGGTCCACGTGCCGCCGCCGTCCATCGTGACGTGCAGCTTGCCGTCGTTGGTGCCGGCATAGATGAGCCCGGGCCGCATCCTCGACTCATTGATGGCGAAGACGACTCCGGAGTACTCGACGCCGATGTTGTCCGGCGTCAGGCCGCCCGAGCGGATCATCTTCGAGCGGTCGTTGCGCGACAGGTCCGGTGAGATCACCTGCCACGAGCGCCCCCCATTCGTGGTCACGTGCACGTGCTGCGATCCCACGTAGACCTTGTTGTGGTCGTGCGGCGACAGATGCACAGGAAAGGTCCACACGAAGCGGTACTTCACCTCCTCGGCGGCGTGGCCGATCGTCCCTTGCGGCCAGACCTCGACCTGGGTCGAGTACTTCGTCCGCATGTCGTACCGGCTGACGATGCCACCTACCGATCCAAAGCCGGACGCGCTCGACCACACGAGGTTGGTGTCGACCGGATCGGGCTGGGCCCACCCGGATTCCCCGCCGCCGACCGACGACCAGGCCCCACGGGGGATCCCCGCGTCCCCGAAGAAGCTCGCCATTTTGGAGTTCGACGGCCCCATGGTGGAGGGACCGTCCTGCCGGTTGCCGTAGACGAGGTAAGGGACACGATTGTCCACCGCGACGTGATACATCTGTGCGATGGGGAGCTCGATCCGATGCCAGGATTGGCCTCGGTTCTCCGTGATGGAGAGTCCGCCGTCGTGGCTTACGATCATGCGATTCGCATTGGTGACGTCGATCCAGATGTCGTGGTGGTCGCCACCGGGGACGTTCTGGAACGGAGGGTCGGTGATGGTGCGTCCACCATCGACGGTCTTGGCCCAGCTCGCGGTGAGGAAATAGGCCTCATCGGGATTGTCCGGCATGGCCGCCATGCGGTTGTAGTAGTGCGTCCGCCCCGCGACCTGCTGATCGTAGCTCACCACCTGCCAGTTGGTGCCGCCGTCGTCGGAGCGCCAGAGTCGGCCGGCCGTCGTCTTCTCGACGTTGACGGCGGGCACACCATCTCCCGCCTCGATGAGTGCGTACACGCGATTGGAATTCGCCCTGGACATCGCCAGGCCGATCTTTCCGATGTGCGTCGCCGGCAGGCCGTTGCCCGAGACACGTTTCCACGTCGTGCCACCATCGCGCGACGTCCAGATGCCGCTCCCCGCGCCGCCGGAGAAGCGTCCCCACGTGTTGAGCTGGATCTGCCACATCCCGGCGAAGAGGATCCGCGGATTGTTGGGGTCCATCACCAGATCGGAGGCGCCGGTGCTGTCGTTGACGAACAGAACCTTTTCCCATGTCTTCCCCGCATCCATGGTGCGGAAGATCCCGCGGTCGGGCTGGGGCCCGTAGGTGTGACCTAACGCGGCGATGTAGACGATGTCGGGGTTGGTCGGGTGGATCACGATGCGCGCGATGCGCCCCGTGTGATCGAGCCCCATCTTCGTCCACGTCTTCCCCGCGTCGGTGGAGCGGAACACCCCCCAACCGACGGATATGTTCGATCGAATGAAGGGCTCGCCCGTGCCGACCCAGACCACGTTCGGGTCGGAGGGCGCGGTCGCGACCGATCCGATGGACGACACCGGCTGGTCGTCAAAGATCGGGCGCCAGGTAACACCGCCGTCCGTGGTCTTCCAGAGTCCCCCAGACGCTGCGCCGGCGTAGTACGTGGTGCGGTCGCCGATCACGCCGGTCACCGAGGTGACACGGTTCCCCTCCGGTCCGATATGGCGCCATCGGAGCCCCGTGTACCAGCTCGTGTCGATGCCTGACGAGACGACCGGCTGAACGGGGGTCGATGCGGGTCGACGCTGCGCCGACGCTGAGGCCGACAGGGCAAGGAAGACGACGATTGCGGCAACGCGAGTCATGGTGAGCAGGGGAGGGGTTCAGCGAGGAATTAGTGCCGAACTCCTGAGGACGGAAGGGACCACATCAGCTGATCGCTCACACGAACTCGACCGCTTACCCGTTCACGCGCTTACCCGTTTGCCCGGCTGCCAGTTCTCATCCTGGGAAGATGATCACGAGTTTCATCGCATCGAGTCGGCTCACTCGGCCAAATAAAACAGCTCGGCAGATTCGTGCTACTGGCGCGCCCGCGCGGCGCCGGCAAGTGACCCGCCAGGGGGCTTCGCCCGTGGATGCGATCCTGCCACGGCACGGAGCGCGGCGATGGCAGTGTGCGACAGGAACTCAGGAAACTCCCCATGCAGGAGCGCCCTTACTCTCAGTCCGGCGAGACGCCCCTGTGAGTCAAAGAAAGGCGTTCCGAGGGGCATTGGTTCGCTATTCGACGGTAACGTCGGCGACCAGAGATAGCGCTCGAACTGGTTTTCTTCCCCTACCCCCCATCGCTGCGCCACGGCCCCGCCGACACGGGCGATGATGCCCGCAGGCAAGCTTGGGCCTCTGTAATCGGCCGGGTCGCCGGTGTGCGCCCACGCACTGTCTCCCGGCGTCAGGAGACCGGTCAGCACTTCTGCGGTGGGAAGGGATCGCGGCGAGTAGACCCGGAGGGTCGCGACGGCCGTATCGCGGGAGAATGCCACCAGATGCGCCAGAAGGCGTCTTCCATCTTTCAGCTCGACGACGATGGAATCCAGCACTCCGCGAACGTCGGGTACTCCCGGACCTCCGCTCGCGGGTCTCCATGCAACGCTCGTGTAGCCCGTTTCAGCGGCCCCGGTGGAGTCGCGTCGCACGCGTCCGGCACTGTCCGTGATGATCGCCGTTTCACCATCGCGTGTCCCGTCGAACTCGAGTCTCCACCCGCTCACCAGGTCGCCGGAGGTTACGAGCGTTCCCTCCTCACTGATCAGGACCCCGAATCCCAGTCGCGAGCCATCGATCGCACGGTGTGATGAATCTTCCAACGACAGAAGTGGCTTCCGGAATCCGATGGAGTCGACGACGATGGCAGGGAGAGCCCGGCCTCCTTCGACATCGGGTGTGGCCACCCATCGTTGATGGACCGGCTTTCCGCTTTGAGCCTCGACGAGGTGCCACCAACTGGTGACAGCGACCGTCGCAGCGCTGTTCCGTCGCATCGTCTCGTCAGGCGGAGGCGTGGACACCGAACCCGGTGCCCGCGGCGGCGGCTCGATCCAACGGTTCGTGCCAGTGATACTGTCGATCGCGTCCTCCAGCTCGTGCAGGGCATGCGGCGCCTTGCCGCACCCACGGTAGTGATCGACCGATGTCGACCGGTTGTCGAACGAGAGGAAGGTGATCGCCGACGGAGAATCGGTGACATCGAAGCACGATTCGGAATCGAGCTTCGGCAGCGAGAAGTAGTCGAGACGCTCGAAGTGGGCGAGAATGCCGGCGACCTCGCGACGGCTGATGGTTGCCTGCTCCCGTCCTCCATATGCCACATTGAGGCCGCCATCATACGTCACCTCACCGTCACCGGTGATCTCGACGCTGTACACCGGGCAGCGTCCGAGGCACATGCTGCGGGCGAGCCGGATCCGCACCGAGGCCGTGTCGACGACTCGCAACGCCGTGGGCCGTGAGACGATTGTCGTTCTCCTGAAGTGGTTGCCGGGCAGCCAATCGCCGTCTGGCGAGCACGCCATCAGGAGTGAAAGTGCAAGCGCCGCGAATCTATGTCGGGGAATCTGTCGTGTTCCGTGGTTCGCCACTGGTCGTCCTCGGGGCCTGAGACATCCTTCTCATGCAACAGGCGCAAACCGGAGGAGAAATGGACCACCCGGATCCGTTCGCGGTCGTGAATCAGCCAGTTCATCGGGGCAGCCAGCTCCGGCTGCCCCGAGTCGCACGCACTACTGTCGGTGGTACGAGAGTCCCGCACGCGTCGCCTGCTCGACTGCCACGACCATTCCTGGCACGAGGTCGACACTGGGAAGGATACTCGCCTTGAGATCCGCGTAGACCACGCCGGCGTCGAGACCCCGCTTGGCGGCGAGAAATCCCGAGAAGATCTGCAACGCGTTGTTGCAGAGGATGAAGGTCGTGCCGCGCTTGTGAAGCGCCTCGATGCTCGCCGTGGGCAGGGTGAGCCCGAGGATCACGGGCGAGGTCCGCCAGGGATTGCTCGTCGCGGGCTTGCCCGTGGCCGGATCATTCGTGTCGAGGAACTCGCCGAGTCGATACTTTGCCCACGCGGCGTCGGTGAGCCCGTAGAAGGTGGTCGCGCCGTAGAACGTGAGCACCGCATCGATGTCCGCATCCTTCACGCCGAAGGCTTTGTTGTACGTGTCATAGTAGTTCATCACGTGCACGAGCCCGATGCCGCCGTTAGGCGACGGGCTGTCGAAGAACTGGCGATGCTTGGCCTTGAGCCCTTCGAGCCACCGATTGTTCGGCTCGACTGCGGTGCTGGGGGAAGCGGGTGTTGCGTACAGCGCGCCGACGCCGGCCGTGATGATGCCTGATGCGGCGAGGAGCGCGATCGTAGTGCGGCGGGCCATGGTGCGTGAAGTCGACATTCGAGAAGTCTCCAGAAGGAAGTCAAGGTGGTGTGGCGAGCGCAGGTTGAGGCGCTCGGTCGCTCATTCTCAATCGCAATTTCTGACGGAATCCCGACACGGGTCCAGGTGCGTAGCTACGATACCAACGGCGGTCGCCCGCTCGGCAGCTTCTCGGGTATCAAGCGCCGCAGCCGTTCGGATCCGGCCGCCGGATCCAGTAGACCATTGCCGACAAACTCCACGAGCCAGTCGAACTCGCGGTCGGTCAGCTCCACCGGGCGTCGCAGCAAGGGATCCAACCGTTCCAGCACGGGCGTCGTCGGACCTACGGGACCCTGCAGATCCGCCGGGCGCGGGCTTCCCCGCTGGCGGCTGCTGCGGGAGCCGAAACGACTATTGATCATCGAAGGTGGCCACCTCCCGCCAGCGGAAGCGCGCGTTCCCGTGATCAACGACTGGCTCGACCAGACACTCGGGCGGGTTCGCTGAGCCGCGGTGCTCGACCACGCGGTCGAGCACCGGGTTTCGACGGTCGCGTCTCTGCTTCAGCGCGCGACTCGAGGCGTGGAAGTGGCCGCGGCTGCCAATCCGAATCGCGGTGCCCAGCGTAGACACCACGACGCTCGATCCCCGGAGGCTTCATGTCCGCCCACATCGATCAGATCAAGTCCGACCACGACCGCTTCGTCGCTGCCTGGAGAGCCAACGATGGTGACGCTGTGGCCAGCTTTTTCGTTGAGGATGGCGCGCTGATCACGCCGTTCGGGCAGCGTGCCGACGGGCGTGCGGCAATTGCGGCGATGTACACCGAGGACTTTGGCGGCATGCTCGCCGGAACGTGGACCACCCTGAAGCTCAGCAACGTCCGTGTGGTCGAGTCCAACCACGCGTTCGTTGACGGCGAACAGACAATCTACGCGGCCGACGGGAGCGTGGTCCTCGTCCTGCACCTATCCGCGCTCCTGCGCCAAGACCGCGACAGCTGGCGGTTCGTGGATTCCCGGCCCTACACGCTCGACACGGTCCCCGTCTGACCTTACCGCCCAGCGGGAGTTCGGCAGCCGTTGTACACGGAGGCACGCGACGCGCGCGCAGCCATCACATCGGCTTTCGCTCACGCAGCGCCGCGTCGATCACTGCCTGGAACTCGTCCGACCCTTGCCAGTCGGCCATGTCGGGACTCGTC
>JBQTIW010000347.1:0-2798 GCA_052387735.1 Gemmatimonadaceae bacterium
AAGCTGGAACAGGGCCGGCAGGCACGACGGCAGGCGAACGCCGCACAGCTCACCCGAGCTGCCTAACTATGGAGACGTGTAGCTTATTCAGGTGACCGAAAAGGTCGGAATGTGCTGAAGCACTACAAACACACATGCTCGAGGTCTGGGTCAACGAGCAGATCCCTGCCCTTGGCGGGCTCACGCCTCGTGCGGCAGCGGCGTCACGCACGTCGCGCGCGGCGCTGGAGCTGCTGCTTCGAGACATGGAGTATCACGAGGGGAAGCTGCCGGTGGAGGAGCAATTCGACGTTGGTCGCCTGCGCGCCGCGCTGGGGTTGAAGGGCTAGCGTCGGCTCTGCGCCTCCCGTGACGGCGGTGCCTGTCGCGTGCGCTCGCAGGTGCAACCGGTTGGTTGCACATGAGAGGGGTGCCTATAGGCTGCCCGTGTGCGCCAGGCGTGTCTCCCGCTTCCCCACCCGTACATGCAGGTCACCGGTACAGGACACCGTTTCACGACACCGCTGACGTCCCCGATGATGATCGCCGCGAGACTCGCACGATGGCTGCTGCTCTTCGCGCGCGCGACAACATGGCCCGGTCGTTTCACCGCTGGACGCCGGCACTCGCACCGAGACGACGCTCGACAAACTTGTGAACGCCCGGACCGGCTTCTCCTATGCGGTCGTCGAGGACGGGGGTATCAGGTCGAGTCCCTGACGACGCCCGAAAAACGCCTGCAGCGCTCTAGTCACTTCCTCGGCTGACTGTGGCCGCGCTTCCCGGTCCTTGGCGAGCAGCCGTCCGACGAGGGCCGCCAGGGCTGTGGGAACTTCCGGACGCGTCCCTGTCAGCGACGGGGTGACTCGGTGAGGTGCGCCGCCACCAAACGCTGCGCCGTTGCACTGCCGAAGCGAGGCACCCCCGCGAGCATTTCGTACGCTACCACACCAAGTGCGTAGAGGTCTGCCGTGCATGCTGCAGCTCTTGCTGGAGAACGTTCGCCAATACGGTGCTCGATCGGGCTGAACCCCCAAGATAGGTTGCGGCTGCATCGCCCGATACCGAGACGGGCAGCGATCGGTCCTCGGGAACGCGAGTGGGCCCCGGTGTCATGAGCAGAAGAGGTTCCGTCATTCGATCACACCGTGTTGGCGCAGCAGCTCATCGCACGCGGGGCTGACTGGTACCGCAAACACTTGTAATTCAAGCAATTACAGAATCGGGACGGCGGGGTTTTAGTCGGGAGGTCGTGATCGACGCAAGCAATGGCGACAACGGATGGACGAAACGACAAAGCGAGCGGCCGAAGCCGCTCGTCGTAGTCGGCACCGGGAGACTTAGCGACTGGCGCGGACGAAATCAGCTAGATCGCGGTTGAGTCGTTCGGGGATTTGCAGGTGCGGCGCGTGGCCAACGCTGTCGTAGAGGAGCAGCTTCGCGTTTGGAACGGTCCGGGCCGTGTGCCTCGAAGCGCTCACTCGGACGATGCGGTCACCCGTTCCGTGAATGGCGAGCGTGGGCACCCGGATGCGGGCGAGCACGTCGTCGTTGTCGAGCACTCGGCTGAACATCGCGGCCCGCACCTCGGGTGGCACCATCATCGCGCTCCCGTAGGCGATCTCCCACGCGGTGTCGCTCAGTGGGTTGGCGAACATGCGGGTAAGGGCGCGGGTCCCGTCGATGCTTCTCCGCACGTCCGCGGAGAGCACGTCGGGAAACAGCGCGAGCACTTCCGGGGTGAGGAACTCCGCCGCCTCCCTCGTCCCGTTTTTCGTCGTTGAGCCGAGGAACACCGCCCCGCCAATCTTGCTGTCACCATATTTCCTGATGTAGTCCGCGATCACGTAGCCGCCGTACGACCAGCCGACCAGCACGGGCCGGTCGAGGTTCTTGGCCCGGATGACCGCAGCGAGATCCTCCGCCCACAGTGCCGCGTCCGTATACCTCGCCGCTTCCAGCGGCTTGTCGGACGCACCGTGTCCCCGAAGGTCGAACGCCACCAGGTGACACTCCGCCGCCAACGAACCGGAGAACTGGCGCTCCCACGTGAGGTTATTCCCGGAGAAGCCGTGGATGAACACGATGGGCGGTCCGTCCGTTTTCCCAGCCTCGTACGCGGCGAGCTTCAACCCACCACCGCCCACGATCTGCTCCGACTGCAAGAGCTGCATTGACGCTGCGACTGGGGAGGCGATGAGCTGACCGTCGCTACACGCAAGGGAGCACAATGTGAGGAGCAGAAAGCGGTCGCATCGGTGTCGGCTGTGGATTCTCATGATTCACCTCTCGTGCAGTGGACGAAGCGAGCTGGTGCACCCCCGGCCGACGGTGGCGCGTCGGCGTTGACGATGATGCACAGTCCACGCTACGTACGGATCGGACGAATCATCCCATGTGGTGCAGGGCGTACCCTGGTAGATTCGGATCCGACGAATCGTCCCATTGTCGGAGGGCCGAAGGACATGGGCCTCTCATTGCGACAAGCAGATCTCGCACGGCTCGATCGCGCGCTGACGACGATGCTATCGCCGCTGGCGCACCAGCGCTGCGACGATTGGCGCCTCGAGGTCGAGTCGTCAGTCGCGGAACTGCTCGACGGCGATCACGTGGTGTTCGGGTTGCCGCGCGCCGGCGTGCCGATGCATGTCCATTCGACCAACGTGGCGCCGCAACCGCAGCGCGCGATCCAGACCCTTTTTGGCAGGCTTCCTGACCTGCCACCGGATCCCTGGCTGCAGGACGCGGAGCGCGAGCGGCTGCGATCCGGCACCGAGGTGTGGAGCCGGTTGCGTGCATTCTGGCGGGCGGCCGCTGGG
>JBQTIW010000348.1:0-10685 GCA_052387735.1 Gemmatimonadaceae bacterium
TGTTACCCTCGAGAGCGGAGCCGCGGGCCGGGCCGCTGTTCCCAGTGGCGCGTCGACCGGCGAACACGAGGCGCTGGAGCTGCGCGACGGAGACGCCAAGCGGTACCTCGGCAAGGGTGTGGAGAAGGCGGTGCGGACCGTGATCGAAAAGATCGGTCCGTCGCTCCGCGGCATGGATCCCACCGAGCAGGTGGAGATCGACCGGCACATGATCGAGCTCGATGGTACACCTAACAAGGGCCATCTGGGCGCCAACGCGATCCTCGGCGTGTCCATGGCCGTGTCGCGCGCCGCGGCGGTAGAGAGCGGTCTGCCGCTGTACCGCTATCTCGGCGGTCCGCTGTCGCGCACCATGCCGGTGCCGCTCATGAACATCCTGAACGGCGGCGCGCATGCCACCAATACCGTGGATTTTCAGGAGTACATGATCGTGCCTGTCGGCGCGCAGACCTTTGCCGAGGGGCTGCGGATGGGCGCCGAAGTCTTCCACTCCCTCAAGAGGGTGTTGGCAAAGCGGAAGCTGGCCACGAGTGTGGGTGACGAGGGCGGGTTCGCCCCCGACCTCGCGAGCGACGAGGAAGCGCTCAAGGTCATCATCGAGGCAATCGAGGCGGCGGGCTATGCCCCCGGGAAGCAGATCGCACTGGCGCTCGATTGCGCGGCGTCGGAGCTCTTCAAGGGCGACACCTACACGTTCAAAAAGAGCGGTGCCGGCAGCCGCGATGCCAAGGGGATGGTCGAGCTCTACGCCAAATGGCTGGAAGAGTATCCAATCGTGTCGATCGAGGACGGTCTCGCCGAGGACGACTGGGAGGGCTGGGCCGTGCTGACCGCACAATTAGGCGACCGTGTGCAGCTCGTGGGTGACGACCTGTTCGTGACCAACACCGAGCGACTGGCCAGGGGAATCGAGGGGGGAATCGCCAACTCGATCCTGATCAAAGTGAATCAGATCGGGACCCTCACCGAGACCCTGGAAGCGATCGAGATGGCACGCGCTGCCGGCTATCTCTCGATCATCTCGCATCGGAGTGGCGAGACCGAAGACACGTTCATCGCCGACCTCGCGGTGGGCACGGGTGCCGGTCAGATCAAGACCGGCAGCGCCTCGCGGACGGATCGGGTAGCAAAGTACAATCAGCTCCTTCGGATCGAAGAACAGTTAGGCGACGTGGCGGAGTATCCGGGGGGAGCGATCTACGGGCTTTGATCGAGCGGAGAGCCGAGGGCAGGGAGCGGAAACAGGCGACGACCGCCTTGCGTCGAGGCGAATGGCGCTCTCTCTTGTGGCAACGTCCCCCGCCTAACACCTTCGGTCTCTCCGCTCTCCGCTCTCCGCCCTACGCTCTGCCCTGGCCGCCATGCTCCCCCGCCTCCTCGTTGCTGCGGTCATCCTCGCCGCGCTGTATTTCGCGGTGCAGGGGGGAGAGTACTCGACGACCGACCTGTTCCGGCAGCGCTCTCGTGAAGAGACCCTGCGCGCCGCAATAGACTCGTTGCAACACGACCTCGATTCCCTCAAGGTCTTTCGCCGGCAACTGCAGTCCGATCCGGCAGTACAGGAACGCGTGGCTCGCGAGCTCTACGGGATGGTGCGAGGAGACAAGGAAATCGTCTATCGCTTCACTGATACCACCCGGTCAAAACCTTGACTTCGCGGTCCTCACCGGTAGATTCCGCGATCCTGACGCGGGGTGGAGCAGCCTGGTAGCTCGTCGGGCTCATAACCCGAAGGTCGCGGGTTCAAATCCCGCCCCCGCTACTACTTACACCGATACGACGCACGGCCGGCTCAACTCGCCGGCCGTGTTTTTTTCGTCTGGGAATCGAGCTCTACGAGATCCCCTCGAGTCCGGCGAGCACAAAGGTCGTTTTGGTTCCCGCGACGAAAAACGGAATCCCCGACGCACCAAGCTTGCGCAGCTCCGACGCGAGGTCAGGATCGGTCGTCTCGATGCCAACGCCGACGACCCCCGGCGCCGAGACCGAGAACCCCAACCCCGATCCGACGGCCCACGACTCATAGTCCAGTTGGTATGTCGACCGCTGAAAATCAAAGCCCGTCGGCAGGTACGTTTGGAGCCCCGAGGGTATCTGGCCCGCTCCGGTCTCGTTCGGCCACGTCCCTCGGTCCTGGTGGTAGTTGAAGACGGCATCCCGGATCACGCGCACGTCGGCTACGGCCGCACGTGCCGTGGCTTGCTTCCGAACGTAGCTGTATCGCGGAATCGCAATTCTGACGAGCACCCCGAGGACTGTAAGCACCGTCAACAGCTCGATCACCGAAAACCCACGTCGTCGCCGCATCATTTTCCCGTTGCGGCGACGATCGCCTTGGCATCCTCGGTGAACGCCGCGCGGGACACGGAGGAGTCGAAGGTGAGCGTCGCTGCTCCAACCACGAGACGCAGCACGAACTGCCCGTCTGTGGTCTGCGTGTACTCCATTGCCTCGGTGACGCCTGCGTCGGCCAGCGTCGTCGGAAGTCGACGACGCGCCGTACGAAAGGACTCGATGCGCTTCGCTGCCAGCACAAGCGTCATTCGTCCGCTGGCGAGTGTGAACTTCGCTGTCAACGGCTGCGGCGCCGGGCCGGGCCTGGGGATTGGCGCAAGCCAGGTCGCAGCGCAGAGGACGGCCGCGATCGCAAGACCAACAAATCTCTTCTTCGAGACCCTCGCCGCCCGCTGCTGTTCGTCGGAGCGTTCCTTCTTCTTTTCCTCGACGAACTCCGTCACCAGCGCCCGAACCACCTGTTCGTTTCGCGCAGTGTGTGGACGACGGGGGGCAGACGCGGGGGCAGGTGGCATCTTGGGTCAATGGACTTCTTTACCGGAGGGTCGGCGATGTTCGTCAAAGACTTGAGGACGCTGCACTTGGCGCCTGGTCACCCACTAGGCGTGGCTCGCCGTCTTGACTAATCTTCTCCTCCCTTCGAAGTCCGCTGGCTGGGTAGCTCAGGTGGTTAGAGCACGGCACTCATAATGCCGGGGTCGTGGGTTCGAGTCCCACCCCAGCTATTCCTTCCCAAATGCCGTCGCTGCAGTGGGTTGTGGCGTGCAGCTCACGGGCGTTCTCAAGGGATGCCAACCCGGGGCCGTTACGCGCAACGCGGCTCGACCGCACGTAAACGCGAGAGCCGCGGCTGGAGTCCAATACACCGATCGCACGGCTGGCTCGTTCTCAACCGGGCTCGGTCGATACCGCCTCTCCCCGATTTCCGACCCGGCGATGCAGACACTCTCCCTCTCGCCATTCGCCGCACTCGTCGTGCTTCTCGCTGCGGGGCCAATCGGGGCCCAGGCGTCAGCCACCCGAGACACAACTCTGGATGGGGCAGCGCACGCTCGAATTATCGAAGCCTTGGTCGCCCAGCTCGATCGCGGCTATGTGTATCCCGAAAAGGTCGCGGCGATGGCCAAGGCCGTTCGTGACCGCGCCGCGCGTGGAGAATACGCGCGACTTTCCGGCGCCCTCGCGTTCGCCGATTCACTGACCGCCCACCTTCAGGCGATCAGCCATGACAAGCACCTTCGCGTTCGCTACGGCGACGGCGGTGGTCGCGCGCAGCCTACTGCCGAAGAGCGGCAGCGCATGCAGGAACGAGCGCGAGCCGACAACTTCGGCATTGGTTCGCCCGAGCGACTCGAGGGCAACGTCGCGTATCTCGAGATCCGTTCCTTCGGTTTTCCCCCGGACCTGATCGGGGAGGCCGTGTCCAACGCGATGAGCGCCGTCGCCGACGCCGATGCACTCATCATCGATGTGCGCCGCAACGGCGGGGGGAGTCCGTTCGCGGTCGCTCTGGTATCGAGCTACCTGTTCGGCCCCGACACCGTGCACCTCAACTCGCTGTATTTCCGTCCGGCCAATCGGACGGACCACTTCTGGACCCGGTCGTCGGTTCCCGGTAAGCGCTTTGGTCCGAGCAAACCTCTATTTGTCTTGACCAGTCGGCGCACTTTTTCCGCGGCCGAAGAGTTCACGTACAACCTGCAGTCGCTCAAGCGCGCTACGATCGTGGGCGACACGACGGGTGGTGGGGCGCACCCCGGCGGCATGCAGTTGCTCGGGAATGGCTTCGTCGTGTTCGTGCCCAGCGGGCGCGCGATCAATCCGATCACCAAAACGAACTGGGAAGGGACAGGGGTGCGTCCCGATCTCGCCGTTCCCAGCGACCAGGCTCGCGAGGCGGCACATCGGGCGGCGCGCCAGGCAGTGGGGCGGACTTCCGCGCGTTAACCGCTGACGCGTGGGGTATCGGGACGCATGGGTGTCCTGACATGTGATTCTCAACCCGACGCGCCATGACAGAAGAGCCCGGTACGCCTGACGAGCAGTCGCAGACGATTTCGCGGCGGGAGTTCGCGCGGCTCGCCTCATATGCCGCGGTGCTCGCCGCGTGCTCCTCGGATGCGGTGGGGCCCACCGCGCCTAACGGTAGCGGTATCACGATCAGCGGCACCATGATGACGATTCCGCTGGCCCAGAATCCGTCGCTGGCGCAGAGCGGTGGCGTGATCCTGGTCTCGCAGGCGCGGGCCATCGTCATTCGCCTGTCCGCCACCGAGTTTCGCACCCTCACCTCGATCTGCACGCACGAGGGGTGTACCGTGAGCGGCGTCAGAGGCGCGAGACTCGTCTGTCCTTGCCACGGCTCGGAATACGAATTCACAGGAGCCGTGGCCCGCGGGCCGGCTGCCACGGCGTTGCGCAGCTACGCCACGACCTTTGATGCGGGAACCGGGGTTGTGACCGTGATGCTGGTCTAATCCGAAGGGTGCTTCGCAGCCGATTGCAGATCAGTCCCGAGGCGCCGATACTGCAGGAGTCGCAGCGTCGAGTCCTTCATCTGCGACCTGACGGACGCGGCGACTCGAACGGTCGCCGCGTTTTGTGTATTTTCGCAAATCTTCCCCAGCCCGTGATCAGCATTTTGGCACTTGTACGAATGCGCCAGCATTTCTTCCTCGCTTGCACGACGGCGATTGGGCTTTTCCTGAGCGCGTGCAGTGATGATCCGGTACGCCCGCCGGCCGTCGACAGGGTCGAGGTCTCGGCGACGACGCTTGCGCTCAAGATCGGAGAGATCCGGACGTTGACTGCGACTGCCTTCGACGCCAGGGGCAAGCGCCTGACGACCGAAACGATTCGCTGGACCAGCGCGGACCCGACCGTTGCCAGCGTGACGAGTGCTGGCGTCGTCGCCGCAGTCGGTGCAGGAAGCACCAGCGTGTCCGCGAGCGCCGGGACGGTAACGGCAACTGTCGCCGTCGACGTCGAGCTGGTCCGCGTCGCACGGATCATTTTCGCTCTGAGCACGAGCGACCTTCTCACGGGAGGCTCTGCTGCGTTCCGCGTAACCGCGTTCGATTCGTCGGGAGGTGAGACCGCAGGATGGACGCGCCGCTGGACCACGGCCGACACAACGATCGCGCGCGTGGACCAGAGTGGCATCGTTCAGGCATTGCGGAGCGGGACCACCAGCGTGCGCGTGCGGGTCGATACCGTCTATGCCGAGCAGAGCATCCGCGTGTGGGGATCGCTCGACCTCGCGGTCACCGGGCTTTCGTTCGCGCAGGTCATCCAGAACGACTCGAGTTCGGTCCCGATGATTCGGGGTGGCGGACTCCCAGTGGTGGCCAACGTCTACGTCACAGCCGACGCCGCTGTCGCCCCACGTGGCTGGGTGCGGGTACGCTGCAGCGAAGGCACGGCGGTTCGCTGGGAAGACAGTGTGCGGGTCGATGTCCCCCTCGAGACGGAGGCCCGGGCCGAGATCCCGGCCGTGCAGCTGCTGATGCCTAACAACGTGCTCGGCGCCAGCATGGCATGTGTGGCCGAGGCAGACCCGGCGGGGCAGGTGCCGGACACGATTCGCGCGAACAACCGCTTCCCCGCAACCGGCGGACACATGGTGGCGGCGATCGAAGTGCCCCCCCTCGACATCACGTTCGTGCCCATCGTGCTGGCCGCCGATGGCGGTGTGATGGGGAATGTCACGGACGCCAATCTCGAGCAGTATCTGATCACCGCGCGGCAGCTGCTCCCGCTGGCGCGCGTCAACGCGCGCATCGGTCAGCCGTTTACCACCAACACGCAATTCGGCAACGGAGCAGACGCGGCCTGGCGATCGATGCTACAGTCATTGGAGAGCAAGCGCGTTGTGGACGGATATCGCGGCCATTACTACGGTGTCGTGCGTCCAGGCGCGGGCATCACATCGGTGACGTTCGGCGGGTTCGGCTACATCAGCGGGCGCACCGCGCTGTCGATCCAGGTGGGCTGGTTCAATCGTGAGGCGTCCGCGCGCGAGACCGTCGCGCACGAGCTTGGCCACAACTTCGGACGGCCCCACGCACCCTGTGGAGGACCCGCGGGCCCCGATCCGCTGTACCCGTATCGCGACGCAGTGATTGGCGCCCGCGGGTGGGATGTGTACTCGAGCCAGTACTCCAGCCAGGGTGGCGCGCTGGTCCGGGCGAACGCCGTGCCCGCCGAGGTGCGGGACCTGATGAGCTATTGCCGCCCGATCTGGATCAGCGATTACAGCTACCAGCGGATGATCTCCGGGCGACAGCTGCTTGCGGGAGCGGGTGGTGGGTCATTGGGCGACGCGATCCTGGTACGTGGCGAGGTGGGGGCCAGCGGCCTGACCGTGGAGCCGCTCTTCGCGATCGAAGCCGAGGCGACGACGCAGGCGATGCAGGGCGTGGACCTCGAACTGGTCGGCGCCGATGGCCGCGTGCTGACACGGCACCGGGCGCCGCTGCTCGTCCCGGATCATGCAAGCTCTCCATCGTTTGTCGCCATCGTCCGCGTGCCGGATGCGGACCAGGTGAGCGCCGTGCGCGTGCGCGCGTTGTCGGGCGCGGCGATCGAGCGCCGGATGGAGTCGACCCGCGGCGCCGTCGCGCTGGATGTGCAGGACATCGGCACGCGGACCCGCGTCCGGTGGGACGCCCGCCGGGCGGCGCACCTGATGGTGCGTGATGAGACGACCGGCGAACTGCTCGCGTTCGCAACCGGTGGAAGCATCGACCTGCCCCACGGTGGCTCCCGCTTGCGGATCGCGTTCAGCAACGGCTGGCGCGTCAACACCCGGCGCTAGCGCAACCGCTACTCCCTGGCGATGACGTCACAGCCGGCGGAGGTGGCTGTCATCCTCGTAGACGAGCATGATCGGGCGATCGGCGTGTGCGAGAAACTCGCGGCGCATCGACGTGGAGTGCGGCATCGTGCCGTCTCCGTGTTCGCGTTCGACGCCGAAGGACGTTTGCTCATGCAGCGTCGCGCGGCGGGGAAATACCACTCGGGAGGGCTCTGGTCGAACAGCGCGTGCACACATCCCAGGGTTGGTGAGTCACTCGAGGACGCCGCGCGCCGCGCGCTGCGCGAGGAATTGGGGCTCGAGTGTGACAACCTGCGCTATGCCTTCCCGTTCACGTATAAAGCCGCCGTAGGGAAGGGGTTGACGGAGCATGAATACGATCACGTGTTCGTGTGTCGTGCGTTCGGGGAACCCCGGGCCGTCGCTTCCGAAGTGAGCGATGCCGAGTACGCATCGATGACCGAGGTTGCTGCGTCGATCCGGGCCGAGCCGGAGCGGTATACCGTGTGGTTTGCGCTGCTCCTGGGCCCTGTGATGGAGTGGTGGGCGAAACAGTAGCCGGAGTTCAATGGCCACGACAAAGAAGCCCGAGAGCGTACCTCCCGGGCTTCCCTCGTATCCTGCTGCTCGTGCTTCAGCCGTTCAGCACCTGAGACGTAGCTCGCGTGCTGGGCTCGGACGGTCGCCC
Organism: Gemmatimonadaceae bacterium; assembly: GCA_052387735.1. GTDB lineage: Bacteria > Gemmatimonadota > Gemmatimonadetes > Gemmatimonadales > Gemmatimonadaceae > RBC101. Next base: position 7,800 of record JBQTIW010000348.1, read on the forward strand.
GATGCCGCCGTCCCCTATATGATCTGTACCCCGGGCAGCATCACGTGCGGGATGCTCTTCAGCAGTTGATTCAGCTTCGTGATGCGCGTGTTGACGATCGTCTGCAGCTGCTGCTGAGTCTCGGTTGTTTCCTTTACGAGCTCGCCCTGTCGCAGTGTCTGCGCGTCGGTTGGCCGCGAAAGCGACCGGTTCACCGAGCCGGAGAGCGACTGCACCTCCTCCCGCAACCGCGGATACTGGCGGTAGCCCAGTCCCTGGATCGGTCGCGCCAGCTTGGTGTCTCGGAAGTCCTTCAGCTCCTTGAGCGACACCTCGGCCTCGTTCAGCGCGTCCTTCTCGTTCGGGGCGTTGCGCTTGATGTTGTCGACGAGGGCAGTGAGTTGCGTGATCAGGTTGTTCGTACGGTTGAGGATGCCGGTCACCTGATTCGACAGCTCGCCTAACGCGATGGCCGCGTCCCGCTGAGCGACGAGATCGGCAGTGGTGACCGAGGCACGTGGATCGAGGTTCACGGTGACCGGCTTGGTGTATTCCTTGCCACCGACGGCGAGGGTCACGGTGTATTCACCGGGGAGCACGGAGGGACCGCCCCCAAATCCAAAGCGCCGGGCCTGGGCGGCGAATTCCGGGGGAATCCCGGCCGGCAGACCGTCGCCGGCGCCGGGCACGTCGTAGCGAAGGTCCCACTCCACCCAGTTCACGCCGGCGAGGCCGGGGATCTGGCGGAGGCTGCGAACAACCTTGCCGGTGTTGTCCTTCACCGTGATCCGTGCCTCGCGCTGCGCGGTCTTGAGGTGGTAGCTGATCACGGCGCCGTTCGGCGGGTTCTCGCCCACCCATTGCTTCTGGCCCAGGTTTCCGTCATTCGACCAGGTGACCCAGCGCGTTGCGGGTTCGACGTCGAACAGCGTGACGTCGCCGGTCATGGCCGCGCCCAGATTCTGGAGAATCGCCAGCTGATCCAGGACGTACAATCCGCGGCCATGGGTGGCGATGATCAGATCGTTGTCGCGCGGATGGATCAACAGGTCGCGCACGGGCGCCGCCGACATGCCGTTCCGGATGTTGTGCCACCGCTTGCCCTGGTCCCAGGAGGCGAACACGCCGAACTCCGTGCCAGCGTAGAGCAGGTTGGGATTCTTCGGGTCCTGGCGGACGACGTGCACCCAGCCCCGCGCCGGCAGGTTGCCCGAAATCCGCGTCCACGTCTGCCCGAAGTCGGCCGTCATGTAGGCATACGGCGTGTAGTCTCCGGTCTGCCAGTGCGAGGCGGCCACGAATGCCGTGCCCTCGGCGTGCGGTGACGCATCGATCGTCGAGACCCATGCCGCCGGGGGCAGGTCCCGGATGTTCTTCACCGTGTTGGTCCACGTCTTCCCGCCATCGCGCGTGACCTGGATGTTGCCGTCGTCGGTACCGCCCCAGATCACGCTCGAATTCCGTGGACTCGGGGCGATGGTGAGCAACGTGGAGTGGAACTCGGCCGCGGTGTTGTCAGGCACGACCGGCCCACCGGACAGGCGCTGCTTGCTCTTGTCGTTGGTGGAGAGGTCCGGCGAGATCTGTTCCCACGTCTGCCCGTAGGTCGTGGTCTTGAAGATCACGTTCCCGCCGAAGTACACCGTCTTGGGGTCCTTGGGATCGGCGGTGATCGGAGAGTTCCAGTTGAAGCGGTACTTGTGATGCGCAAGCGAGTCACCGGCAGAGCCCGTGCGGTAAGGATACGGATGGATCGAACGCTGGTCTCCGGTGCGCATGTCGGTGAGCACGATGCCCCCACCTTGCGAGGCCGAGTAGACGAGCCACGGCTTCTCGTGGTCGGGGACGGCGAAGAAGCCGTCGCCACCGCTGACCGTGACCCAGGCGTTTTTTCGGTTGCCTTGACCGGAGAGGGTGCGCGACGGACCGCACCAGTGTCCGTTGTCCTGGAGCCCGCCGCAGATGTTGTACGGCTTCTCCATGTCATAGTTCAGGTGATAGAACTGTGCGAACGACACCGTGTTGATGACTTCGAACGTTCTGGCGGCGTCGTACGACACCTGCCAGCCGCCGTCGGATCCTTCGAGGATGTAGTTCGGATCTGTGGGATCGATCCACATGCCCTGATGGTCGCCGTGAATGTCGGCGCGAATCGTCTGGAACGTTCGGCCGCCATCTTCGGACTTGTAGAGCGATCCGGACAGCGCATAGACGACGTTCGGATTCTTCGGGTCGGCGCGCACGTCGGCGTAGTAGAAGGGGCGGAAGTTGATGTTCGGATCGCGACTGACCGTGCGCCAGGTCTTGCCGGCGTCGTCGGTGCGCCAGAGCTCACCTTCCGTCTTCGTCTCGGAGATCGCGTAGACGATATCCGGATTCGCGCGGTGTACCGAAATGCCCACGCGATCCATGTCCCCCTCGGGGAGCCCACGACCATTCTCCCTGCCCGAGAGTTTGTCCCAGGTGTCGCCTCCATCGGTCGACTTGTAGATCCCGGTCTCACCGCCGCCTGAGGTGAAGTACCAGGGGTAACGCTGGTGCCGATGCAGGCCGGCCCAGACAATTTCGGAGTTGGTGGGATCGATGTCGACGTCAGAGCAGCCAGTGAGGTTGTCCTTGTACAGGATCTTCTTCCACGTCTTGCCGCCGTCGACGGTCTTGAAGAGTCCGCGCTCGTCGTTGGGCCCCCAGGTCCTGCCTAACGCGCAGACGTATACGATGTCCGGGTTGTACGGATCGATCCGCATGCGCGGGATCTTCTCCGTGTTCTCGAGCCCGACCTTCCTCCAGCTGCGACCGCCGTCCATCGACTTGTACACGCCGTCCCCGATCGACGCGGAGTTACGCGGGTTGCCTTCGCCGGTGCCCAGGTAGAGGATGTTCTTGTTGCTCGGCGCGATCACGAGA
>JBQTIW010000349.1:0-4727 GCA_052387735.1 Gemmatimonadaceae bacterium
CACGACCTGGGTGGGGTCGATGCTGCTGGCGGGGTATTTCTTCGGCAATCTTCCCTGTGTCAAAGAGAACTTCTCGGTGGTGCTCATCGCCATCATCGTGCTGTCGGTGATTCCGGGAATCGTCGCCGTGCTGCAGGAGCGGGCAGCGATCAGGAGCGGGGAGCAGGGAGCGGGGAGCGCGGATTGAGGCCGAGGTCGGCGATGTGATGGGCGAGACGAGATGGCCGATGGGCGATTGGTTCGTTCGGTAGCGGCGGTTGGCGGTTGGACACTGGGTTGGTGACGCAGATCCCAACGCCAACCGCCTTGTCGCCCATCGCCAGTACCATCCTACTGCCCGCCGTCGATCGCCAGCTCCATGTACACATCTCCCCGTGCGTAGCCGGTGCCCCCGGGAAAGGGCCGCCGCCTAAAACCCATGCGCTCGTACAGCCGCAGCGCATCCACCAGCTTCTCGTCCGACAGGAGGTACAGTCGCCGACCCCCGCGGGCCCGTACGAATTCGACGACGGCGGACACGAGCCACTGCCCATAGCCCTTGCCGCGACAGTCGCTCTGGACCGCCATCTTTGCGAGCTCGTAGTCCTCAGCGCTCTCTCGAATCACGGCGCAGGTTCCCACCGGTCGCTCGCCTTCGGTGACAAAGAAGATCTGCCCGCCGGGATCCAGGATCGTGCCGCCTGGATCGCGGAAGAAGCGGAGGTCCTTCGCCTCGACTCTGAAGAATTCGTCCAACCACTCGCGATTGAGCCGCTCGAATGCCGGAGCAAACTCGGGACGGAATTCCACCAGGCGCGCCGCAGGCTCCGCGGGATCGACGACGATCTCGAAAAAGCGTGAGCCGGGCATCGGATTGGGACGATACGCCGGAATCTCTTCAAACCCCATGGCCCGGTACAGGCGCGCGGCGCTCCGCATGAACGGCAGCGTATCGAGTCGCACGCTTCGCGCCCCACTCCGCGACGCGTGGTCCAGGGCCTCGGCGACGAGTCGCCGCCCCAGTGACTGTCCGCGGTATTCCGGCCGAACGTACAGTCGCTTGAGCTCCAGCGTGTCACCGCCTAACGGCCGCAGTGACGCGCAGCCTGCGGGAGCGCCGTTCACCAGGGCCAGCAACAGCGCCCCTTGCGGCGGACCATAGTCGCCCGGGAGGCTGGCGAGCTCCTCGTCGAATCCCTGGACGCGCAGCACGGCCTCGCTCCCCGCGTGCTCGAGCAGCGAGGCCCCGTACTCGCGGAAGAGACCACGCACCTGATCCAGGTGTTCCGCCTGACGGACCTCCGTGATCTCGACTTCTTCGCTGGTGTCAGGCATGTCCTCAGGCGCTGGCAGGAATGGGACTGGCATCGCGACCCTCCAGAGCGGGCAGGTCCAGGGCGCTCCAGGCCCCTTCCGACTTCGCGACCCAGGCGGTGGCCGTCAGATCACCGTACACGTTTACGCACGTGCGCGCCATGTCGAGGACGCGGTCGACGCCGAGGACGAGTGCGATCCCCTCGGCCGGAACGCCGAACATCGTCAGCACTCCCACGAGCACGGGGAGCGACCCCCCGGGAACCCCCGCCGCACCGACCGCTGTCACCACGCACATGACCATGACGGCCACCATCTGTGTGAAGCCCAGGGTCACCCCGAAGGCTTGTGCCAGTGTGATCACGGTGATGCCCTCGAACAGGGCGGTTCCGTTGACGCACATCGTCGCGCCTAACGGCAAAACGAACCCGGCGATCTGCGGAGGGATGCCGAGATTCTGCTCGGCCGTGGCGAGCGCCGTCGGCAGCGTGGCGCTGCTGGAGCTGGTGGAGAACGCCGTCATCAGCGCATCACGCGTCCGGGCGAAGAATCTCGCCGGTGACATGCCGATCAGCAGTCGGATGATGGCCGACAGATTGAGTACCACGTGCAGCAGCAGCGCGCCGATCACCGTGGCCACGAACCAGCCCATCAGTTCGAGCACCTCGAAACCGAATCTCGAGGTGACGCCGAAAATGAGGCAGGCAACGCCCAGCGGCGCGAGGGCCATGGTCATTGACACGATCCGCAGCGCAACGGCGTGGAGGGACTCGAGCCACTCGACCATCGGCTGGGCCTGTCGTGCGCCGAGCAGCGTGAGCGCGGCCCCGAACACCATCGAGAAGAAGATGACGGCCAGCATGTCAAGGTCCACCGCCGCCCTGATGGGATTGCGAGGAACGATGTTGACGATCGTCTCCACGCCGAACTCGCTCGTCGCGGCGGCCTCCACCCGGTCGGATGCATCCGACGCATAGGTGGCCATCAGTTGCGACCGCGTCTCCGCCGACACTCGCTCGCCCGGTCGCACCAGAGTGACAGCGACGAGTCCGAGCGTGGCGGCGAGCACCGTGGATCCGGCGAAGAACGCGATGGCCTTTCCGCCCACGCGGCCCACTCGGCGCAGATCCCCGAGTCCGGCAATCCCCAGCGACATGGACGCGAAGACGAGCGGAATCACGATCATGAACAGCAGCCGCAGAAAGATCTGCCCCCCCGGCAGCGCGACGTAGTGGTTCGCGCCCTCGACCAACCGGTGCCCACTGCCTAACGCCTGGTTCGCCGCCACGCCCAACGTCGCGCCGATCAGGAGCCCGAGCAGTATCCTGGTGCGAAGCGTCATCCTCCGACGGCGGCCGGACCTGCCATCAGACATCGTGAGCCACGGCTCCTCAGCCGTGCGCGGGCGCTACCTCGCCGGCCGTCTGCGCCGTCCTCGGTTGCTCGGTTCGGAACTCCCCCTCCCATCGCGCCATCACGGCCGATGCGAGGCAGTTCCCGAGAAGGTTCACCGATGTGCGGGCCATGTCCATGATGGCGTCCACGCCGAGGATCACGGCGACCCCTTGCAGCGGCAAGCCGAACGAGGCCAGCGTGCCGGAGAGAATCACCAGTGAGGCTCGGGGAACAGCCGCCACGCCTTTGCTCGTCAGCATGAGCGTGAGCATCATCAGCAGCTGCTGCGACAGCGGCATGTCGATCCCCGCAGCCTGGGCGACGAACACGGAGGCCAGGGCGAGGTACAGCGTCGACCCGTCGAGGTTGAACGAGTAGCCCGTCGGCATCACGAACGCGACGATCCGTTTGGGGACCCCGAACTCCTCCATCACCTGCATGGCGCGGGGAAGCGCCGCTTCGGATGACGCTGTCGAGAATGCGATGAGGAAGGGCTCCTTCACGACACGGATGAAGTCGCGAATCGGGATGCGCGCGACCAGAGCGACGGGCACGAGGACCCCGAGCACAAATACCACGAGTGCGGCAAAGAGCGTCAGCACCAGCAGTCCCAGGCTCCGCAGAACGCCAAGGCCGCTCTGGCCGACTGTGGCCGCGATCGCCGCGAGAATGCCGAACGGCGCAAGGGCCATCACGAGCCCGGTGTACTTGAACATCACTTCTGCCAGGCTGTCGAGCACGCCGAGCATCGTGGAACGGGGCTTGGCTGGCGTGCGGGCCAGGGCGACCGCGAAGATGATCGCGAACACGACGACCTGCAGCACCTCGTTGGCCGCCGCTGCCTCGAAGAAGCTCTGTGGAAAGGTATGCTCGAGTACGCCGGCAAACGTCTGCTGTCGGCCGGCGAACTGCTCGCCCTGCTCCGCGGATGCGGCGGCGAGGCCGACGCCCTCCCCGGGCTTCGCCAGGTTCACGGCCAACAGTCCCACGGCGAGCGCCAGGGTGGTGACGATCTCGAAGTACACGATCGAGCGGAACGCCAGTCGCCCGACCTGTTTGAGATCATCCCCATGGCCAGCGATGCCCACGACCAGTGTGCTGAAGATCAGCGGGACGATCAGTGACTTGATGAGCCGCAGGAAGACCGTGGAAATCGGTTTCAGCGCGATGCCGAGCTCCGGTGAGACAACCCCGATCGCGATGCCGACGATCATCGAGATGATGATCCACTGAGTGAACGAGACGCGCTTGAGGAACGACAGCATGTGGAGTCGCGTTAGGGTTGGAGTGAGCAAGGCCCCACCGCGCTCACCAACGGATCACAGCGCGTCGACCTTCGGCCGGCGCCCCGTCCGGAGCACCGAGTGCCGGTAGCCGTACAGGAAGTAGACCACGAGCCCCAGCAACAGCCAGATGCCGAAGCGAATCCACGTGATTCGCGGCAGCTGGAACATGAGGTAGCCGCACGCGATCACTGAGATGAGCGGCGTGATTGGCGCCCCCGGCACCCGGAACGGGCGCGGACGATCAGGTTCGCGGTACCGAAGCACGATCACGCCTATCGACACGAGCACAAACGCGAACAGCGTTCCGATGTTCGTGAGATCGACCACCTCCGCAATGTTGGCAAACGCGGCGAACGTGGCCACGAACGTCCCGGTGAGAATCGTCCCCACCCACGGCGTCCGATACTTGGGATGCACCTTGGCCAGGGCCGGTGGGAGCAACCCGTCGCGCGCCATCGAGAAGAAGATCCGCGGCTGTCCCATCTGGAACACGAGGAGGACGCTCCCCATGGCGATGACCGCGCCTAACGCAATGATGAACCGCGACGCGTTGAGGAGCACCGGCGGCCCGTTGGCAAGCTGCAGCGCCGTGATCATCGGCTCGGCCGTCCCCAACTGCCGCCAGGGCGCCATCCCCGTCATCACCGCCGAGAGCACGATGTAGAGCACCGTGCAGATCACCAGCGACATGATGATGCCGAACGGCATATCCTTGGCCGGATCCCTCGCCTCCTCCGCCGCGGTAGACACCGC
>JBQTIW010000350.1:0-2883 GCA_052387735.1 Gemmatimonadaceae bacterium
GGGACGAGTACGCGCTCGTCGTCGATGACCCGGCCCACTCCGACGACGAGGCTCGTTTCATCGTGTTGGGCTTGAGTGCCCGGTTACGGCTCGCAATGGTCGTCCATTGCTGCCGGTCAGCACCGGAGGTTGTTCGTTTGATCTCGGCGCAACCGGCCACCCCTTCGGAGCGCGCCCAGTACGCGGCGCATCGCCACCCATGAGACGCTCAGTTGATTTCTCGAAAGCCCGTCGGAATCCGTATGCGGCCAAGCTGAAACGCTCGATCACGATCCGCCTCGACACCTTCACGATCGACTACTTCAAGGGGCTCGCGGCCGAGACGGATCTCCCGTATCAAACGTTGATCAACCTGTACTTGCGCGATTGTGCCGGGTCGGGTCGGCGCCTAGCGTTGGACTGGCGGCCCACGAAGCGCGGAGCAGCATAACAAGGCGTTGCTGCCGACGAGCGCGGGACATTGGGTAGCGTCCGCTGCGCGGACGCTTTCCATTTGAGCGCTCGCAGCAGAACGCACGCGTTAGGTGTCGGCGAATCTCCTGAGCATCAGTAATTGCTCCTGAGACGAGAACCAGGCAGAGAGATGCTCGATGACAAAGCGTAGCGGTTCCCGGTTCCTCCGATTCTGCAACCTCCTCATCGAAGAATGTCACGAGATCGGAGGTTCAAGCGCGCCATACGAAGCTACCGATATCGAATGGCGGGTTTCGAGCCCGCGGACTGGAGGACTCCATGCCGACTAAGGGTATCTCAGCCACGTACACCGCCACGTCCAACATTGACCTTGCCGACCTCCTGACAGGAACCAGAGGCGAAAAGATCTGGACTGAGGACAAGCCGCTCAATCTCCGCATCTTCGCTGCCCCCGCAGCCTGGAGCACAAGCTGGACCGGCCCCGAAGGTAAGGAGCGGTACCGCCTGCTCCGTGCCCCCGGTGGCGCCGTCCACCTGATCGACGTTGCCAGCGGCACTGTCCTTCCAGTCGACAAACTACCCGCTCGGTCCCCAGCCAGCGGCATTGAGATTTCCTGGCGTGATGCCCGTCACCCGCGGTTCGGGCCGCTGCGACGAGCCGTCGTCCATCTCGCCCTGTCCGACTCCCGAACCGCCGTCGTGACCGTTGAAGCTCAGCCCAGGGGCCTAACGACCTCCGCCCCTCTCACGCACCTTTGGTTGGCGCTTGCCCCGTGGCTCGGCGAAGCCGCGTCGACTCTCGGCCTGCCCGTCGCTATGCGCCTCGAGCTCCTGGACGAGCCTGCAGGCACGGCAAACCTCCACCTCGACGCGCTCCAATCCGTCGACCTCCCTCCCGACGCGTTCGAGCTTCCGTCGGGCCTCAGGGAAATCACGCGCCAATCCCGGCGCTGGCGACTCGAGCAGCCGCCGACCCCGCGTCCGCCGAATCCGGATCCGCTGCCTGTGCCGCCGCCCGCGCTGTTCACCGGTCTGGGCCCGGAAACCGTGAAAGTCATCTTCAACCAGACGTTCTTCGATGCGGTTTTCGCCGACGCCCGCAACGCCAGTTCCTACATCACCGGGTTCAGCGGCACCCGCTTCAACTTTCCGACCGCGGACTGGTTCACCCAGATCGTCCAGAATGCGCCTGTACCCGACGATAGTCAGACCCGGAGCGTCATCCCGAGCCTCATGACCCGCGCATTCCTCGCGCAGGTCTGCGGAATGCTGGATCGCCTCGACCTCTCGCCGCCCATACCCGACGCCGCGACGCTCGCCGATACGCTTCCAGACACGGACGAATGGAAGAGGCTGAAAGCCTTTCTGTCCGTGGTCTCGCGTCGCGCCGATCTCCGGTCCGCCTTCGGCCACTTGCTGGAACGCATCATCCCCGGTCTCGGCTGTGCCAGCCCGCCCCTCGGCTCCGACGACAATCCGTGCGTGTCCGTCATGCTGGCGAGTCTCGAGTCGGTTCTGCTCGAGCGCGATGGAGCGTGCCTGGATACGACGGTTTCGTTCGCGAGTCACCCGCTCGTCCTGCTGGCGGAAGCCTGGTACGGACTCCTGCTGCCATCTGTCAACGTGCGGCCGAAACACCGCACGCGGCAGGAAGTCGAGGATGCCGTCGCCGTCTTTCATGCCAACGGCGAGGTGACCATCGATGAGCTGGCGGAGCTCGTCGACATCAGTCTCACCGACTTCGAGCACTCGATCGCCTTCGGCAACCAACCTCTCTTCACGCCACCGGCATATGTCGACACCGCCGCGCTGCGCGCCATCGGTCAGCTTCAGCCCTGGTTTCGACAACTTGAGAACGTCCGCTTCGGCTTCTTGACCGAGCTGTCGCTTGCCGGTGCGGAGGTATCGTGCGACATCGATGTCACTCCCGCGCTGACGCCGGTCACGGTGATTCTCGGGTTCTTCTGCCCGCCGTGCGTGCTCTCGCTGTTCCTCACCGGATCGGCGAGCGCCTCGATCGAGGATGCGCGGTTTCCCGTGTTCCTTTACCTCGAACAGGATCCGCTCCGGCTCGACCCGCCGCGCTGGCGCACCGTCTTCGCGGAGCCGCAGATCGCGGATGTCGATGCCAACGTCTTCGTCATCGGCTTCAACGTCATTCTCGCGTTGATCATCAACGTGATCGGCAACATCGTCGGTGGGTTCGTGCTGAACGAGATCCTCAAGTCCTTCGGCGCTGAGATCGGCGACGCCGTCGACGGCATGCTCGAAGATCTACCCGTTCTCGACGCTGGAACCATCGCGCGGCTCGGCCGCGACCCCGACTTCACCTTTCCACGGAGCGAAGAGTCACGCGTCGCCTACGAGGCCCCGCCGCGCGCCGCCGGCGGCTACCAGTTTGAGACATTCCGACAGGCCGTGCGCGGCATGGGTGGCCCGCTCGAGTTTCCTGCGGCCGGAGGCACGCTC
>JBQTIW010000351.1:0-21741 GCA_052387735.1 Gemmatimonadaceae bacterium
TATTTGATTGGGCGGAGGGGGCCCTATGGGTGCCCCGGCTGCGCGCGCGGCGCCCGGCCCACCCCGGGCCGGGCGCTCCACTTTTATCGTCGTGAGCGGTACGCCATGCTCGAAGAACTCAAAGCAAAGTTGTCGGCCGAGGTCGAAAAGCTCCAGCACGAGCTCAACGTGGTGCTCCCGAATGAGATTCGGAGGGCCGTCGAGCTTGGCGATCTCCGAGAGAATAGCGAATACAAGTCAGCGCTCGAACGCCAGCAGTTCGTGCAGGCTCGCCTGGGCCAGCTTCGGCAGCGACTCAGCAAGCTTTCGTCCGTGGACATGTCGCAGATCCCAACCGATCGCGTCGGCCTCGGCTCCAGGGTGGTCGTTGAATGTCAGGACACGCAGCTGCTGGAGACCTACCACCTCGTCTTTGGGGATTCCGACAACTTCGAGGACGGACACGTCACCATGGCCTCACCCATTGGGCGCGCCCTGGTGGGGAAGAGCATCGGTGAAGTGGCGTTCCTCAAGCTTCCCGCCCGAACTCGCCGCCTGAAGATCCTGGAGCTCGTCACCATTCATCAGGCCTCGTAGCGGCCAATCGACAGGTGGCACCTGAGGCGGGCGCGGGTGTATGGTGCAGGTACGAACCAACGGGAAAAACCATGCGCATGCTCGCACTCGGTATCGTTGCCTCACTTCTGGCCGCCGCCCCCGCCGCGGCGCAGCGGTTCGAGGGCATTGTCGTTGTAGGGAAGAACAAAGTGGCCGCCCAGGGGGCGCAGGTGGCGCTCCTCGGCAAGCGAGACGCCGTCGTGGACACGACTACAACTGATGCCTTCGGTGGATTCTCCGTCGAGGCCGAGAAGCCCGGTAAATACACGCTGCTGGTCAGGCGGAAGGGTTTCCTCCCGCTCACCACCGAGGTGTTCACGCTGCCCGAAGGCGAGGTGTTCACTGACACCGTCTTTCTTACTGGACGGCAGGCTGAAGTCGGGGTGAAGGAAGCGCTGAACGAAAGCCTGCGCCGGGTGTTCGGGGGGGGCACGCTCACAGGGTTCACGCGCTTCATCGGCCCCGACTCCATGGCCGTGTTGCGGGAACGGTATGTCACGCTCGCGGACCTCATTCGGACCGGGAGGCTGCTGGGCGTGAGCATGCCCAACGGCACCAACAGCGCTTGCGTCCGATTCTCCGGTGAGCCGCGCTGCGGGCAGCTCTGGATCGATGAGCTGCCGGTCAATCTCCGCGCGGACCAGGTCCTCCTCTCCGACGTCGAGGCCGTCATGCCGATCCGGGGAATGGAGCTTGGCGCAGTCGTCACCGAGTCCAGGCGTTTCGACGCCAGCCGCTATGGGGTCGTCGTGGTCTACACGAGCCGTTTCTCGCTGAAGTAAGCCGGCAGGCTGGCCGCCGTGACACCCTGAGCGGCAACAGCCCGTAGGGGGCTCAAAGAGGCGCCGGGACTCCAGCCGCCCGCGCCTTCTCTCTTACAGCAAGCGAGGGACGCCTTCCTTGCGGTTATTCCCCAAGCTCGTCGTATTCGCCGCCGGCCTGACCGGCGTGCTTGCGATCATGAGGGTCTCGGTTGCGGTGCGTGATCGCCACGACGACCATGACGAGAAGGAGCACGCGAACGTCGAGGTAGTCGAGGTTGAGGCGCCGGTGCCGGCGCTGCCGGCACTGCCACCCATCCCGCCGCTTCCGGCAGCAGCGGCGCATCCCGCCGAAGCGCTGGTGGACGTGCATGCGGACGAGACGGTTCGCATCATTACTGCCAACCGCGCGGCGTTCATGTCCCTTCGCGACGAACACCTCGTCGCGGGACTCTCGGATTCCATCCGGCGGCTCGTCAGCGTCGAGATGAAGAAGGAGCTCGACACGGGCCACTCGGGGGTTGGGGAGAGGTTGTCAAAGGCCATTCGCTCCGGCGTCGAGAAGATGCTCGACAAGGAAATCGCCATCCCGCTCTCGGACATCGAGAAGATCGACTACAAGGGGAAACGCATAGTCATCGTGTACAAGCACGGGGAGCCGCGTGGTGTGATCAATCTGGAAACGATCAAAGGCGATGGGAACAAGACCATTCTCGAGCAGTTCAGCGAGGGAGACGCGCGAAAGCTTGTCCAGGCGGTGAAGGAGAGAATACGCTGACGCCAGCGGGACGTGCGTACGCGGGTGAACGGAAAAACGAGAGAGGCAGCCTGACAGGGTTGCCTCTTCTTCTTTGGCTGCCTGTATTCCCGTTTACCCGCTTACCCGCTCGCGCGCTCACCCGCTTGTATCTTCCCTCCCATGCCGACCTACGGAAACGGGCGCCGTGTTGCCATCGTCGCTGGCATCCGCACGCCGTTCGCCAAATCGGGGACGGCCCTCAAATCGCTTTCGGCGATCGAGCTCGGCCGGCAATCCGTGGCCGAACTCGTGCAGCGTACGGGGCTCGAGCCGGATGGCGTGGACCTGCTCGTGTACGGGACGGTAATCCCGTCGGTGCTGGCGCCGAACATCGCGCGGGAAGTGTCGCTCATTCCTCAGCTCTCCAAAGGCGTTCAGGCGCACACGGTGGGACGCGCCTGTGCCTCATCGAACCAGGCCATCACCGACGCGGCTGACCAGATCGCGTTAGGTCATGCGCACGTGGCGATTGCGGGGGGGGCAGAGTCGCTGTCGAACGTCCCGATTCTCCATTCGCGCGGATTCGCGGACGCACTCGTTGCGGCGTCGCGGGCCAGGAGCCTCGGGACGCGTATCAAGGCGCTCGCGAGAATCCGGCCGCGCGACCTCGCACCGGTCACGCCCGCCATCGCCGAGCCGACGACCGGGGAAACCATGGGCGAGTCGGCGGAGAAGATGGCCAAGATCAACGACATTTCTCGCGAGGAGCAGGATCAGTTCGCGTTGCGTTCGCACCGGATGGCCCACGCCGGGACGGTGGACGGCCGCCTGAGGGCGGAGATTGGGCCCGTGTGGGTTCCGCCGGCGTTCATCCCGGTCGCGGCGGACAACGGCATCCGCGAGGACACGAGCCTGGAGCAACTCGCGGGACTGCGCCCGGTGTTCGACCGGAAGTACGGCACCGTGACCGCCGGCAATGCATCACCGCTCACGGATGGTGCAGCGTCCGTCCTGCTGATGAGCGAGGATCGCGCGCGGGCGTTAGGCGTTTCGCCCATCGCCTTCATTCGTTCCTATGCCTATGCTGCACTCGACCCGGGAGAGCAGTTGCTCATGGCACCGGTGCTCGCCGCGCCGCTCGCGTTGCAGCGAGCCGGACTCACCCTGGCCGACATGGACCTGGTGGAAATGCACGAAGCGTTCGCCGCCCAGGTGCTGTGCAACCTGAAAGGACTGGCGTCGAAGGCGTGGGCCGAACGGGCTGGATTCTCACAGCCGGTCGGCGAAGTCGATCGCTCGCGACTCAACGTGATGGGAGGGTCGGTGGCCATCGGGCATCCGTTCGGGGCAACCGGGGCGCGCATAACGATGACGCTGTGTCATGAGCTGGCGAGACGCGGAGGCCAGTTTGGGCTGATGACGGTGTGCGCCGCCGGCGGCCTGGGGTTCGCCATGGTCGTGGAGCGGAGGGTCTGATGCCGGCGCTCCGCGTCGAATTCGACGGTGGCATTGCCGTGATCACGTTCGACCTTCCGGGCGAGTCGGTGAACAAGTTCTCCCGCGGGGTGAAGGACGAGTTTGTCGACCTGTTGGACCGGCTCGAACGCGATCCGTCCGTCACGGCCGCGGTGCTGATCAGCGGCAAGCCGGACACGTTCATTGCGGGTGCCGACATCGAGGAGTTTGTCGAGTGGCGTACGGGCGCTCAGGCCGAATCCGCGTCGCGCGAGGGGCACCAGATGCTCGACCGGCTTGAACGCTCGCGCGTGCCGCTCGTCGCGGCGATCCACGGCGCCTGCCTGGGGGGTGGACTCGAGATGGCGCTGGCGTGTTCGTGGCGGATCGCGACCGAGCATCCGAAGACCGTACTGGCACTGCCCGAAGTGCAGCTTGGCCTCATTCCGGGAGCCGGAGGTACTCAGCGCTTGCCTCGCGTGGTCGGATTGCAGGCGGCGCTGGACATGATCCTCACGGGGAAGAACATCCGGGCAAAGAGAGCCGCGCAAATTGGGCTGGTACACGAGGTCGTGCATCCCGCCATCATCCGCAGGATCGGGCTGCAGCGTGCTCGAGAGCTTTCGTCGGGAAAGATCAGACGCAATGCGGGCGCGCGGTCGCGCACGGCAATGACCCTGCTGCTCGACGACAATCCGGTCGGCCGTTCCATCGTCTTTAGACGTGCGCGCGAGATGACGCTCAAGAAGGGGCGCGGACACTATCCAGCGCCCCTGGCGGCCATCGATGCAATAGCCGCCGGATACCAGGATCGGGCCCGCGGCTTTGCCGAGGAGGCGCGGCTCTTCGGAGAGATGGCGTCTTCGCCCATTTCGAAGGAACTGATCTTCCTGTTCTTCGCCACGACGGCCCTCAAGAAGGATCCAGGTGTGGCCACGCTTCCGACTCACGTGCCTGGCATCGACAAGTCGGGAGTGCTGGGCGCGGGGTTCATGGGTGCGGGGATCGCCGCGGTCGCTGCACAGCAGGGCGTCCCGGTGCGCCTCAAGGATGCCGCCCTCGATCGCGTGGGACGCGGCCTCGCGTCCGTGCATGAGGTGTTGCAGGATCGCCTGCGCAAACGACAGATCACGCGCCAGCAATTCGACGACCAGATGCTCCTCGTCGGGGGCACTGCCGACTACTCCGGGTTTGGCACTGTCGACCTGGTCATCGAGGCCGTGTTCGAGGACCTCGACGTCAAGCACGCGGTCGTGCGCGAGGTGGAGTCGGTCCTGCCGCCTGACGCAATCGTGGCGTCCAACACCAGCACCATTCCCATCGCCAGGATCGCCGAGGCGTCCATGCGGCCGGAACGTGTGATCGGGATGCACTTCTTCTCGCCGGTGCACAGGATGCCGCTGCTCGAGATCATCGTGACGCCGGCGACGGACGACGCCGTGACGGCCGCCGCGGTGGCGTTTGGCAAGACGCTCGGCAAAACCGTCATCGTGGTGAACGATGCACCGGGATTCTACGTCAACCGCATCCTCTCACCCTACATCAACGCAGCAGGAGGGCTGCTCGACGTGGGGGTTGCCATTGATGCGGTGGACCGTGCGATGCAGGACTTCGGCTTCCCGGTCGGCCCCGTCACGCTGCTCGACGAGGTGGGGCTCGACATTGCCGGCAAGTCCGGGACGATCTTCCACGAGGCGTTCGGTGAACGCCTGGCGCCCTCGCAGTCGCTGCGCAAAGTGATCGAGGCGGGTCGGCTCGGACGAAAGGGCAAGTCCGGTTTCTACCTCTATGATGAGACCGGCAAGAAAGGGGAGGTGGATCCCTCGGTCTACAGCCTTCTGCCGGCTGGTGCGCAACGGCACGAGGTAGCGGCGGAAGAGATCCAGCGACGGCTGGTATTGGCGATGGTGAACGAGGCGGCGCGGTGTCTGGAAGACGGGATCATCCGGAGTCCCCGCGACGGAGACATCGGCGCCGTTTTTGGGATCGGCTTTCCTCCATTTCGTGGCGGACCCTTCCGCTACATCGACGCGTTAGGGGCGGCGTCGGTGGTCCAGCAGCTGGAAGACCTCAATTTCCGCTTCGAGGGCCGTTACGTTGCGAGCGAGCTGTTGGTCCAAATGGCGCGGAAGGGCGAGCGATTCTATCCCGTCTCCGGCAAGCCGCTGACGTGACCGCCTGCCGGCAGGGCGGCGAGGATCGGGGTGATGGTCCACCCAGGGTGTTCTGCTGAGGGATGGCCGGTCGCGCACCGGCGGGAATGTGATGCTCTGCACAATTGCCTAACGAACTGCAGCGGCCGGGGCTCGACCGGACGAGCGCCGGTGGCAAGATTGCAGCGGGTGGAATCCGCGAGCTTCCTTTCTCGGGCTTCCCCCGTGCCCCTGTGCTTCCGGTGCCGCTCGTGCTTCCCGTGCTTCTCGGTTCTAATTGACCGATGCCGTGTGTCCCTTCATGCGTCGACACTGCAGCGGCCGTGAGCTGTAACGTGCTATGTCCTTTTGACTTAGCTTGTCCACCAATGGCCGAGTTCGCCGAATTTCGAGAACGGGTTGACCGATGACGCTTTCGCAGGGTCTACCACTTCAGAACGACGACGATGCTGTGATCGTAGCCCGGGTACTGGCTGGTGAGTCTGCTGCCTACGCTACGCTCGTGGCGCGGTATCGGGCGCAGTTCGGGCGGTATGCCGTCCGAATGCTCGGGACCCGGGAAGATGCGGAGGAGGCGTTGCAGGATGCCTTCGTGCGTGCCTACCGGTCGCTGGCCAAGTGCGACGACCCGGAACGCTTTGGGTCCTGGCTGTTCCGCATTCTGGCCAATCGATGTCGAACCACGGGGACGCGGCGGGGGCGACGAGAGAAGACCTTCGTGCGTGATGAGGTCGCGCTGCTCGGAGCTGCCCACGATCACCCGGCGGAACAGGCGGCGTGGCGGGAGGAGATTCAGCGGGCGCTAATGTTGCTGGATGCAGATCAGCGCGAGGCGTTTCTCCTCAAACATGTCGAAGATCTGGGATATGAAGAGATGGCGGAGATCACGGGGGTCGGGGTCTCTGCGCTGAAAATGCGGGTCAAACGAGCCTGCGAACGCCTTCGGGCGTTACTGCAGGAGGTGCATGGTGACTGATCACGAGTTCGATCCATTCATTGCGAAGATCGCCGGGGAGCTGAAGGAGCCGGTGCGGCTGGACGCACGCTTTGACGAGCGCGTCATGGCCGCCCTCGAGCCCGAAGTCATCTCTCTGGCGTCGCGCCGCGCGCAGCAGCCGTGGTACCGCCGCTCGTTCTCGGTTTCGGCACCGTTAGGCGCGTTCGCTGCCGCCGCCGCGCTGGCGGGAATCGCCGCGGTCGGCGTGATGGCCACGCGGCAAGTCAGCGAGTCGCAGGTCGCAGCGGTTCCCGCCCAGGACCTCGTCCCCGTCGCCAACCAGCCCGTTGATCCGGCGACGCTGCTGCAGCCGCAGCAGTTCTATCTGGCCGAGCCCAGTGCGACGTCGGTGTCCCTCATCGGCCACTTCAATGACTGGAAGCCCGACTCCACGCCGATGGTGTACGACGAAGCCCATGGCGCCTGGTCGGTGACGATTCTGCTCCCGCCGGGCAGGTATGAGTATCAGTTCCTGGTCGACGGCTCCAAGCACGTGAACGATCCCACGGCACCGCAGCAGTCGGGCGACTTCGGGTCGCCAAACTCCGTGGTCAACGTGAGGATCCGTCAGTAGTCCAATGCGAGCGTCCTCCCGCCTCCTCACCCTCTTCGCCGGCGCCGTTTCGATGACGGCGTTCGCCTGGTTCGCCGACGATCCGCGCCTAACGGGGCGGCTCGACGAACGGACGCGCGAAGCGGTGTCGGCGGTCATCGAGTCCGCGCGCAAGGAAGGACTTCCGACCGAGCCGCTGGTGGACAAGGCGCTGGAAGGGGCGAGCAAGCAGGCCGCCGGTCCCACGATCGTGACCGTGGTTCGCGGGCTTGTCGGCGACCTGCGCCGCGCGAAAGGAGCCCTCGGACCGGCGTCGACGCTGGTCGACATCGAGGCGGGGGCGAATGCGCTCCGCGCCGGTGTCAACCTTCGGGAACTGGAACGCCTTCGTGTCGCCCGCACCAACGTCCGCGTGGCGACCGCGCTCGACATTGTGAGTTATCTGGTCAACAGGGGGGTGCCGGCGGACACGATCGCACCACGTGTCGTCACGCTCGTGCTGGCAGGCTCGAGCAACGACCAGCTGCTCACGATGCGACAGGAAATCGAGCGGGATATTTCCGGCGGCGTCGCGGCCGCGACGGCGGCGTCGCTGCGAGGAATCGGCCTCGAGCAGCAATTGCGTGAACGGCCGAACAATAGCGGCGGTCCGGGGAGCACGTTACCTTCGGTTCGGGGCCAATCGCGCGTGGCAGATCCCCTGGCACCGTCAGCCGTCAGTGGTTCCAAGGGGAACGCCAGTGTCTCCGGACCGGGCGACGGAGCGGGACCGGCTGGCCCGCGCGGTAAGCCGAAACCGAAGCGCCCGTAACCACCACCCACGCCGTATTCCGCGTTTTCTGCTGCGCGGCGGGGCCCATGCCCCCGCCGCGCGACTGCTTTTAGCCCTCACGGTCGCCGGGAGCCGGTCGCGGCCCGCCGGTGCGCAGGCACCCGTTCGTACGCGTGACGTCGGGTTCGCCACGGTCGCGTACGACAACGGGCGCACGTTCGGTGCACTGACGCTCAACGAGACCTCGGTCCTGCAGCGTGAGACGGGGAGTATCGTGGCCAACGGCCTCCTCTCCGTGTTCGACGACGGGCGGTGGAGCATGCAGGGCCTCATTGCCGGGTCCCGCTTTTCGAGTCCGATGGTGCCCGGCAGCGTCGTGAAGCGGTGGTTCAGCGATCTCCGTGGCGAGCTGGCTATCATTGGTGCCGCGACGGCCCAGCAGGACTTCAGCCCGACGCTGCGCATCGACGGCGAGACCCGCATTCATCTCTCGGCCGACCGATATGGCACCCGATTTGGGGCGTCGATTGCGCGCACGTTCGACGGTATCGGCTGGCGGACGACGGTGATTGGCGACGCGGGAGGATGGGTGCAGGTCACGCCATCCACTGCCGTGAGCGCGACTACACGACCCATGCAGCTGCAGTTCGGCGATCTCCTTGGCGATACCGACGCTGCCCTGGCCTGGGTTCGCGGCCGCACGACCTACGAGCTCCTGTCAGGCGTACGACTCGGTGAGGCCGACAAGGGGACGGATTGGTGGGGCAGCTTTACGGTCTCCTGGCCGCTGCGGGCCGGGCTGTTCGGCACGATGAGCATCGGCAGCTACCCGGTGGATCTCATTCAGGGACTACCGGGCGGGAAATATTTCGCAATGGCCCTTCGTCTCCCCGACGGCAAGTTCCCGTCACTCCGCGCCCCGCGCCGACCGCGGCCCGTGGCGCCGCCACCACCCGAACGGCCCGAGCTTCCGACCACCGAACCGTTGGCCCTGGTCATTGGGCCCGCGCTGGACAGCCTTGGCATCCGCGAGATCCTGGTCTGGGCGCCGGGGATCCGCGAAGTGGAACTGCTGGCGGACTTCGTCGATTGGATTCCCGTGCCGCTCGTCAGGCAGCCTAACGGCGAGTGGAGGGGCTACTACTACGTGACGCCCGGCCTCCACCATCTGAACCTCCGTCTCGATCGCACCGAAATCGCCGTGCCGCGCAACCTCGCCATGCTCAAGGATGATTTCAACGGGCAGGTGGGCGTGGTGATCGTGAAGTAGACTCGTCCACTCGTCTCGTGTCCCTCTGGCGCTGGTTCACCGGAACGCATCGTCTGGAGTTCGATCCCGATCAGCTCGCACAGGGCGATCCATGGGTCCGGCTGCCGTTCGCGCCACCGCTACCCGCGTTTGGCCCGGGATCGCACCATGAGTTCGTGCACTATCTCGAGGGAGTGTCGCGAGTGGTGGCGAGCTCGCCCGGCGAGATCGCGGAATGGCTTCTCCAGTGCCGCTATGCCGACGATCCACAGCTCCTGGACGAGCCGGATCACTGGCAGCATCCGTGCACGTTCGAGCTGGTGCGCAGTGGAGACTGCGAGGACTACGCGCTGTGGGCCTGGCGCAAACTGGTCGACGCGTCGTATGACGCCGAATTTGTGGTGGGCACGCACGAGCGGCCCGACGGAATTTCCGGCCGACACGCGTGGGTGATCTTTCGCGAAGGGTCGCAGGAGTACGTGTTGGACGGTGTGCAGCGAACCATGGCGACCATCGTGCGGCTGCGCGCGCGAGCGGCCGCGGAGTACGTGCCGCAGGTCGGCGTCAGCGGCAACGGACGGCGGTTCATTTTTGCCGGATTGTTCCGGAGCGAATGGGGGCGTCGCCTGGAGATTGTGCGTCATCATGAACGCTGACGTGTGTCACGCCCTCGAGCCCGCGCTGCGCGAGGCGCTGCGAAAGCACCTGCCTCACCTGCTGAACGGCGAGCGGCTGACGGTGCGGTACGTGCGCAATCGCGGTGGTTTTGTCAACGCGTCCTTTCACGTCACCGATGACGACGTGCAGCTGCACGTAAAGGTCGCGCGCGATCCCGAGAGTGCGGCCAAACTTCGTCGCTGGCGATCATTTGGTTCACGCCTGAGCGAACGATACCTCGCGCCGCGGATTCTCGGGGCGGTCCCCATCAGCGATGCCGCTGAAGCCACCGTGTTCGAGTTCGTTGCCGGACAGGCGCCGCCGGAGCACGAGTCATCCTGGCGACAGCGCGTCACCGCCGCGATCTCTCGCCTGCATGCGGACACAGAGCTTGCGGCACAACTGCGCACCGGAGCCGCGCAGCGATGTCGTGACTCGTGGCATCAGACGTTCCAGGAGCGATTCGACGCCGATCTGCTGTCCATTGGTCGCGCGCGCCCGCCGCTCCTGAGCCCCGAGCTCTTCGAGGCGCTGCGGACCCTGGCCGCGGCGATGGGTCGCGAGGTGGATGCGCACCCTGCGTTTCGGGAGCTCGCCACCGCACCGGTACACGGCGATCTGTGGAGAGACAATGTGCTGGTGAGCGCCGGTGGAGCCGTCACGATCCTCGACTGGGATGACATGCACGTCGGTGACCCTGCGCTCGACTGGGCCGTGCTCCATGGCTTCTTCAGTGTCCCGTCGAGTGTTTCTCCCGATCCAGGGCCGCTGCGGCTAGGGCCTGCGGCGCGTTCGCGTTTCGAGCTGTATCGGCGCGCCACCGTGCTGGACGGGGCAATAGATTCCTTGGCCGACTGGATCGACGCGACCGACGCACCAGATGTCATGAACGACGCGCGCGATCATGCGCACCGGGTGCACCGGGCGGCCGTGGCCCGGCTGGCCGAGCTGGGGCTGCTCCCGCGCACGCTGGCGCCGTTCCCGACCGGTCATCACATTCCGCGCTGACGTCCCACGCCCGCGTCGCGGGCGCTTTCCGACTCGTTATGCACTCCTGTCGCCGCCTCGCGGCCCTGTTCCTGTTCCTGTTCCTCTCCGCGGCGTCCTGCGCGCGGAGCGCCGTCGTCCGCGGGGACACCAAGACGCCGCGGACCCGCGCCGAGCGGTCGGGATACACCGCAACGTCCACCCATGCCGACGTGGTGGCGTTCCTCGATTCGTTAGGTACTCTGGGGCGCCCGATGCAGCGCGGTTCGATCGGCGCCACGAGCGAGGGCCGGGAGATCCCGTACGTCATCGCCTCGCGTCCGCAGTTCGAGACCCCCGAGGCGGCCCGTCGCTCAGGCCGCCCGATCGTGTACGTCCAGGGCAACATCCACGCCGGCGAGGTCGAGGGACAGGAAGCGCTCCAGGCGCTGCTGCGCGATCTGCTCACCGACACGCGGGCCAACGTGCTGGACTCGATCATCCTGATTGCAGTGCCCATCTACAACGGGGATGGCAACGAGAAGTTCGATCGTCAGGCGCGGAATCGAGGAGCACAGAATGGCCCGGAGATGGTCGGCCAGCGCCCTAATGCCCAGGGGTTCGACCTCAATCGGGACTACATGAAGGCAGAAGCACCGGAAACGCGAGCGTCGCTCGCAATGTTCAACCGGTGGGATCCGCACGTGTTCGTTGACCTCCACACCACCAATGGCAGTTATCACGGCTACAACCTCACCTATGCACCGTCGCTGAATCCCGCCGGTGAGCTTCCAGGTGCGACATTCGGTGCTGCGTACGCCCGTGACAGCCTGCTGCCCGAGCTCCAGCGCCGCGTCAAGCAGCGACACAACCTGAGCACCTTCCCTTATGGCAACTTCGCACAGGACGACGGCGTGACCTCCGTGCCCAAGGGGTGGCTCACCTACGACCACCGGCCGCGATTCGGTACCAACTACTACGCTCTGCGCGGTCGCGTCTCGGTGCTCAGCGAAGCGTATTCGCACGATCCCTTCAACGTGCGTGTGCGCGCCACCTACGCATTCGTTCGTGAACTGCTCTCCCTCGTCGCCGAACGAGGCCGCGCCATCCAGGCACTGGCCGCGCGATCGGACTCGGCCCTCATGCAGTGGGGAAGCAGCCCGCCGAGTGTCCCCATTCGCGCAGTGATGACGAAGACGCCGCTCGAAGCGGACGTGATGTACGAGATCCTGGAACGCACCGTCGACACGACTCGTTCGGAGCCCGGGGTCAGACCCGGTACGAGGCGCACGGGACGGTTTGTACCAGCACGCATGCCGATGTACGATCGCTTTGTTGCCGCGCGCACGCGGCTTGCGCCGTATGGGTACGCGCTCAGCCCGGCCGATACCGCGGTGATACAACTGCTCGCTCTGCATGGCGTCATCTCGTACCGGACGCGCGCGCCGTGGCGCGGTGATGCGGGCCCCCAGTATCGCCTCGACTCGGCGATCGTGGCCCCGCGACCGTTCCAGGGCCGCCGCGAAGTGCGGCTCGAGGTGCAGGAGGTTCCGGGCCGTACGGTCTCGCTGCCGGCTGGTACGATTGTCGTGCCGGTACACCAGCCGCTCGGTGTCCTCGCCATGTACCTTCTCGAGCCCGAGAGCGACGATGGCGTGGTCAACTGGGACGTGGGGGCCAGGGCGTCGACGAATCCCGCGGCCCTGATCGTCACGCGACTGGCCACCGACCCGGGCATCGCGCTCGAACGGATTCGCTGAACGCATGCCGAGGCGGGCATTCCTCTGGTTGTCCAATCGGCATGGCATGTTCCGGTCGTGGCGTTAGGTATGCCAGGGAAACACCTTCCTCCCGACCACGAGCAGGGTGACGCCAACACCATTGGCGGCTACATGGCCGTGCACGCCCGTCCGGCCGCGTTCGAGGGAAGCGACGGGATGTCGTATTCCGTGTCCATCGAGGCCGACGCCACGGGGGAAGCCGAGCGGCCGTACGGTGCCTACTTCCTATTCCTGCGCTGGCGGCGGATGGGCCAACAGGGTGTGGAGGGTCATCTGGAAACAGGCTATCTCGAGTTTGGTCAGTCAGCGGACGACGCACGGGCGGCTCTGGGCCGGTGGATGCTCACCGACGTGAAACGGGCGCTCGACACGCGGATCCGCGAGTCCAGCGGCGGGGCATCGACGCGGCGGTGGTGGGACGCGATGCGGGACGACGAATGACGTCGGTGCTGCGGGGGGTGGTGCTGAGCGGCACCGGCGGTCAGTGGCGCGTGCAGCTGGAGGATGGGAGCATCGGCGTGGCAGCGTTACGCGGCAAGGTGAAACACGAGGCGAATCAGAAGCTTGCGGTGGGAGATCGCGTGGAGGTCGAACGCGACACGCGAGACCAGGTGCTGGCCATCACCGCGATCCAGCCTCGCACCTCGCAACTGGCGCGCCGCAACCCGAGCACCGCGCATGGGGAGCGTATCGTCGCGGCCAACCTCGATCAGGTGGTGGTGGTACTCGCGATGGTGAAGCCGGAGCCCAACGAGCGCATGCTCGATCGCTTTCTGGTGATCGCCGAGGCCAACGACATTCCGGCGCGCGTGGTCATCAACAAGACCGACCTCGCCAGCGAGGCCGCCGCCCGTCGCCGCTTTGGTAGCTACGAGTCGTTAGGATACACGGTGCACTACACCAGCAAGATGACCGGTGCCGGGCTCACCGAGCTGCACGATGCCCTGCGCAGCTCGACGTCGGCGCTCACCGGTCCGTCCGGTGTGGGCAAGTCGTCGCTGATGAACGCGATGTACCCGGCGCTGGAGCTGCGGGTCGCCGAGGTCTCGGCATCGGTCAACAAGGGGCGGCACACGACCGTCGGTGCCCACATGCATCCGTTGCCCGACGGAGGCTACGTGGTGGACACCCCGGGCCTGCGGGAGGTTGGGTTGTGGGGCCTCGCGTCGGTCTCGCTCGACCAGTGCTTTCCGGAGTTTCGAACCTTGCTGGGCGAGTGTCGCTTTGCCGACTGCCGCCACCTGGCCGAGCCGGAGTGTGCCGTCCGCGAGGCGCTGGCGGGAGGTCGCATTGCCCCCGACCGGTACGCCAGCTACGCCAAACTGCGAGAAGAAGTCACGGACACAGAGCGCGAGTGGTGACGGGCGCCGGCGCAGGGCGCCTCACGGCGACAGACGCTCGATGACCCACCCGTCCGCTGTGCTTCTGTAGCGGAGGCGATCGTGCAGGCGACTGGGACGTCCCTGCCAGAACTCGATCTCGTTGGGGACCACCCGGAACCCGCCCCAGTGATCGGGGCGCGGCGGACCGTCCTTCGCGAATCGCGCCTCGGCCGCGCGCACGGCGTTCTCCAGAAACGCGCGATCGGGAATGACCGAGCTCTGCACCGAGGCCCAGGCGCCAAAGCGGCTGCCTAACGGCCGCGATTCGAAGTAGGCGTTCGACTCCTGTTCGGATGTGCGCTCGACGTGGCCGGAAATCCGCACCTGGCGCTCGATCTCCTTCCACAGAAACACGAGCGCGGCCAGCGGATTCTCCTCGAGTTCCGCCGCTTTCTCGCTGCGGTAGTCGGTGAAAAACGTGAAGCCGCGAGCGTCGACGCTCTTGAGAAGGACGATGCGAGCCGATGGCCGCCCGTCCCTCGAGCTCGTGGCAAGCGTCATGGCGTTGGGCTCCAGCAGCTCCGCGCGCTCAGCGTCGCTGAACCACCGGACGAACTGGGCAATGGGATCGCGATCCACCTCACCCAAGTCGAGCGTGGCGAGCGTGTAGTCGCGACGGAGGTCCGCAATGGGCATGACGAGCGGGACGGAACGCGGTTCGAGGATGTGGGCCGCGCCTGGACGCGACTCGCAAATGTACAGCAACAGGCGACTCCACATCCCCCTGATTGCTCCACGCCGTCGCCGCCGGTTATTCTCCGGAACGATGCCCGAGGAACCCGGCGACCCAAACCCGACTACGTCACGAGTGGAGACTGACCACCAGTCGGCTTCCCCACAGCCAGCACGCGAGGGCTTCGACCGCGAAGTCCTGGCGTGGATGGACGATGTCTATCGTTTCGCGATGTCCCTGACGCGCGACGCCAGCAAAGCCGAGGACCTGGTGCAAGAGACGTATCTTCGGGCATTTCGATCATGGCAGACGTTCCAGCCCGGGAGCGATGCACGCCGGTGGTTGTTCACCATCTGCCGGAATGCCTTCCTCAGAAACCTGGAACGGGAACGACACCACGTCTCGCTTGACGACGGTGATCCGGACGCGCTCGGCGCGATCCAGCATCATGCGGGCATGGTCACCGACGGGACCGACGAGCTGCTCGCGCGCGTCGACCTGGCACCGGCGCTCACCGAGGCCATCGGCAAACTGAACGAGCCCTTCAGGTCTACCGTCGTGCTGGTGGACGTCGAAGGTCAATCGTACGAGGAGGCCTCGGAGATCCTCGGCGTCCCCATCGGCACCGTGCGCTCGCGCCTGTTCCGGGGGCGGCGGCAATTGCAGGAAATGCTCGCGGACTATGCACGCGATGCCGGATTCGCGCTGACTCGAATCCCAAGCGACGGAGGTGACCATGCATAGTGGCGACCAGATTGATTGTCGCGTCGCCATGGCCCAGCTCTGGGAGTTTCTGGACGAGGAGCTGACCGTCGAGCGAATGGTTGCCGTCCGCCAGCACCTCCAGGCATGCAAGTCGTGTCACCCGCACGCACAGTTCGCGGAGCGATTCCTCGAGGCGCTGGGACAGTGTCGCTGCCGGGATACGATGCCGGAATCAGCGAGGCAACGAGTGGTTGAGCGTCTCCGAAGCTCCGGTCTGATGGCGTAGGTCCCGGCCCGAGGTTCCATGACGCCCCCGAAGGGGCGTTTTTGTTGGGGACTTGCATACCCACTCCCGGTATTGGTATGATACCCCCATGGGGTATCCTTCCAACGCGAGGCATGGAGAAGAATGCGAGCAGTGACACTGAAGGTGGCAGGGATGAGCTGCGGACACTGCGTCCGCGCGGTCGAGGAGGCGCTGGGCGAGGTTCCTGGAACCAGGGTCGAGTCGGTGGAGATAGGCCGCGCCACGCTCCGGGTGGACGATGCGGTGCCGATTGGCGCGCTGATCGATGCCGTCGCCGACGCCGGCTATGAAGCGGAGGAGCGCCAGGCGTGAGCACGGTCGCGAATGCCCGACCGGGCTCCGCCGATCGCGCCACCAACGAGCTCGTCCGAATGGTGTTGCCGGTGAGCGGCATGACGTGCGCGGCCTGTCAGGCACGGGTGCAGCGGACCCTGCAGAAGACGCCTGGCGTGGAAGACGCGACGGTGAACCTGATGACGCACACCGCCGCGGTGTCGTTCGACCCGACGCTGGTGAGTGCGGACGGTCTCGTCGAGCGGATTCGGGCGACGGGGTATGACGCCCGGCTTCCTGCCGGCGAGACGACCGCGGTGGCGGCCCAGGAAGCACAGGATCGAGCCCGTCACGAGGAGTATGCGGCGTTGCGGCGGAAGGGAGCGTGGGCGCTCCTCGTCGGCCTCATTGCGATGATCGTGTCGATGCCGCTCATGGCGTCGAACGCGCACGTGGGGATGGGCGGCGGGGTCGATCCGTTCATGCAGTGGTCGATGCGCGGGATCGATCCTCTCGTCAGGCAGGTCTTCCCCTGGCTGTACGCGATTCCGGCGCAGACCTTGTCGTGGGCATTGCTGGCCGGGACGCTGGTCGTGATGGCCGGGCCCGGTCGCGAGTTCTACGTGCGGGCCTGGCGAGGCGCGCGCCATGGTGCTGCCGACATGAGCACGCTGGTCGCGTTAGGCACCGGCGCCGCGTTCCTGTATTCCGCCGGCGCCACCCTGGCACCGGGCTTCTTCGTCGCCCGCGGGGTGGCCCCCGACGTGTACTACGAGGCGGTGATCATCATCCTGGCGCTGGTCCTGGTCGGGCACGCGCTGGAGGCGAGGGCCAAACGTGAAACGTCATCGGCGATTCGCAAGCTGATCGATCTCCAACCGCCGACCGCGCGACTGTGGCGTGGCGGTGAGGCGCGGGACGTGGCGATCAGCGCGATCGTCAGTGGCGACGAGATCCTGGTGCGTCCCGGGGAGCGTGTGCCCGTCGATGGCGTGGTCGTGACGGGCAACAGCGCGATCGACGAGTCGATGCTCACCGGTGAACCGCTGCCCGTCGTCAGGCATGCCGGTGATACCGTGATCGGCGGGACGGTCAATCGCACGGGAAGCTTCCGATTCCGCGCCACCACGTTAGGCGCGGACTCGATGCTGTCGCGGATCGTGGCGATGATGCGCGACGCCCAGAGCTCCCGGGCGCCGATCCAGCGGCTGGCCGATCGCGTGAGCGCGGTGTTCGTTCCGGCGGTGCTGGCGATCGCCGTCGTCACCTTCGGCGTGTGGTACGTCGTTGACGGGTCGGTCGTGCGGGCGGTGGCGGTGGCGGTGTCGGTACTGATCATCGCCTGTCCCTGTGCCATGGGTCTCGCCGTCCCCACGGCGGTGATGGTTGCCACGGGGCGCGCGGCGCAACTGGGTGCCCTGGTGAAGGGAGGCGATGCGCTGGAGCGGGCATCGCGCGTCACCACCGTGGTCTTCGACAAGACCGGGACGCTGACCCGCGGCGCACCGGAGATCGTCGACCTGGCGACCGTCGCGCCACGTGACGAATCGCGAATGCTCGCTGTTGCCGCGGCCGTGGAGCAATCGTCGGAGCATCCGTTGGGCGAGGCGTTCGTTCGCGCTGCCCGGGACCGGAGCCTCGCGCTGCCGGAGGTATCGGCATTCGATTCGATGACGGGACTGGGCGTCGTCGGGCGGATTGCCGGAGCGGAGGTTCTGGTCGGGAACGCGCAGTTCATGGCGCGACACGGCCTCTCGCTGGGCGGGCTCGTGACCGTGGCCGACGCGTGGATGATGCACGCGTGGACTCCGGTGTTCGTGGCCGTCGACGGCACCATCCTGGGTGCCGTCGCGGTTGCTGATCCGGTGAAGCCGGAAAGCAGAGACGCCGTTGGTGCGCTTCGGTCGATGGGCCTCGATGTCGTGTTGCTGACGGGCGACGTGCAGCAGGCCGCGGACGCCGTGGCGAGGCAGCTCGGCATCGGGCGTGCCATCGCCGGGGTGCGGCCCGATGGCAAGGTCGATGCAATTCGCGCGCTGCAGGCCGAGGGCCGCGTCGTGGCCATGGTGGGAGACGGGATCAACGACGCCCCGGCCCTGGCGCAGGCCGACGTCGGAATCGCGTTAGGCACGGGCACGGACATCGCCATCGAAGCGAGCGACATTGCCCTGATGCGTGGCGACCCGCGCGTGGTCGCTCAGGCGCTGGCCATCGCTCGGCAGACGCTGCGCATCACCCGGCAGAACCTGTTCTGGGCCTTCGTCTACAATGTGGTCGGCATTCCGGTGGCAGCGGGTGCGCTCTATCCCGCGCTGCGGCTTCTGTTGAGTCCGATCCTGGCGAGCGCCGCAATGGCGCTGAGCTCCGTGAGCGTGGTTTCCAACTCCCTGCGCCTGCGGCGCTACACCCCCAAATACTGAGCCTCGAGCATGGATCCGATGACCGATGGAGACAACGGACTCGCCTGCGGGTGTGGTGCCGCGCACGCCGATGAGGAACGCAAGGCCGTGGGTGTCGACGCCGGGATCAAGGCCGGCAACCTCACCCGCCTGCGCCGCATCGAAGGCCAGGTGCGAGGGCTGCAGCGGATGGTGGAGGAGGACCGGTACTGTGCCGACATACTGACGCAGCTGTCGTCCGTGCAGGAGGCGCTTCGCGCGGTCGGGAAGGAACTGATGCGCAATCACCTTCGACACTGTGTCACGTCGGCCGTCCGGTCCGGTGCGGGCGACGCGGAGGCGATGTACGACGAACTGATCAACCTCATGTATCGCGGTGTCAGATAGCGCGAGGTACCAGCGGGACCGCCAACCGAATAGGTTTTTGATCGTGATCCGACGCCGCATGGCCGCCGTGGTGAGCGCCCTCCTCTTTGCCCAGCTCTTGCTGGTCGGGGCATCGCCATTGTGCCGTGGCGGCGGCCTGGAGGCCAGCAGCACCGACGCTCAGCACGGCGCGTCGCACGGACCCGCGAGCGGTCGGCCGTCACCCGAGCGCGATGTTCCGGAACAGGAGAGTGTGCCCGAGTGCGCGGCGACATCGATGTGCGCTGTGGTCATGGTCGCCACTGCGGCCACGGAAATCGACGTCGGCGAAGGTCTCCCCGAAACACGCGTGCCCAACCGCTCCCGGCGATGGACGTCGGTTGTCCGGACTCCCGCCCTACCACCGCCGAGAGCCTGACACTTCGTTAGGTCGGGGAGAACCCGGCCCGGCCGCGTGCCGACTCCGCGGCACCTCGTCAGGCAGCCCGACCCGCCAACGCCGGCGGACCATCGGGTGCCGGTTCCAGACACATTGGGTGAATTCATGTCGTACCATCGACTCCTCGGCGCGCTGTCGCTGCGAGCCTCGGTGATTGGGCCGCTGCTGCTCGCCGCACGCCTGGCGGCCGCGCAGACGGACTACTACAACCTTGATGCTGGACGGCCACTCCGGGTGCAGGACGCTCTGGTGATCGAGCGTCACGCTTTCGAGTGGCAGATGGCGCCGCTGCTCGCGACGGGCGCTCCGGGCCGCGGGTTCACACTGACCGTCGAGCCCGAAGTGGCCTGGGGCATCCTGCCGCGGACGCAAGTGGAGGTGGGCCTGCCCCTGGTGCTGGAGCCGGACCCGGGTGCTGCGGGGATCGACGTCTCGGTCCTGCATGCGTTGAATGCGGAGACCATCACGTGGCCGGCCCTCGCCGTCTCCCTGGTCGCGCTCCTTCCGGCGGGGCCGCATGGGCCGTCCCGGACCTTCACGGAGGTGGGGGTGATCGCCACGCGCACCACGAGCGCGGGCCGGGTGCACGTGAACGCGTCGGTCACGCCCGGGGCGGTGTCAGGTCGGATCGCGGAGGATCTGGCGCGGTGGCGCGTGGGTCTGGCGGGAGACCGGACCTGGGCCTTGCGCGCCGTGTTGTTTGGTGCCGAGGTGTTCGTCGAGGAGCCGTTAGGTGGCGGTGGTGCAGTCTGGAGCTCGGCGGTGGGAATGCGGTATCAGGTCGGACCGCGTTCGGCGCTCGACGTGGGGCTGGGACGGCGACTGGAGACGGGAGGGGAGTGGTTCGTCACGATGGGAAGTGCCCTGTCGTTCGGCCTGCTACATCGATTTGGAGGTCCACGATGAGATCGCTCCGTTGCCGCTGGTCGTGGGGGGGCCCCCCCGCCGGGAAGATGTCGCCATATCGCCCGGCCAGCATCATCATTCCGTCTCCGTTCGTCTCGAAATCCCGCAACCGCGTCCGCGCCGTCGCGTTGGCGCTGTGCGGGCTCCTCCCGGGGACGCTCCCGGCGCAGTGGTCCCGCGTCTACGACACGGCCTACCTGTCGGCGCGCCACAACTGGGCGTTCCGCACCACGTATCCCCAAGCCGATCGCCTCTTCAATGCCTTCGACTACGGGCACGCGATCCTCTATGAGAAACTCTGGACCATGCCAAACGGCGCGGTGCAGGAGCTGGAGGTCCGACAGTACGACTACCTCACCACGAAGCTGCTGGTAAAGCCTCCGCGGCTCCCGCTCGAAGAGATGGCGATCGAACCCAACTACGCCCGCCTTGCGCCGGAAGCCAAGGCCATCTTCGAGTGGGCGCACATCCTCCATCGTCAGGCCTACGACGTGCTCGCCGACGCCAGGCTCAACCCGGTGGAGCGGGACGCGGCCATGCGGGACATCCTGGCGCACTACCGCTCCCGCGTCGACCTGCGGCTGAGCGAGCGGGCCAAGAGCATGGCCTTGATGCAGGAGCAGCCCTTCTCGCTCGCCTTTCGCCGGCTGTATCCCAAGTTCAATGGACTGATCTGGGCGTATCACTGGTTGCAGATCGGCCTCTACGAGCCACTGCTGGTCGCGCGCGCGCCAGACGAGCGCCACACGCTCCTCATGGCCGCCGTGGCGCGCTTCAGGCAGATGCTCCCGCAGGCGCCGGATCGGATGCCTTACGTGATGCCGATGACGGCGGCGGTCGCGCCGACCTTCGCCGCGCGCTACCCCGAGTTTGCGATCATCTTCGACAACCTGCATTCCTTGCACGACGTGATCTCTGACATTCTCGCCAACGACGACGTACCCCGCGACCGCAAACGCGATGAGATCCTGCGAGCGGCCGCGCGCTACCGCGACGACACGACCGAGGTGATGTCGGTGAACGGATGGCTGCGGATGGCGCAGATGATGGGGCTCGAGAATCAGGGCGGTCCGGCGGTCGGCTTCGCGCCGTCACTCCCCACGCCGACGGTGGCACGCGGTGCCGTGATGCGACACGATCGTGAGGGCAACATGATCGGCGGTGAACACGCGGGCCATGCGGCGGCGCCGCCGCCAAAACCCGCTGTCGACGAACATGCCGGGCACGACATGCCGGACTCCACGACCGTCCAACGCAACGACTCGCTGGCCGTGGTGCAGGTGATTGAACGGTTCCACGCCGCCCTCGCCGCCGGAGACAGCACCGCCGCACTGGAGCTGCTGGCGGACGATGCGGAGATCATGGAATCGGGCGGCACCGAGACGAAGGCCCACTACCGCAGCGGCCATCTGCGCGGCGACATCGCGTTTGCGCGGGCTGTGCCGCGCACCCGTGAAACGCTCCGCGTGCGCGTGTCGGGCCACGCCGCCTGGGCGACGAGCACGAGCACGTCGCGCGGTACGATGAATGGACGCGAGGTGAACTCGTCAGGCGCCGAGTCGATGGTGCTGGCGCGTCGTGACGGGGTGTGGCGGATCGTGGGAGTGCATT
>JBQTIW010000352.1:0-24557 GCA_052387735.1 Gemmatimonadaceae bacterium
CCGCCGACCTCGACGCACTCCGCCAGACCGGGAGGGTCTGGTTCCTGTACACCTTTCCGCGCTATCTCGAACTGTACAATGCTGGCCTCGCCGAGCACGTCGACAAGGACTGCAAGGAGGAGAAAGTGTTCTGGGGCACGTTAGGCGGTGGCGAGGTCATCGTCTGCACCATGGAACGGATGTCCGCGGAGTAGGCGCGGTCGCCGCAGGCGCATGCGGTTCGCACTGTGCGTGGGAACATCCTTTGCCGTCGGCGTGACCGAACTCGTGCTGGCGGCCACGTCTGCGGCTCATGTTCCACTCGTCATCGTCGACCAGGGCAACCGACCGCCTGTAGCCGACGGCAACGTTTTCCTGCAGGCCAGAGCTGACGATCTGCTTCCGCGAGTGTCTCGATCGCCGATCTAGCTGCCGGTACCAGCAAAACGGCACGCGGCGTTCAAACATCGTCACCGCAGAGCACGCGGTGGACGCAGATCTGGAGGACGCTCGAGGGTTGCTTGCGGAAACGATCCGATCATTGTTTTGCGTGCATCTGACGTATGGATCACGAACGCCACCCCTGCCCGCTGACCGCCGCCGGCATAGCTTGAGCGGTCTGAACGGTTGCCAGGAGCCACCATTCGTGAAGAAGCACGTCCTCATCTACGGACTGCTCGGCGGGGTGCTGATCGCCCTGCTCAAGTTCATCGAGTTCCGGTACCTCGTGA
Organism: Gemmatimonadaceae bacterium; assembly: GCA_052387735.1. Lineage (GTDB taxonomy): Bacteria > Gemmatimonadota > Gemmatimonadetes > Gemmatimonadales > Gemmatimonadaceae > RBC101. Next base: position 711 of record JBQTIW010000352.1, read on the forward strand.
TCGAGCACTCCCTCGAGATCTACGGAGGGCTCGTCGCGCTGGTCTTCGCGGGGCTGGGTATCTGGCTCGGGCTCAAGCTCACGCGCAACACGGAGACCATCGTGGTGAAGGAGGTCGCCGTTCCGGCCCCCGCCACCTTCGTACAGAACACGGAGAAGCTCGAGGCCCTCGGGATCACCCCCCGTGAGCTCGAGATCCTCGAGCTCATCGCGGCTGGCTTGAGCAACCGCGAGATCGCCGAGCGCGTCTTCGTGAGCGAGAACACGGTCAAGACGCATTCGAGCCGGCTCTTCGACAAGCTCGGCGCCAGGCGCCGGACTCAGGCCGTACAGCGCGCCAAGGAGATCGGGCTGATTCCCTGACTCACCCGAACGGATGATTCTGGCGGTCGGCGCGAAGAATCATACGAAAGCATGACGACAAAACGATGTGGTGAGGCCTATGCTCGCCGCGACCTCACCTCTCAGGAGCGCTGGTATGAAACGCATCGGAGTGACCTTCGGATTGATTGCGGGTGCAGTGCTGTCGGCGATGATGCTGTTGACCACGCCTTTCATCGACCGGCTCGGATTCCAAACGGCCGAGATCGTGGGTTACACCTCGATGGTCGTCGCCTTCCTTCTGGTCTTCTTCGGCATCAGATCCTACCGCGACACGGTGCTCGATGGAACGATCGGCTTCGGGAAGGCCCTCCAGGTTGGCGCGTTCATCACCGCCATTGCGTCGGTCTGCTACGTCGCGACGTGGCAGGTGGTCTACTACAAGATGGCGCCCGATTTTGCAGAAAAGTACGCGGCACACACCCTCGAAAAGGCAAAAGCGGCGGGAGCGACGCAGCAGGAGCTCGACGCGAAAGCGCGCGACATGGCGAGGTTCCAGGAACTGTACAAGAACCCGATGAGCAACGCGGCGATCACGTTCGTGGAGCCCCTCCCGGTGGGCCTCGTGATCACGCTGGTCTCCGCCGGCTTCCTCTCGCGCCGGCGCAGGCGCGGGGAGCCCACGACACAACCGGTGAAACGAGTGTCGGCGGCGACGTAGGGTCACGAACCCGCGGTGGGGGAGCGGTGCCTAACCATGGCTGCGATGATCCCTGACAAGACGCCGCAGCCCTCCTCGGCTTGCGTGAAATGCCTCGTGCGTTGGAGTCGCGTTCAACGCACGCGCCGCGAGATCTCGCCGGAGACCGATGCTGAGTGAAGCAGCGTCATGCGGCCAACGCCCCTGTCTTGCCAACGCAAGGCCCGTTGTTATGTTCGCGCCGAAACAGAATTGCTTGCGCACCTTCCCAACATCGACGGCGGAGGGATCATGGTGCACCCAGGTTCTCGAGGATCACGACTCGCACTCGCGCCATGGCTCGCAGCGGTCTCGTGTGGCGGACTGATCGTCGCACCGACAGCTTCGGCCCAGAGCGGGGTGATTTCCGGAAGGGTGACGACGGCACGCACGGCCGAGCCCGTTGCCGGCGCCACCATTCTGCTGGAAACGACGCGACTCGGGGCCGTGTCGTCTCCCTCCGGCACCTATCGCATCACCGGCGTGCCTCCGGGCGCCTACACGTTGAGCGTGCGGCGACTGGGCTACGTACGCGGCATTCGCCAGATCACGTTGCGCGACACGCTCACGGTCGACTTCGTACTGGAGAAGACCGCCACCACGCTCGACCAGGTGGTCGTGACCGGCACGCCGACCGCCGTGTCCAAGCGCGAGCTCGGCAACGCGTTAGGCCAGGTGAACGCATCGGACCTGCTGAAGGTGGCGCCGAAGCCAAACGTGCAGCAGCTCCTCAACGTCGTGCCCGGGGTCCGGGTGCAGTCGGGCGGCGGCGACGTCGGCTCCGGCGGGAACACGCGCATCCGCGGCTCGAGCAGCATGACGCTCAGCTCCGAGCCGCTCGTCTACATCGACGGGGTCCGGGTGAACAACGCTGCCGCGGATGCCGGCGGTTTCCCGGGGAACGGTGGCGTCGACTCGCGCTACGCCCCCTCGCGCATCAACGACATCAATCCCGAAGAGATCGAGAGCATCGAAGTCATCAAAGGACCGGCAGCGGCAACGCTCTACGGCACCGAGGCCTCGAATGGCGTCATCAACATCCTGACCAAGCGCGGTTCGCGTGGCCGGCCGACGGTGGCCTACCAGGCAAAGGCGGGCGCCAACTGGTTGCCGGATCCCGAGAGCCTCTTTCCGCACACCTACTACAAGAGTGCAGCCGGCGAGATCGTCGACGTCAACATCCTCGAGCGCGAGCGCGAGGTGGGCTTTCCTGTCAGCTACTACGGCTCCTGTCCGGCCCCGTACAAGCAGTCGGGCGACCGATGCAAAGGGTCGCCCTTCCAGACCGGGCTGCCACAAGGATACGACGTCACGATCTCCGGTGGCGCGGAATCGCTCAACTACCTGTTCTTCGGAGGCTGGGACCGGGACGAGGGACCAGTCGACTACAACTGGAAGAACCGGCTCAGCGGTCGCAGTAATCTGAGCTTCACGCCGAGCGACAAGCTGACCTTCGACTTCGGTCTCGGCTACGAACGCAGCCGGCTGCGGTCCGCCGGGGTGCAGCAACCCATCACCACGGCCATCATCTGGTCCTGCCCGTCCCCGGGATGTGAGCCGGGGAGGAACCTGCCTAACGGGCTGGACGCCCCCATCCGCGGCTTCCTGCTTTACGTGCCCGAGGTGTACCACAACAACATTCAGGGGTACGAGGATCTCGGCCGCAGCATCATGACCTCCACGCTGCGTCACACGCCGACGGGCTGGCTCAACCACAGGCTCACCGTCGGGGGCGATTTCACCGAACAGCGGCTCACCAGCCTGTGGAAGAAGCTGGTGACGGTCGGGAGCCTCTTCCCTCAGGGACGCCGCGACGTGCAGCAGTCCCAGGCCTCGTACGTGAGCGCGGACTACGCGGCGAGCGGAACCCTCCGGCTCGCAAACGCCGTGAAGCTCGAAACGGCGCTGGGAGTCCAGTACTACCGGAAGCAGAACCAGGCCGTGCTGGCCCGCGCCGAGACGTTCCCGGTCGCCGACCTCGAGACGATCAGCGCCGGCGCCAGCAAGACGGCCCAGGAAAGCTTCGTCGAAAACAAAACCGTCGGGCTCTACGTGCAGCAGCAGGTCGCGTGGAAGGACCGCCTCTTTGTCACCGCGGCCGTACGGGGCGACGACAACAGCGCCTTTGGAAAGAGCTATGCCGCCACCTACTACCCCAAGTTGAGCGCCTCGTGGGTGCTGGGTGAGGAAACGTTCTTCAAGCGCATCCCGCGTCTCTCGTCGTTGCGCGTTCGCGCGGCCTGGGGAAGGGCTGGACAACAGCCAGACGCCTTCGCCGCCCTGCGAACCTACGCGCCCGAAGCAGGCGCCGGCGGCACACCCACGCTCACGCCGCAGAACCTCGGCAATCCCGACCTCAAACCGGAGGTCGGCGAGGAGATCGAAGCGGGATTGGACGCGTCGTTCCTCTCCGATCGCCTGGCCCTGGAGGTCACCTGGTACGACAAGAAGACCAAGGACGCCCTGGTCCAGGTCCCCGCGCTGCCGTCGCTGGGATTCCCCGGGGTGCAGTTCCGCAACATTGGCGAGGTCGCCAATCGCGGACTCGAGCTCGACGTCAACGGCGACGTCCTGCGCTCCAACAACGTAGACCTGAACCTCGGCTTCAAGTTCTCCCGCAACATGAACGAGGTGGTCACGTTAGGCGGTCCGTCCTCGCTGGTCATGAACGCGACCTTCGGGCAGTATCATGTGCCGGGATCGCCACTCGGGGCCATCTATCACCGGCGCGTCACCTCGGCCACGATGACGACCGTGAACGGCCAGCCGCGCGCCACGAACATGATGTGCGAAAGTGGCGCGCTCATCCCCGGTACCCTCTTCTCCAAGGGCGGTGGACCATCGGTCCCCTGCCTGCAGGCGCCCTCGGTCTACTGGGGCAGCGCGCTCCCCACCTGGGAGGGTTCCGGCTCGGCCACGCTGACCGTGTTCCGCAACCTGCAGCTCTTCGGCCTCGTCGATTTCCTGGGCGGCAACACGATCCTGAGTGGCGACATCCGCGCGGCCTTGATGTCTTTCCGGAACCAGCGCGCCATTCTCGAAGCGACCGACCCCATCCTGTTCGCGTACGATATCCTGGACACGCGCCGTCAGCCTGGCATCGTGAAGGGCGGCTTTGCCAAGTTGCGACAGTTGAGTGCGACGTACACGCTGCCGCCCTCACTCTTGCGTGCCGCGCACGTGAGCCGGGCGGCGGCGACCGTGTCGGCGCAGAATGTCTGGACCATCTGGGTCGCGCAGAAGTCCGACTTCGGCGTCAAGCTCACCGACCCGGAAATCCGCAACACCAATGCGGCCGGAGCCGATCCCGGGGGGCTCTCCGGCTACAACCAGGAAGGCTGGCCGCAGATGCGTCGCATCCTCTTTTCGGTGAGGGTGACCCCATGATCACTCGCCTCCAGACTCACACGGGATCCACCATCCAGAGGCTGACCGATACAGCTCGACGCAGCCTCGCGCTCGTCGCGCTCATTCCGCTTGCCGCGTGCGAGTTGGACAGCGTGCTCGACGTGCACGTACCCGGCCGCGTGCGCGAAGAGGCGCTGGCCGACCCCGCGCTCGCGCCCACCATGGTCGCGAGCGTCATCGCCGATCTCGAATGCGCCTGGAACAACTATGTCGCGGCTGCGGCCCTGATGTCGGATGAATTCATCCAGGCATCGGGCAATCTGAACCAGCGCAACTGGGGATCGCGGCGCATCACCGCCGACGATCCCAACATGGCGACTGCCAGCTGCCGCGCCGCGTACGGGATTTACACGACGTTGCATACGGCCCGCTTTCAGGCCGAAGACATCTTCAAGCGGCTCGACGCGTTCAGCGACCAGCAGGTCGCCAGCCGCACCGCGCTCAAGGCCACCGTGCGGGCCTACGGGGCCTACGCCCTGGTCGCGTTAGGCGAGGGGTTCTGCGAAATGGTGATCGACGGCGGGTCGATCATGACGCCGGCCAGAGTGCTCGAGCAGGCCGAGGCACGCTTCACCGAAGCGATTGCGCTGGCCACAGCGGCCAACAACCAGGACATCCTCAACATGGCGCTCATCGGTCGCGCCCGCGTGCGACTCGACCTCAAGAACTACGCGGGCGCGCTCGCCGACGCGCAACGCATCCCCACCACATACGTCAAGAACGCCACTCGCGATGAAACGGACAGCAGGCGCTATGACGCGCTGTGCGAGTACATCGCTTGCGCACAGGGTCGCCATGCTACGGTCTCACCGTCGTATCGTGGAGTTACCTGGCAGGGGGTCGCCGATCCTCGCGTGCAGGTAACCACGACCGGCCGACTTGCCTTCGACAACGCCCAGGTGTGGCACTACCCCGCGGCCAAACACCAGGCCCGCGGGTCCGCCGTCGTGATCGGCTCCTTCAAGGAAGCGCGGCTGATCGTCGCCGAAGCCGCCGCGCGTGCGAACGACCTGGCGACGGCCCGACGCTTGATCAGCGACATGCACACGGCTGCTGGAATCCCCGGGTACGATCCGGGCAACGCCGCCACACAGAGTGAGGTGATCCGTCAGGTGATCGAAGAGCGCCGACGAGAGCTGTTTACCGAGGGGGGACACCGCTTCAACGATCACCTCCGCCTCGTGGGGACGGAGTGGGTGATCCCATTCAAGGGAGAGGCGGGGTCGGCGGTCCATCCGTCGGGCGTCGACGCAACGGGACTTCCCTACGGTACCACCAAGTGCTTCCCGCTCCCAACTGTCGAGCGGGCCAACAACCCCAACACCTCCCGCTAGGCATCGCGGGGTGACGCAGTCAGGGATTCGCCGGACCACGGCACTGCGCGCGTGCGGCGCTGCGCGGAGAGTGCTCGACTCGAAAGTCGAGCCGCGGGTTCCTCATTTGAGGTCTTTGTGCGATCCCATGACTTCCCGCACTTCGATCCAGAAGTGTTCTATCGGCGCGCCGTCAGCGGCCGAGATCGTGCCGCCTGGCGCCGTTGACGCCTCCGCGGCGATCTGCAGCGCACGTTCGGGACTCTCGACGTCCACGATCCAGTAGCCCGCGAGGAACTCCTTGGACTCGGGGAACACTCCGTCGGTGATCGGCGTGCCGTCCGGGCCTGCGCGTACGCGCTTCGCCTGCTGTGGCGACGCCAGTCCTGCGGTGCTCACCAACTCACCCGCGGCCCTCAGCTTCTGGGTGAAGGCCTGCATGAACGCGGTGTTTGCCTCGAGGACCTCTCTGGGCCAGCTCAGGTACTGGGTGTAGCCGTCGCGCGGGGTATTCATGATCAGCATGTATTTCATGGCTCTGGTCCTCGTCCAGTGGGCCCCGGAATGGGTGCGCCCTCGCACGTAAAGTCGGAGCCGAGGAGCGGGTTTCGACATCGGGCGGAACTACCTCCGCTTCAACCCGGGAAACCCATCGAGAGTTCAGGACCGGCGAGGGGGTGCCTGCTGTGTAACCGCGCTTTCGGCTGACTGTCGGCTTGCGCGCCCTTTGCCCGTCCCCCAACATCCGAGAACCAGTCAGAAAGAGGGTCAAGACATTCCATGCCCACCGACGTCACCAATCCTCGGTACTACCACAAGGTGGTGGACTGCCAGTGGGCGTGTCCGGCTCATACGAACGTCCCGGAGTACCTTCGCCTCATAGCGCAGGGACGATACACCGAGTCGTACCTGCTCAATCGCGAGTCCAACGTGTTTCCGGGCATCCTGGGGCGGACCTGCGATCGACCCTGCGAGCCCGCGTGTCGTCGCGGACGCATAGACGGCAAACCCGTTGCCATCTGTCGCCTCAAACGCGTCGCCGCGGATCTGCGCGATGACGTCACCACATACCTCCCCAAGGCCCCGGCCGTCAGCAACGGCAAGCGCGTGGCCCTCATCGGAGCCGGCCCGGCGTCGCTGACCGTCGCCAACGATCTCCTGCCCATCGGTTACGAGGTCGTGATCTACGAAAAGAACGCGCGGGCCGGCGGCCTGATGCGCTTCAACATTCCCGCCTTTCGATTGCCCGAGAGTGTGTTGAACGAGGAAACGCAGTGCATCATCGACATGGGCGCTGAGGTCCGGTACGACACGCCGGTCGAGAGCCTCAGGTCGCTGCTCGATGAGGGGTATGACGCCGTCTTCGTCGGCAGTGGCGCCCCGAAGGGGAAGGAGCTCGATATCCCGGGCCGCTGGGATCGTGCCGCGCGCGACCGCATCCATATCGGTATCGAGTGGCTGGGGTCGGTGCACTTTGGCCACGTCGACACGATCGGACAGCGGGTGCTGATCATTGGCGTGGGCAACACGGCCATGGACTGCTGTCGCACGTCGCGGCGGCTTGGTGGTGTGGACACGAAGGTGGTCGCCCGCCGCTCACGTCCGTACTTCAAGGCCTCGCCCTGGGAACTGGAGGACGCGGAAGAGGAAGGCATCCACATCATCGAAAATCACGCGCCCAGGCGGTTCGTGATCGAGGGCGGGACGCTCGTCGGCATGGAATTCGAGCGCCTCCAGTGGACGGAGACAAACGGTCGGCAGACGAGCACCGTACTGGACACGGTCATCATGCCCTGCGATGAGGTCATACTCGCCATCGGGCAGGACAACGCCTTTCCGTGGATCGAGCGCGACCTCGGCCTCGCCTTCGACACGTGGGACATGCCGGTGGTCGACAAGACCACGATGGAATCGTCACGCCCCGGCGTGTTCTTTGGTGGCGATGCGGCGTGGGGGCCGCTGAACATCATCTGGGCTGTGGAGCACGGACATCAGGCGGCCATCTCCATTCACCAGCATTGCCAGGGCCACTCCGTCGCGGAACGGCCGCCGCATGGTATGCATCTCGCCAGTACGAAGATGGGGATGCACTCGTGGGCCTACAGCAACGACTTCAATCCGTCGCCGCGGGCAAAGATGACGCACGCGGAGATGGTCGAACGTTTCTCGAGGGTCAGCGTGGAAGTGGAGCTCGGCTTCACGCCGGAGCAGACGGCGACCGAGGTGGAGCGCTGTCTCAACTGCGACGTCGAAACGCATTTCACGTCCTCGTTGTGCATCGAGTGCGACGCATGCGTCGATGTGTGTCCGGTCAACTGCCTGACGATCGCACCGCCCGCCGCGTCGGAAGCGGAGCTCCGGACGCGGCTGTCGGCGCCGGCCGAGAACCTCGAGCAGGATCTCTACGTCTCCGACGCCCTGCCGCAGACCCGACGCGTCATGGTGAAGGACGAGGACATGTGTCTCCATTGTGGCCTCTGCGCGGAACGCTGCCCCACCGCCGCGTGGGACATGCAGAAGTTCGCCCTCGTCATGCCCTACGCCTTCGGTCCTTCGGGTACAACCATCCCCGTCCCCGTATGAGCGGCATCAACGACTTTGCGTTCAAGATCGCCACCGTGAATGGCACAGGGTCGGCCAGTGCCAACAGCCTGCTCATGCAAGCCATCTTCCGCATGGGCATTCCCGTCACGGGCAAGAACATCTTCCCGTCCAACATCCAGGGGCTTCCCACCTTCTACGAGATCCGCGTCAGCAAGGACGGCTACACGGCGCGACCGCAGGAAGTGGATCTCGTCGTCGCACTCAACCCTGCCACCTACGCCAAGGATGTCGCCACCGTGCGACCGGGTGGCTACCTCTTGTACGACTCGACCTGGCCGCTCGACCCGGCACTGGTGCGCGAAGGCATCAGCATCCTGGGCATTCCATTCGGTCGCATGTGCGTGGAGAACTTTCAGGGCGATCGCGATCGCACGCTGCTCCGCAACATCGTGTATGCCGGCGCACTCGCGGCACTGCTCGAGATCGACATGGACATCGTCGGCCAGATGCTGGTCGAAAAGTTCTCCAAAAAGAAAAAGCTGTTCGACGCCAACAACACCGCGATCAGGCTGGGCTACGATTACGCCAGGGCGCACTACGAGTGCCCGCTGCCGTTCCACCTCGAGAAGATGGACGCGACCGGCGATTCGATCATCATCGATGGCAACACCGCGGCCGCCCTCGGCGCCGTCTACGCCGGTGCAACGGTGGGGGCATGGTATCCCATTACGCCGTCCACGTCGCTGATGGAAGCGTTCAAGGGATTCTGCGAGAAGTTTCGCCACGATCCCGAGACCGGCCTCGCGCGCTACTGCATCATTCAGGCAGAAGACGAGCTGGCGGCGGCCGGCATTGCGATCGGTGCCGGGTGGGCCGGGGCTCGTGCCTTCACCAACACGTCGGGCCCCGGCATCTCGCTGATGCAGGAGTTCATCGGCCTCGCCTATTACACGGACATCCCCGCGGTCTTTTACGACATTCAGCGTACGGGCCCTTCCACCGGGATGCCAACACGCACACAACAGGGCGACCTGCTCTCGCTCGCGTACGCGTCGCACGGTGACACCAGGCACATCGTGCTCTTCCCTGCCAATCCCGAGGAGTGCTTCTACGCCAGCGTCACGGCGTTCGATCTGGCCGAGCGATTCCAGACCCCCGTGTTCGTGGCCAGTGATCTCGACATCGGCATGAACGACTGGATGTGCAAGCGGCTCACCTGGGACGACAGCTACCGCCCCGATCGCGGCAAGGTGCTCACCGCCGACGAGTTGGCCAACGTCAAGAAGTTCTCGCGGTACCTCGATGTGGACGGCGACGGGATCGCCGCGCGCACCCTTCCCGGTGTGCACCCGAACGGCGCGTACTTCGTGCGCGGCTCCGGCCACGACAAGCACGGCGCCTACACCGAGGACTCGGATGCCTATCAAGAGGTGGTGGACCGGCTGGCACGCAAGTTCGCCGCCGCCGCCGGGGCCGTGCCGGCGCCCGAGGTCCGCACGCAGCCCGGCGCCGAGGTGGCAATTGTCTCACTCGGTGGCTGCCACGCCGCGGTGTTGGAAGCCGTCGACCGTCTGCGTGAGAAAGGCATCGTCGCCGACTACATGCGCATCAGGGCATTCCCGTTCAATGAATCGGTCAGGACGTTCCTCGATTCGCAGCCAAAGATCTTCGTGGTCGAGCAGAACCGCGACGCGCAGTTGCGTTCGTTGCTCGCCATCGAGACCGGCATGCCGCGTGATGCGATGGTCCCTGTGCTGGACTACGGCGGGATGCCGCTCACGGCGCGCGTAGTCGTCACGGCGATCGCCAGCCATATGGCGAAGGTGCCCGCATGACCTCCATCGCCAAGCCGCCCGTGCGGCATCCGGGACTGCTCAAGAACGCACTCGGCCTCACGGTGCGCGACTACGAAGGCGCGATGTCCACACTGTGCGCGGGATGCGGGCACGATTCGGTAACGGCCGCGCTCGTGCAGGCGTTCTGGGAACTGGCGCTGCCCGCGCATCGCGCGGCCAAGATGAGCGGCATCGGGTGTTCGTCCAAGACGACGGCGTACTTCATGAAACAGTCGCACGGCTTCAACAGCGTGCACGGGCGCATGCCGTCGGTCACCACCGGGGCGAATGCCGCCAATCGTGACCTGACCTACATCGGGATTTCCGGCGACGGCGACTCTCTGTCCATTGGACTCGGCCAGCTGTCGCATGCGATCCGGCGTAACGTGCGCATGCTGTACGTGATTGACAACAACGGCGTCTATGGGCTCACGAAGGGTCAGTTCTCGGCATCGGCCGACATCGGGTCCACGTCCAAAAAGGGCGAAGCCAATTTGCAGCCTCCGATCGACCCCGTGCTGCTTGCCCTGACGCTCGGCTGCACCTTCGTGGCGCGCTCCTTCTCGGGGGACAAGGCGCAGCTGGTGCCGATTCTCAAGGCCGGCCTTTCGCACAACGGGCTGGCGCTCGTCGACGTCATTTCGCCGTGCGTGACGTTCAACGACCACGAGGGCTCCACCAAGAGCTACAAGTTCACGCGCGAACACGAAGTGGAAATCGCGGCCGCCGACTTCGTGCCGCTGCAACGCGAGATCGTCGCGCCGGACACGCAGGAGGCCGTGACCGTCGTGACGATGCACGATGGCAGCACGGTCCGCTTTCGCAAGACGCACGCCGAGTACGACCCGACGAACCGCGAGTCGGCCTACGCGCACGTGCGTGCCTGCCAGCAGCGCCATGAAGTGGCGACCGGCCTGTTGTTCCTCGACGAGAGCGGCAGCGACATGCACGCGGTGTCAAAGACCGTCGAGACGCCACTCGTGGACGTGCCTTACGAGCAACTCTGTCCGGGGAATGATGCCCTGCAGCGGTTGATGGCGCGTTACCGGTAGAGAACAGGGAATACGGAATGGAGAAGAGGGAGTAGGGATCCATTCTCCATTCGCTACTCTCTATTCTCTTCCTTGAAACCACCCGAGGCATGTTCACGTTGTCTTTCAGTAGAAGTCCCCGATGTACGCGACCTGCCTCTTCTGTCACCAGCCACTCGGCCGCAACGAGTCGGTCGAGGCGTTCCCCGTTGGCGCGCGGCTCGCCTTTGATCCATCGAAGGGGCGGCTGTGGGTCGTTTGTCTGCGATGCGAGCGGTGGAACCTGACGCCGCTGGAAGAACGGTGGGAGGCGATCGAACAGGCGGAGAAGCTCTATCGCGACACGCGCCGTCGCGCCTCGACCGACAACATCGGGCTGGCGAAGCTGCGCGACGGGACGACGCTCGTCAGGATCGGTGACCCGCTCCGTCCGGAGTTCGCCGCGTGGCGCTATGGCGATCAGTTCGGGCGCCGTCGCCGTCGTCAGTTTCTCTACGCCGGTGCGGGGATCGCCGCAGTCGGAATGGTCGTCGCGGGTGGCGCCGTCGCGGGGATGACGATGGGCGTCTTCGCATTTGGTATCGGTCGGTCGATCTCGTCGATCATCCACGGCAATCCCGACACCGTGGTCGCGAAGATCCGGACGGAGTCGAGAGGTCTCATCCACGTACGCCGCCGACATCTCGCCGAATCGTGGCTCTCCACGGGACCGGATGGCTCGCTCGCGCTCGAGCTCAGATTCAAGAACGGACAGCAACGGTTCGAAGGACCGGAGGCCGAGCGGATTGCGTCGATTGTGGTGCCCAAGGTCAACCGGTTCGGCGGCACTCGTGCATCCATCGCAGCAGCGGTCGAGGAGATCGACGCGATCGGCAGCTCGACGGCCTACATCGAGCGACTCGCCAGTCTTGGATCGCGCGAGGCGCATCCAATGAAGCAGCGGACATCGAGATGGCAGGGCAGTCCCAGCGCGCGGGAGGTCTCGCGTCACGGGCTGTTCGCCGTGCCCCAACCACAGCGGCTCGCACTCGAAATGGCACTGCACGAGGAAGCGGAGCGCCGCGCGCTGGAGGGAGAGCTCCAGCAACTGGAGAACGCCTGGCGCGATGCGGAGGAGATTGCCGCAATCTCCGATGATCTCCTGCTCCCTCAGTCCATCGACTCGGCTCTGCGACGCATCAGGGGTAGGGCTTGAGCGTGCGTGACTTGGAGCGAGGCTGACTCCGAGCCGTACGATCTAGCGCTCGCTCTTCCGGTTCGGCGTCGAACAGGTAAAGCTCTGCGTCCTCCCTCCAACCGGTGGAACGCATGAGCCCGAACACGGACGGCGCGCGCGTCGATGCGCTCGATCATCGCACCCCTGACGGGGACATCTCGCGCCGCGACTTCAGCCGCTTGATCGGTGCTGCCGCCCTTGGGATTGCACCGACGCTTGGGGCGCTCGATGGCCCACGGTCGCTGGCAGTGACTGCCCCGGCTCCATCCGACCTCTGCTTCCTCTCCGCCCTGCAGCTCGAATCCATGATTCGCGCGAAGAAGGTCTCGGCGCGGGAGGTGATGCAGGCGCATCTCTCCCAGGTGGAGCGCGTCAATCCGTCGGTCAACGCGATTGTCACCCTCGTCGCCGACCGTGCGCTGGCCGACGCCGACGCCGCAGACCGTGACCAGGCACGCGGCCGTCTGCGGGGTCCCTTGCACGGGCTACCGATTGCGCACAAGGACCTCGTCGCCACGAAGGGAATCCGTACCACGCAGGGCTCCCCGTTTTACCGCGACCGGGTTCCCGACGCCGACGCGCCGATCATCACGCTGATTCGTGCCGCGGGCGCACTCACCGTGGGCAAGACCAACACACCGGAGTTCGGGGCGGGCTCCCACACATTCAACACCGTGTTCGGCGCGACAAAGAATCCCTACGATGTCACGCGCACGTGCGGAGGCAGCAGCGGTGGGGCCGCCGTGGCCCTCGCCTGCGGCATGGTGCCGATCGCCGATGGCAGCGACACCGGTGGCTCGCTGCGGAACCCCGCGGCGTTCTGCAACGTGGTTGGCTTCCGCCCGTCCCCGGGCCGCGTGAGTGCCGGGCGCAACACCTGGTCTCCACTGTCGACGTCAGGCCCGATGGCGCGAACCGTGGCTGATGCGGCGCTCTTTCTCAGCGTGCTCGCTGCTCCCGATCCCCGCAGCCCCACCGCGTTGTCCGGAGATCCCGCCCGCTTCGCCGGTCGACTCGGCCGTGACTTCCGGGGTGTGCGCGTTGCGTGGTGGAAGGGACTGGGCGGCATTCCCTTCGAGCCTGAGATCCGTCGCGTGATCGATGAGCAGCGCCGCATCTTCGAGTCGATGGGCTGCATCGTTGAGGAGGACGAACCCGACTTTGCCGGGGTCGACGAGGCCTTTCCGACGCTGCGCCACCTCTCCTACCACACCAGCTATTCCGCCATGGCGAAGCAGCGCCCGGACTGGATCAAGGACACGATTCACTGGGAGATCGCCGAGGCCGAGCGTCAGAGCGCTTCCGATGTGGCTCGGGCGTTGGCGCGCCAGGAGCGGCTCTATGCGCAATCGGAGGCGTTGTTCGCGCGCTACGAATACTTTGTGCTCCCGGTGACGCAGCTGGAACCGTTCGACGTGACGATCTCGTATCCCACCTCCGTCGCCGGTACCGCGATGCAGACATACATCGACTGGATGCGCAGCTGCTGGTACGTCACGTTCATGGCGAATCCCGCGATCTCGGTCCCGGCGGGCTTCACCAACAACGGATTGCCTGTGGGCCTGCAGATCGTTGGTCGCCACCGCGACGACTGGAGCGTGCTGCAGCTCGCCCATGCGTTCGAGCAGGCCACCTCGCACGGCCGGCGTCGGCCGGCCGTGGCGACGTGACTCGGGAGACGCTGGGCGAATCACCATTCCACAGTTAGTGCTCTTCGATTCCCTCGTGAAGGATCTGCGACCAGATTCAGTCTGACGTCATGCTCCAGGATCGCTTCGAGGTCGGCCTGAGGTGCCGCTGACGGCATAGAGGAACCGTGCATAGCCGATCTCCGCGGCGTTTTTCGTGAGCTCGACATTGACCCATGCGATGACGTCACCGAACGGACGGTCCTGGAACGGCCATCGTGTTCGCTGTGCCGATCGCAGGTCGTCGTCGGTGATCTGCTCGAGCACCACGCGCCACTCTCCGTGTAGTCGGCCGAGCCACTCGCGGACGTCGTCGGCATTCCCGGGCCACGTCACGCGCTCGCGTGAGAGTGCCCCGTCGCCGAATGAGTGGTTGAGCACCATGGACCACCAGAAGCCGAGGTGCCAGGTCAGCCACGCGATGCTCGGCGGACCGAGGGCATATCCTTCGTGCTCCGGCCAATCGGCGCGCCACGCTCCGGCAGCGGTTTCATGCACGTGTAGCCCCTGATGGGCAGGGCGCCATAGGCACTCCTCCGTGGCAAGTCCGTCGAGGTGGAAGCTGCAGAGCTTCCACGCCGTTTCGAACTGCCGCATCAGGTAGCCCCGGGCTTCATCAGCCATCGGCAGAGTCTCGTTTCATCCCGTTTCCCGGTTTTCGTGTGTACCCAAGATGAGGCTTCGTCTTTTCGCGCGAAACGACAACCCCAGACGCGCCGCGAGTCGTTTTCCACTGCGTCACATCGCGCAGCGCATCCCGTCATGGGAGTTCGACGGATTCAGGAATCGGACGCTGATGATCGCACGGATCCAGCGGATGTTGTATTGTGGGTTGGCAGAGGCCTTGTCATCCCATGAATCTCGGGCCCAGGAGCCCTGGTGCTGAGTTGAACACGCGACGGCCGCGTTACGCGGATCGTGGCCTCCGGCACTGGATGGCTGCGGCCGCAACCGTAAGTTCGATCGTCGTCGGCGACGTGTCGGGGCAGACCACGGCCGCGCCCGCAGGACGGAGCTCTGGGAGCATCAGGGTATCGTGGCTCCCACCGTTCGCGCCATGAGGTACGTCGCGCCGTCCGCGGGCGCCTGGATACCGGTGAGCGCCCCCGCCCACCGCGATCGCGTGGAGTTGAAGATGTACCGCCCATCGAAGAAATCGAGGGTGGGCCCGCCGCCGCTCACCCACCAGTTGGTGGCAATGCCGGGGCGGATGGCAAACTGCGAGTCCCATCCAACGGTGGTCGTGAGGTCGGGAAGCTGCAAGTCGTAGGTGACCCCCGCACCGAGGAATCCGCGCGTGGCGTGAATCGTCGCGAACCGCGCGGTCGTCGTCTGCGAGACATCGAACGTCACGCCGGCGTTGTACTCCGCCGGTAGCGTCCCCTGGGCGCGCAGGCGGCCGCCGGTGGACGTCACCGTCGCCGCGGCCATTGGCGGACCAAACGACAGCGAGCGGTCGCCGATCGTCCGTGCATAGGTGACGATCTGCCGGGTCGCCCGGTTGGGACTCCCCAGCGGCTGCCCGTTGGTCGACACGGTGGCGATCACCTGGTGCAGGTCACCGGCCAGGGTTTGCGCCAACGGAATCCCGTACACGGTTCGCACGTTAGGCGCCCCGTCGATCGCGGGCAGGGCGGTGAAGATGCCGGTCGACCCTCCAGCCGTCGTGAACAGCTGGCTCACGCCGAACATCTCACCGTTCACGTTGCCGAACGTCCACGTCGATAGCGTCGGTGCGAACGATTCGGCCGCCGTGAAGTCGAACACCGGCATCGATGCCCCCGAGGCGGGGTTCACCCCTCGGCGGATGATCGCCCGATCGACGGAAATGGCGGACAGCACCAGGAGCTCCCCGTTCCGAACCGCGACAACGTCCAGCGGGCCAGCCGGCAGATTCAGCAGCGAGAATGGCCTGTTGCCATTCGCCGAACCGAACCAGTATCCCATCCCGACTTGCGACGTGCGGAAACCAGTGACGCCGGCGAAGCTGCCGCTGGCGGTTCGCGTGCTGCCGTTGGGGTACAGCTGGCACTGTGACGCCGCACGGGCCGCCATTTCCTGCGCGGTGAACTGATGAATGGTCGTCCTGAAACCTCCCGAGTCGAGCGCGACCTCGGCGACCTGCGCCGTGGCCGACGCGGCGGTGAAGGAGTAGACCGAATCGGTCGACGGCACGACGCGCGTCCACGGCCCGGTGCCATCCTTCACCGCAAAGAAATAGCGCGGCGTAACGGTCGAGCAGTGCTTCCATCGGATGTTGCCGGTGCTGGTGGGCGCGACGACGAGCTGGAGCGTGACGCTCTGCGCACCGAGCCCGGCGGCGGTCCCGCGAATCGTCGCGGTGTACGTCCCATTGGCCGTGGCCCCCACGCTCAGCGGCAGCAGCGTGACGGTGTTCCCGGTGACGTTCGTGGGTGTCATGCCGATGAACAGCGTCGGCGGGAGACCGCTCACCGAGAACGTGAGCGGACCGGTGAACCCGGGGTTGCGCGTGATCGTGATGATCGGGCTCCAGGGCAGGTGGGTGGTCGGGAGGAGCAGGTACGACGACGCGCTGATGCTGAGCGTGAACGGGCCAGCCTGTGGGGCTGCGGTGATCGTGAGCTGCACGCTGATGGTCTGAGCAGTTAGTCCGGTCGCAGTGCCCGTGACCGTGATGGTGGTGGTTCCTGCCGCCACGGCGGCCACCGTGGTCAGGGTGAGCGTGCTGGTGGTCTGGCCCGCGCCAATCTGCGTCGGATTGAACGACGCGGTGACACCGGTCGGCAACCCGGCCGCAGAAAGACTGACGGAGCCGGTGAAGCTTCCGGTGCGCGTCAGCGTCACGGTCAGCGCGCCATTCGTGCCGGCGACGACGCTCAGCGCATTGGCGGATGCGGCGATCGAGAATCCCTGCGCCGGGGGCGGCGGGACCGTCGGACCGGTGTTGCTGCTCCCCCCGCCGCATCCGCCGGCGACGGTCAGGGCGACGAGTGCTCCAGCCATGTGTCGGCGAAGCGATGGCGGGCGACGGTTCCTGGTACGCGTGGACATGGCGAGAAACTGCTCTCAGGAGGTGGGCGGGCGTGAAGAGGGCGAGGAAGGCTGTGCAGCCTCTTCTCCGCATTGCGGAAGCTGTGATCAGAAACCGTCATCCCGACGTGCACAAGGTGGCGGAGGTTCCCCGACACGGCGCGTCGGCGTCCTCCCGGGACGGCGGCGACTCATCGGCCGGATTCAGCCCCTTCAGCTACTACTACTACTGGAAGAAATACCGCAGCCCCACCTGCGCCCGCCACCGAGAGAGCACGTCCGGATCATCGATGTAGGTCGACGTCGGCCCGGTGAAGTTGAAGGTCGGCGCTCCCGCTGTGTTGAACCCCGCGAGCCGCAGCGGCGAGGTAGCCGAGGCGCTCGCCACTTTGCGGACGCCCCAATCGGAGCTCAGCAGGTTCCCGAAGTTCATCACGTCCACGTTGAGCTGCAGCGTGTGCCGGCGGGCGCCGCTTGAGAGCACGAAGTCCTGCAGCAGCCGCACGTCGATCGTGTTGTACCACGGATTCACCGCGCCCGCGCGCTGCGCGATCGTGCCGCGGTGGTCCCGCAGATACGCATCCTGTCGGATGAAGGCGTCGAGGTTCGTCCACTGCTCCTGCGCCGACACGGTGCGCCCCGCCGCATCGGTGAACGGCACGAGCACGATGTCGGTCTGTGAACGCGGAATGTAGATCAGGTCGTTGCCACCCTGTCCGTCACCGTTCACGTCACCGGAATACACGAACGAGTACCGGTTGCCCCCGTTGCCGGCAAAGCGATTGCCTTCCGCCAGCTCGGCGAACACGCCGATCTGCGTCCGGTACGTGTTGGACCAGACCTTGGTATAGAGCGCGTCTCCCACGAACCGATGCCGCTGTCCAAACTCGGAATAGCTGAGCTCCGGATTGTTCGGGTCGCCCTGGATCGGCTGGCTCTGCCACAGGACGCTCGCGATCTCCGATGACCGCAGATTGTTGCGGGCGCGCGTGTGGCTGTAGCCGATGCCGGCGCTCGCCGTAGCGCTGAACGCCTTGCGCAGCGTACCGCTGATGTTGAACGAGTATCCCTCGTCGGTATTGTCGATGACGTAGATGCCGGCGCCGAAATCCGCTGTCAGCTCGTTGGCCCCCGCCCCGCCGTAGTACGGCCGCCCGTCGGGCAGCGTGCGCCTGGGCGCCACGAGATCGGCGTTCCGCATGAACACCGAATTCAGGTCCTTGCCGTACGTCACGTCGAGTGAGCCGGTCAGGTCCCACGGCAGCGACTGGTCGACGCCGAGGCTCGTGGTCCACACCTGGGGGAACTTGAAGTCGGGATCCATCGCATTGACGTCGAACGACTGCGCGAGCACGGAGCCATACTTGGTGGGACGCTGCGGACCGGTAGGGAAGAGGTTGGGGTTCGCCCCCGGATTGGAGATGACGTTGCCGATCCACACGAACGGCACGCGGCCGGTGAAGATCCCCGTGCCTCCGCGCACCACGGTGCGGCGGTCACCGGTGGCGTCCCAGTTGAAACCCACGCGCGGCGAGAACAGTGCCGTCGCTCCCGGCAGTTTGCTCTGATCGACCACTTCGGGTTGCCGGTTCTCGTCGAGCGCGCTGAGCCCGCGCGAGAAGGGATTGTCCACGGGGTCGGTGAAGTACGTCGGGACGTCCACCCGGAGTCCGTAGGTGAATGTGAGCCGCGGGGTCGCCAGCCATTCGTCCTGCGCATAGAGCGAGGCCTGGCCGACGCTGATGTCTTCTCCCTTGAACGGCCCCGTCCCGATCATCCGGCGGAAGTTCACGCGACTCGTGTTGGTCGGCGACGTCGCGTTCATGAACTCGGCGATCGACGAGTACGTGCTCCCGATGCCCGGGATATGAAACAGGCCGTGCCGGAAGATGTTGAACGAGTTGAAGAACGAGAACGCCTCGTAGTTGGCCCCCACCGTGTACACGTGGTTCCCGACGAAGAAGCTCAGGTTGTCGGTGAACTGCCACACATCCTGATCGAGGATGTTGTGGATGGAGACGGGTTCGTGCCCGGCCGTGGTGTAGGTGACGCCCTGCTCGCCGATCTCGATCGTCGGAAACGGTTCGCTGAACGGCGCGCGCGAGTCGCGGAAGCGATTGTAGCTCGCGAACAGCCGGTTGGCCCAGCCTGACGAGCGCGAGGTCCACTCCAGCGCATACGATTGCAGCTTGTTGTTGATCGCGTAGCCCGAGTTGCGAAACGGCAGGGAGGTCGCGTTCGGCCCGCGGCCGGTGTTGTTGAAGCTCAACACGAACGGGTGCGGCGGGAGGTCGCGGCCGGCGTCGAGATAGCTGAAGCGGAAGTACGCGTTGTTCTTCTCGTTGATGTTCCAGTCGACTTTCGCGAGCACCTTGTCGTTGTCCGTCTCGTTGACGTAGCCCTCGTAAGGGCCGGTGTCGTAGTTGTAGACCTGCTTGAGCCTGGTGCTGATCGCATCCATCTGCGACGCCTGCACGCGCGAGATGCCGAAGCCCGGCGTGCCGCGGCTCGCGGCGAAGCTCGTGCCGGGGTCGTCGTTGCGCTCGAGCTCCGCGTTGAGAAAAAAGAACAGCTTGTCGCGCAGCAACGGTCCGCTGAGCGAGAAGCCCTGCTGGCGGTACGTGAGGTCTGGGTTGGCGACCACCTTCGCGCCGCGCACCGTGTTGCCCTGCAGCGCATCGGTCCGGAGGAACGAATAGATCGAGCCGCGGAAGTCGTTCGCGCCGCTCTTGGTCACTGTGTTCACGTTCGCGCCGGTGAAGCCCCCCTGCCGGACGTCGAATGGCGCAATGGAGACGCGCACCTGGTCGACGGCGTCGAAGGGGACCGGTTCGGCGTTGGTCTGGCCGCCGGGGGCAGGATCGTCGAGGCCGAACGAGTTGTTGAAGTACGAGCCGTCGAGCGTGACGTTATTGAAGAGCCAGTTGCGGCCGCCAAACGCGAAGTTGCCGTCGCTGCGCGGATCGAGACGCGTGAGATCGCGTGTGCTTCGCTTCACCGACGGCAGCGCGACCACCTGCGCCGGATCGATGTTGGTCGTGGCGCCGGTGCGCCCGGCCGCGGCCTCATCGCGTCCGGCGACGATGCGCGCCCCCGCGAGCTGCTGCGCGACGCGCGCGAGCTGGAAGTCGAGCCGCCGGGTCTCGCCGAGCGTGAGGAACACGTCGTCGGAGGTGCGTGGCTGCCAGCCGAGCTGCGTGACCGTGATGCGGTACGGTCCACCCACGCGCAGGTTGAGCAGCGTGTAGGCGCCGCCAGCGCGACTCACCGCGCGGTATGGCGTCCCACTCGGCACGTGGAGGGCGACGACGTTGGCGCCGGTGAGGCCGATGCCTGACGAGTCGCTCACCACGCCGCTCAGCGCGGCCGTGGTCACCCCCTGGGCGGACAGGAGCGCACTCGAAACGACGGGAGTCACTGCGACAAGCAACATACGAGCACTGCCGATCCGCTTGAGCGAAAGCACGGTCCGCCTCCTGTGTCCCGTTAGGTCTCTACTGCGAGCATCGCGCAAACAGCTGCCCCACGTGGCCACTACGCTACGGGAGACAGACCGCAGGTCAAGACGGCGAAGCAACCGCCGTTACAAACGGCGTCCGTACTCCGACAAGCGAGCCCATGCGGGGCGCCGATGCGCATCCCGGGAGGTGCGTAGTGTCGACGCACATGAGACATTCCCTCGGATCCCACGCCCGAGTCCCTCCATGTCGAATCCGAACGCCTTCCCGTACGAGACCCACCTCAACGTCCGCTACGGCCCGCTCGAGGTCGTGGACGTCTCGAGCCTCGTTGCTGCGGTCGCCGTGCCGTGGTACAACCAGACGCTGTGCCAGGTCAACGACTCCGTGGTGCGACTGGGTGTCGTGCAGGGCGAGTACCACTGGCACAAGCACGACGTCGAGGACGAGTTCTTCTACGTGGTCTCAGGGCAGTTTCTGATCGAGCTCGAGGACCGCACGGTGGAGCTCCTCCCGCATCAGGGCTTCGTGGTCCCCAAAGGCGTGATGCATCGCCCCCGTGCGCCGGAGCGCACCGTGATTCTGATGGTCGAAGGCGCGGGGATCGTCCCCACGGGGGACTAGGCCGACCTGGTGCCTGGTGTCGCTGCCGATCCCCGCCTCGCGCTCGCTTCCCGGCGCCTGGCTCGGGACTGGCAGCACCTCGGGTCAGTGGGACGGCTCGAGGGCCGTCGTCTCTCGGAACGCGCGCGTCTTCGCCAGCACGAGAAACAGCCCACCTAACGTGAGATACGCGATCGCCCAATGGTAGGGGAGGGGCGAACCCAGCTGCCACGGGAGGTAAGCGCCCCCGGTGGGTAGGATCGAGTGCATGAACCCGAAGAGCGAGAGCCCGGCGCAGGCCCCGAGCAGGATCGCCGCCGGCGCGATCCGCCGGTCGATCAGGAAAGCGAAAGCCCCGCCCCAGAGCAGCGCCGTCAGAATGAAGCCGTTCGCGAGCATGACCATCACACCGCACAGTTGGACGAACGCCGGGTTGGTGATGCCGGTGGCCCGGAGCGTCCCCTGCGGGTCGATCGCGGCCGACATCAGCGCGCCGCCCTGGATCTGCGACAGGAAAATCACCACCAGTTGGGCGACCGAGGGCAGGACCGCGAGCGTGACGGCGGCGATGTGTCGGCGAGGGGTGGCGAGGTAGCTCTGCCCCGTGATCTCGAGCGCGATGAAAACCAGGATGGGTGCGAGCGCGGGTCGCGGCAGCGCGTCGGCGACAAACGCGATGAGGCCGCACATGCCACCGAGCCCGACGACGAGCCCGGTCGCCAAGGTGTAGGCGGCCCGTCCACCCATCGCCTTGTATGCCGGATGACCGATGTACGGCGTGGTTTGACTCACGCCCCCGCAGATCCCGGCGAGCAGCGTGGCGATGGCTTCGGTGAGCAGGATGTCGCGCGTCTCGTAGTCGTCGCCGGCGACGCGTGCGCTCTCGGTCACGTCGATGCCGCCAATGATGGTGAGCATGGCGAACGGAAGCGCGAGCGGGAGATACTCACGGACTGCGATCCCGAAGCCATTCACGAATCCGAGCGAAGGGACCGGAAAGCCGAGCGAAAAACTGGGCTCGGGAAACGCAACCGGATGCACCAGCAACCCAGCGGCCCCGAGGCCGTAGTAGAGCGCCGATCCCACGGCGACGCTGGCCAGTACTTCGGGGGCGCGGAGAGGGAGCCGGATCCGCGCCACCAGGGCGTACAGGATGAGACCCAGGGCGATCATCCCGACGACCGGCTCGGAGAAGATCTCGCCGAGTTGCAGCGTGCCGAGCAGCGCGATCCCGACGCCGCCGATGGATCCGAGCAGGCCGGCCTGTGGCACCCACCGCCTGACGTGATCTCCGAAGAAGGACATCAGGAGCTTGAACAGGCCGATGAGCACCATCGTGGCCATCCCGACCTGCCAGGCGAGAACCGCCGCATCGCCCTCGGGCATCCGCGTTTTGGCTGCGACGAAGGCCGGCCCCAGCACGGCGAACGCCATCCCGATGGTCGACGGGGAGTCGAGGCCGAGCGGCATCGCCGTCACGTCGGTTCGACCGGTTCGCCGCGCGAGACGGAAGGCAAGCCAGGTGTAGACCAGGTCGCCGACCATCACGCCGAAGGCGGTGCCCGGGAACATGCGCGTGTACACCAGCTCGGCCGGGAACCCGAAGGCGAAGATGAGGATCCCGGCGAGGATCGCGAGGTTGACGATGTTGTCGAGAATCAGTCCGAAGAAGGCGTTGATGTCTCCGGCGGTTGCCCAGCGATAGCGGGGAGGGGCGTGCATGCGTTCCGAGGCCTAGGGCGAGCGAGCGAAGGTCGTCGCCGGATGTTGAGGCGCACGGTCGCTCGCGGCAAGCACTGGCGAGGGGATCGGGCATCGCTTCCGGGCGTGGTCGAATCGTCGTGAGCACCGTCAAGCGGCGACATCGGAATCAGGCGGCGATGAACACGCTCGCGTGACGACTCACCGCCTCGGGGAATCCTCGCGCGCCTCACGCTGTCTGAGGCGCTCGAGGTATGGCTTGGTGAGTGCCCGCACCACCGCGCCGCCGGTCACCGCGATGAGACCGAACACCGACCGACGGTTCACGTGTTCCGTAGACGAGAGGGGCAATTCAGTGGTCTCAATTCTCGCTCGCCGTCCCTGAGGCAGGCCACCATCGCCGAAATATGAATGACGCCAGGACGACTGCCGTTCGCGATGTGACGGGATGCAGCGTCACGGTCTGGGACGCGGCCTGGCCACCGCGACGTGCAAGCACACATTCCCCGGATCCATCGGTCCGCCCCTCGCATGTCACGTGGGTTGTCCCCTCGACGGCGTGCCGGGGACGACCCAACCTTTGACTCGGTGCCGGTGTCATATCTATACATAGCCGCGATATGTATAGAGAGGACACCTATGGCCGACCCACGCTCCCCACTCCTCCCCGGTACGCTGGACCTGCTGATCCTCAAGACCTTGTCGGTCGGCGTGCTCCACGGCTACGGAATTGCCCAGCACATACACCGGCTCTCCCGTGAGGCGCTCAGCGTCGAAGAAGGGTCACTCTACCCGGCCCTCCAGCGCATGGCGACGAAAGGGTGGGTCTCGTCGGAGTGGAAGCAGACGCCCACCGGCCGGAAGGCGCGCTACTCCCGGATCACTGCTTCGGGCCGCCGGCAGCTTGGCGCCGAGGAGGCGAGTTTTCACAAGACGGTCGCCGCCACCGCGCGGGTCCTGCGGGGATCGGAGTCGTGAC
>JBQTIW010000353.1:0-4422 GCA_052387735.1 Gemmatimonadaceae bacterium
CGAGCAGCTCCTGCACCGTGCGAATGTCCGCCCCAGAGCGCAACAGGTGCGTGGCAAACGAGTGCCGAAACGTATGCGCGGTCACCCGTTGGTTGATCCCCGCGGTCAACCCTGCCGCGGCGATGGCCCGCTGAACCGTCGTCTCGTGCAGGTGAAAGCGCATGCGCCGACAGAGGTGGGTCCGGCTTTCTGTACAGCCTGAAGGGGTGTGTTGACGAGAACGGCGGGTGGTTAGGCCGCAGGCCGCGCAACTCCTTCGATCGCCCGACTGGTGCAGCGTTCGTTATGTGGCTGCTGCAGGGAACTGCATCCCCGGCACTCGGATAATGGCCACTGTGCACTGGCGGCGACCTGACCTGCGCGAGTCAGGCGCCGAGCGCGGCGAGGATCTCGGGGTATCGCGGGTGCGCGAGGATCGGATCGATGTCCGGGAAGCGCACCCACATGTGGCCGATGCCGTCGCGCGCCCTCGCCGACGCGAGGGCGAGCTCGAACGCCTCGTCGATGCGCTCGAGGTAGATGGCCGAGATGGCGCGCGAGAAGTATTGAACAGGCGAAGTGACTGACCGCGCCTCGAGCTCGGCGTGGATCGCCTCCGCGCTCCGCCGGTCGCCGCGCTGCATGTAGAGTCCCGTCATCGCCTGCATCAGCCATGGGTGGCGGCCGAAGCGCTCCATCGCCCCCTGTGTGAACGCGAGCCCAGGCTCGGTGTTGCGCGCCCATGTGTGCGACCACGCGAGCACGTAGTGCGGGGCGAACGCACCAGGTTCACGCTCGCAGGCGCGAGCGGCCTCCTCAATCCCCTGGGCGAAGTTCCCGATCACGCCCATGACGATCGCGAACACGGTGGAGCAGATCGGATTGAGCGGATCGTCGGCGATGCTCCGGCGGACCTCGCGCATCGCGCGCTCGTCGTCGCGTCCTTCGCGGGCGATCGCCAGCCCCCACCCTCCCCCGAGGCCACGTAGCTCCGACAGGCGTGGGTTGAGGGCGAGAGCACGCTCGAACAGCGCGACGCCCTCGGCGTGTCGCCGCAGATCCTCCTTCGAGAGAATGATCGAGGCGATGTGGCCGAGCGCTTCGGCGTGGTTGCCGTCGAACGCGAGTGCACGTTGCAGGTGCTCGTATGCGCGCGGGAGACACTCGGCGCGCGTGCCGAGGCCGTACTGCTCCTTCACCCGCCACGCGTTGCCCAACGCGGCGTGGACATCCGGGTCGTCCGGCGTGAGCGCGAGCGCGCGCTCGAGCGCGACGATGGCATCGAGGATGGCGCGACCGCGCTGCGACGTGAGCGCCCGCGCGCGCACCAGCAGCTCGTACGCCTGAATCTCACCGGTGGAGACCGGTGACGCGCGCTGGGCGGGCGCGGCGAAGGTGAGCTCGAGCCGGTGGGCGATGGCGGCCGCGATCTCGTCCTGCACGGCGAAGACGTCGACAAGCTCGCGATCGTAGCGCTCGGACCAAAGCTGGTAGCCGTCGGCCACGGCCATGAGCTGCGCAGTGATCCGGATGCGAGAGCCCGCGCGACGGATACTTCCTTCGAGCATGGTGGCGACGCGCAGCCGTTCGCCGATCTCGCGCGGCTCGGCGTGCTTTGCTTTGAAGGAGAACGCCGACGCGCGCGCCGCGACGTGCAGCCCGTCGATGCTCGCGAGCGCGTTGATGATGTCCTCCGCGATACCGTCGCCGAGGTACTCGTTGTCGCGATCGGGGCTGAGGTTGACGAACGGCAGCACGGCGATCGAGTGCGGCGGCGGATCGCCGGCGGTCGGCCTCGCGACGTCGCCGGGCGCGAGCAGCGCGTCCGCGAAGGCGGCGATGGCAGGAAAGCGATCAATGTCCGTGCGCGCGAGTGCTTGGTGGAGCGCGCGCGCGACGCCGCGCGGGACCCCGTCACGCAGCGCAGTGACGTCGGCGGGCGTCTGCACGAAGCGCTTGGCGATGACCGCCTGTGCATTCGGTCCGGTGAACGGCGGCTCACCGATGAGCATCTCATAAAGGACGCAGGCGAGCGAATACTGATCACTTCGCCCGTCGACGGCTTCACCTGCGGCCTGCTCCGGGCTAATGTAGGCCGGCGTCCCTACGCTCATGCCAATTTGCGTCATGGCCTCGTCCTCCATCGCGCCGATCGCCTTGCCGATGCCGAAGTCGGCGACGAGGGCGTGGCCGTCCTGCAGGAGGATGTTCTCCGGCTTGATGTCGCGGTGGACGATGCCCTGCCCATGCGCGTGGGCGAGCGCCTGTGCCGCTGCGGCGGCGATGCGCACGGCGTCGTGCACCGGAAGCCGCCCCTCGCGCGCCAGCCGGTCGCGCAGCGACTCGCCGCGGACGGCCGGCATCACATAATAGAGCACCCCGGCCGTCTCGCCGGAGTCGAAGAGCGGGAGGATGTGCGGATGGGAAAGTCGCGCCGCGAGCTGGATCTCGCGCAGGAAACGATCGCGGCCGAGCGACGCGGCAAGGTCTGGATGGAGCGCCTTGAGCGCGACGTCGCGGCCGTGCTTGAGATCGTGGGCGAAATAGACGGTCGCCATGCCACCGGCTCCGAGCTCGCCGTCTATGCGATATCGGCCGGCGAAAGCAGCAAGTTGGTCGGCGGCGAGGCTCAACGGGCGACTCCGGAGAGGCGGAGCGACAACTTCGCGCGCCGTCCGCGCGGCGTCCAGCTTAAAGGCTGTCGTATCGGACGAGGCACCTATCTGTATAGCCACATAACGTTCGAGTTCAGCTGCGAGGGCATATCATAAGACGCGGCGTAGCCGCGTACCATGGCGCCCTCGTCTGCTGCAACCCTCTGTTATGCCGTTACGCGCGCCTGCTGGTGGAGATACTCCGGAGCGATATCGGCGCCGTTCGGCCAGACGAGCGTGTGGAACTCAGGATGAATCGCGTACTGCCGGAAGAACGTCAGCTCCTGCAGCGGTGCAAACACGGGACCGCGCAGCGCAGGCGCGAGATCGACCTCCCCGGTCGTCCCATCGCGGAAACGGAGCCAAATCGTGTAGCCGGCGATGTACCGGGCTTCGAGCACATGATAGTTCATCGAGTCACTCCAGGGGCGGAATCCGGACCAAGGGTTCGCCAGCCCGTGCGCGCCGCCAGTCCTCGAGTAATTCTGGTCGATGCAGCCGGTTCCATTCAAGGGCCAAAGCCAACGCACGGCGCGGCAAGTGCCCGTGAACCCGCTCGGATTCGATCTCGATCGTCGCCTCGTGCTCGCCGTATACCGCATGGAAGTGCGGCACGCCATGCTCGTTGTAGAACATGCCGATGACAATTCCTAGAAAGCGCGACTTTCACCAAGACGGCGACGAAGCCACGCTCCGCATCCACGAGAAAGGCAACAAACGGCGCGCGATCGGCATTCACTTCGCCGCCGCGCACGCGATTCAGGAATACGTCCACTTAGCGGGGCTCACCTCAGGGCCGCTCTTCCGGCCACGATTGCATGCGCGCCGTGAAGACTTAGCCCCGCGTCACATGAACGAGGTCACGATGTCGCGCACCTTCGAGGGCTATCTCACACGCTTGCCCGGTGCAGTGCATACGATCGAGCGTCCCGATGGAACCACGCGCCAGGAGTGCCGGCGGACCCAACGCCGCTTCTCTCACCGCAGCTGGCACGGTCTGTGACCCGCGTCCACGTGGAGGTCGAGCGCCCTTGGGCGCGCCCGTTCAGGCTCGACACTGCGCGACGAGTCAGGAGTTGAGGCGCACGCTGAGTGGGACGCGGGATTCCTTCATGGGACGCGCGAAGCCGTCCGGGGGCGTGGTCCCTTGCTGCGGATCAACGTCGTGCTACTGGGATTTCAGAAACGCCGACGCAAATTGCGTGACCGCCGCCGAACCGAGCAGGGTGAGGTGCGTCGTGTTCGGGATGATCGCGAGGCGGTTTGGCGATCGCAGCGATCCGTCGAGGCCGGCGTCGCGTTGTCCGCCGCCCAACAGTTTGTAGAGCTCCACGACGTGTTCAGGGCGCATCATGTCGGCGTCCGCAAATATGAGCAGAGTCGGCGCCTTGATGTCGGCCACGGAGGCCGACCAATCGACGCTTCGATTGGCGAGCTCACCAGTCTTCCTGAACATCGTTTCCCAGTTCACGGACGGATAAAGTGATGCGAGCGGCGATTTGCTCACGTCGGCCGCGATCATCAGCGCTGCCGAGGGCATCTGCCGCGAAGGCCTTGAGGACCTCCGGGTAGTAGCCGTCTGATCGAAACCCGGTGGAGATCACAATCAGCTTGTCGACCAGTTGGGGATGGCGGATCGCGGTCTGAAGCGCGACGTCAGCGCCGCTTGAGTACCCCATCACGCTGGCCTTCTTGATGCCGAGATGACCCATCAACGCGGCAACGTCGTCGGCGAAGACCTCGAACGACCACGGTCGGCTGCTGTCTTTGCTCAGACCGTGGCCCCGGG
>JBQTIW010000354.1:0-13395 GCA_052387735.1 Gemmatimonadaceae bacterium
TTGGGCGACACGGTCTACCTCGCGCAGGTCGGCGACTCCCGTGCCTACCTGGTGCGCGAGGGAATCGCCCGGCAGCTGACCAAGGACCAGTCGCTGATCCAGAAGCTGGTCGAGGCCGGGGAGATGACCGAGGCCGAAGCTGAACAGAGCGATCGGCGTAACATCATCCTCCAGGCGTTAGGCCCCGAAGCGCACATCAAGGTCGATCTGACGCATCAGCAGGTCCGTCGCGGCGACGTGCTGATTCTCTGCTCCGATGGCCTCTCCGGCCTGGTGCGCGGCGACGAGATCGCTCGCGCGGTGCGGGAGGAGCCCGACCTCCTCTCGGCGTGCAGTCGGCTCGTGACGATTGCCAACGAACTGGGAGGGCCCGACAACATCACGGTGGTCGCGGCCCGCTTCGACGGCGCGGGCCTCAAGCGCCCGATGCCCGAGGACCCGGTGGGTCACCAGATCTATGAGCGCCCGCAACTGACGACCCCGACGGAGGCCGACCTGGAAACGCTGCTCAAGGAACGCACGGATGCGATGATGCGGGGCGCGCCGATCGAACCCTTTCCCGTCGCGATACGGGAGGAGCGCAGACAGCAGTCGCTGATGATTCGTGCCGCGTTGATCGCCGCCGCCGCATTGCTGTGTTTGTTTCTGGCGTGGCGCTGGTATGGGAGAATCTAGGGATTCACGGCGTCAGCTTCCCCAGCACTCTCCCTCCCCTCGCACCCGTGGCCGACGGAACGTTCCCGGGCTGACCGCTGAGGTGGAGATAGCCCATCAGGGCGAACGCGACGGCTTCCTTCGCTTCACCGTCGAAGAAGACGTCGTCGAAGCGCACGACCTTGCGTGGAGCGATGGCGCGCGCGAGGGCGTCCAGCAACGTGGGATTCTTCGCCCCACCACCGGAGACGACGACGTCCTCGATCGGCTCGGGGAGGAACCGGCGATAGCTGTCGGCGATCGACGACGCCGTCAGCTGTACCGCGGTCGCCACCAGATCCGCGTCGCTCGCACCGGGCTTCTCGCGCCGGCAGGATTCGACAAACTGCGAGATGTATTGGGCGCTGAACAGCTCCCGGCCGGTCGACTTGGGGGGAGGCGCGCGAAAATAGGGATCCTCCAGTGCCCGGCGCACCACGGCGTCGATCGGCGTGCCGGCTCGGGCGATCCGTCCGTCCTCGTCGTAACGGCGTGACGGATCGACGAGGCGCGTCACACCGTCGATCACCACCACCCCGGGTCCCGTGTCGAAGGCGCGCACCGCGCGGGCGTCACCGTTAGGCGGCACGACCGTGACGTTGCCGATCCCTCCGATGTTCTGCAGCGCACGGAAGGTATTCGGCGACGCGAACAGGAGGCGGTCGGCAATCGGTACCAGCGGTGCCCCCTGACCACCTGCGGCCATGTCCCGTACCCGAAAATCGCTGATCACGGGGAGACCCGTACGCTCAGCGATCACCGCAGCTTCCCCCATCTGCCAGGTCGAGTGGCCCGGCACGTGCCACACCGTCTGCCCATGGGTGGCAATGCCGGCGATGTCACTCCGCGGCACACCGCACTCGGCCAACACACGCTGCGCCGCCGCAGCAAGCCATTCGCCGAGGTCGAAGTTGAGCCGGCAGTACTCCTCCGGCGTGCCCGCGACCAGCGCCCGACTGAGCCTGTCCCGCTGCTCGGCGGAATACGGCGCGACATCATACGCCAGAAGGTCAGCGGTGACCCGCGTCCCGTGCTGTGTGAAGCGCACCACCGCGGCGGAGATCCCATCGAGGGACGTACCGGACATGAGGCCGACGAGAACGGGCATCGTGAGACGGGAGACGAGAGACGGCAAACGGCAGACGACTGGCACCAGCACCAGGCCAGCACAGGCAACCAGCTCCAGCAAGCAGCAACCCTCAACCAGCCCGCATCACACCGGCGGCGGCCCTCCCACCACCCTCCGTATCACGCCTCCGCCCCGCTCGAGGGCGGCTTCGGCCTCTGCGCGGCCGACCCCCAGTTTCTGCATAACGATGGCGAGCTTCACGCTGCCGCCGGATGATTCCAGCAGCGCGCGCGCTTCGTCGCGTGTCGTGCCGCACACCTCCACCACGATGCGCTCCGATCGATCTTTGAGCTTGAGGTTGGTGGCCCGCAGATCGACCATGAGGTTCCCGAACGTCTTGCCGATGCGGATCATCGCGCCGGTGGTGATCATGTTGAGGATCAGCTTCGTGGCGGTGCCTGCCTTGAGACGCGTGGAGCCGGTCACCACTTCGGGGCCGGGAACGGCGGTGATCGTGACGTCGAGCGTGGACGCGAACGCGGGGTCTATCGGGGTACACACGACGATCGCCGTACGGGCACCGATTTTCCCCGCGCGCGTGAGCGCGCCCCGAACGAACGGCGTCGTTCCCGACGCGGCGATGCCGACGACGATGTCGCTCGGTGTGATCCCGCGCTCGTCGATGGCCCTGGCGCCATGTGATTCATGATCCTCCGCGCCTTCCTGCGACCGGAAGACGGCGGGAGGCCCGCCGGCGATGATGCCCTGCACCAGTTCGGGATCGCTGCCGAACGTTGGCGGGCATTCGGTCGCGTCGAGAATCCCCAGCCGTCCCGAGGTCCCGGCGCCGACGTAGAACAAGCGGCCCCCGCTGCGAAACGCGTGCTCCGCCAGCGCGATCACCTGCGCGACCTGTTCGCGCTGCTCTGCCACCGCATCGGCGATCAGGCGATCCTCGCCATTCATGATGTCCACGATCTCGAGCGGGGAGGCGAGATCGATCTCGGCCGAGCGCGGATTGCGCTGCTCCGTGATGCGGTGGTCGAGTCGCGCAGGGGACGGCGAGGAAGGCACGCTGGCGGAGCGCAGGGGTTCCAGTGAGGGGACGGGCTGGCCGTACGGGTATAACTTAGAACCATACTCCCTCCACATGCATCGGACTGATCTCGCCCGTGTTGCCCGCCTCTGTTGGGTGGCGCTGTTCTGCCTCATGCCCCTCGCACTCGGCGCCCAGGACCGCGGGAGCTCAGGCGTGCCCAGATGGTTCGCGTCGCTCGGCACGGGGCTGCAGTGGAGCGACTTCGTCGTGGACCAGTCATCCAGCTCGAGCTGGGACTTTGATGCCGGCTTTTCGCTGCGCGGCACCGTCGAGCGCGACTTCGGCAATCGCTTCGCGGTCGGACTGGCCTTCAATTACGCGCGGCTGCCACTGACGTACGCGACGCTGGGCGCGTCGGCCACGTGCGCATCGTGCGCCGCAGACGCGACCGTGTCCTCGTATGGCGGCATCGTGCGCATGGGCGGTGGCCCCGGTTTTCATCAGGTCATCGAGATCTTCGTCGGCGCCCTGCGCTACGGCAACTTCGAGCAAACGTCGCCGCGTCAGGCGCTCCTGCCGGAGTCGAACACGGATTTTGCTTTCGGTGCGGGGTACGGATTCGGGTATACGCTCGCCAACGACTGGCACGTGCAGTTGATTCAGGATGCCCTGAACTCGCTCCACGAGCGGAGCACGCTCCCGCAGGGGGGCGGGCGGGTGGCCCGGCATTACACGACACGGCTTGGGCTGCGGGTGGGGTTTTGAAGCCGCGCTGCTCGGGCTTCTGGGGCCTCGTGCCTGTCGTGCTTCCGTGAGGTCTTTCATCAAACCGGTGCAGCTCGTTATGCGTAGTCGTCGGATTGGAGCCCTCGTCCTCGTGCTGGCCATTGCTTGCCAGCACGCCCCCTCCCCCTCCCCTTCGCCGACACGAGCGACCGAGCTGCCCCCCCGGCGCGCGCAGGTCTTCCCTGCCGGGTGGCGTTTCCAGGCCGGGCAGCCCGCCGCATTTGGTGAGCAGTTCATGGTCGCGAGCAACGAGCGTCGCGCATCCGACGCCGGGAGCGAGATCATCCGCGCCGGTGGCAACGCCGTGGATGCCGCGGTCGCGGTGGGTTTCGCGCTGGCCGTGACGTTTCCGGTGGCGGGCAACCTGGGCGGTGGCGGCTTCATGGTGATCCGCATGGCCGACGGCCGCGCCGCCGCCATCGACTATCGCGAGGTGGCGCCGCTGGCCGCCCACCGCAACATGTACCTCGACGCGCAGGGCAATCCAACGAACGAAAGCATCATTGGATATCGGGCGTCCGGTGTGCCGGGCGCGGTGGCAGGCATGGCGGAGGCCCTGTCGAAATACGGAACGATGCGTCTGGAGCAGGTCTTGCAGCCCGCGATCCGGCTCGCGCGCGATGGCTTCACCGTCGACTCCTCGCTGCATCGCTCCCTCGCGTCGAGTCGTGACTACGTCTCGCGTTTCGACGCGAAGGACGTCTTCTACCACCTCGGCGTGCCCCTTGCGGTGGGCAGCACATTCCGGCAGCCCGCGCTCGCGCACACGCTGGAGCAGATCGCAAAGGGCGGCCCGAAGGCGTTCTACGACGGCGAAGTGGGCGATTCGATGGTGGCGGCGATGCAGCGTGGCGGCGGGATCATCACGAAAGAGGACCTGCGACGGTATAAGCCGGAGTGGCGCACACCGATCCGCAGCGGGTATCGCGGCTACACCCTGTACTCGATGCCCCCGGCGTCGTCAGGCGGGATCACGATCACCGAGACCATGAACATGCTGGAAACGTGGGACTCGTTGCCGGCCTTCGGCAGCGCAGCATATGCCCACATCCTCGGCTCGGCGTACCAGCGGGCATTCATTGACCGAAACAGCAAGCTCGCGGACCCGGCGTTCGTGAACGTCCCGATCGATCAACTGACCAGCAAGACGTACGCTCGTGGCCTCGCCCGGACGATCGACCCGGTGAAGAAGACGCCGACGCCACCAAACGGGCAGCAGATCGCCGAGGGGGTGCACACGACGCACTACTCGGTGGTGGACGACAAGGGCAACGCCGTCGCGACGACCACGACCATCAACAACGGGTATGGGTCGGCGGTCTATCTCAGGAACGTCGGCTTTTTCATGAACGACGAGATGGACGATTTCGCGACGGCGCCAGGGAAGCCCAACATGTTCGGGCTGGTCCAGTACGAACAGAACGCCATCGCCCCCGGCAAGCGCATGCTGAGCGCCATGTCCCCGACGATCGTCCTCGATCCAAAGGGTGAGCTGCTGCTGGTCGTTGGCGCCGCGGGCGGCCCGCGCATCATCACGGCGACGTCACAGGTGATCCTGAACGTGATCGATCACCGGATGACCCTGGCCGACGCGATGCGCGCCCCGCGTTTGCATCACCAGGCGCTTCCCGACACCCTGTTTGTGGAAACACGCGGCCTGTCGAAGGCCGCCGAGGATTCGCTCAAGACCATCGGCCACGGCGTGCGCTACATCGGCGGGATCGCCAACGTGGTGGCGGTGAGGCGCGTGAAGGGCGGAGGGGAAGGCGTGAGCGAGCCGGGGTCGGGGGGCACGGGGGGAACGAGCGCGCGATAGGCCCAGCCCCCCGTCCCCAATCTCCAGGTCCCTAATCCCCAACAGCCACTACTACTGGTTGATTCAGCTTGACGACGATGTCCGCCCCGGCGTTGACGCAACCTTCGTAGTTCGCCGTCGCGGCGGCGGCGGCGGCACCGGCTGCCGCACCGGCGGCCGCGCCGATCAGGGTGCCTTTGCGGTTCTTGCCTAACACCTGACCGATGATCGCGCCGGCCACCGCGCCGCCGGCGACCTTCTTCGCATCATTGCCCTTGCTGGATGCGCGGACGCGATCGATGGTCGCGGTCTGCACGTCGGCGTCGAGCGGATAGGTCTTGCCGCCGAACGAGACCGAGATCACGCGGAAGCCCATCACGATCTGGTCGTTCGTGTTCTCACTGCGTTTGAGCTCCGTCAGCTCGATCTGGACATCGGCACCCGACGGAATCATGACGCCGTTGGAACCGGCGACCGGCTCCGAGACCGTCGCCGTGAAGCGGTCACCGATCTTGTTGGTATTGGTGCACACCTGGTTCACCGCGTCGAGCTTCATCGTCGTGCCGGCCGCGATGGTACCCGTCGGCTTCTCCGCCGCGCCGGTCCCCTTTTCCACCGTGTTGCCGGACTTGGTCGTCGGTGGTGTCACCGGTGTCGGGTCGGTGACTGGCGGGTTGGTCTTTGGCGGAGGCGGCGGCGCCTGCTTGGGCCTCGAGGCCTTCGGAGCTGGGGTAGCAGGCGGCGTCACAGCCGGGGCCGGTGAGTCAACGGCTGGGACATCCTGCAGCTGAGGCTGCGTAAGAGAGTCCTGTCCGGCTCGCGCCAGGTCGCGCTGCAGGGCCGAGTCCTCGGCCAGGGCGTCTTGCTTCGCCTCGCCTCCACACGCCACCGCCGCCGCAAGTGCAATGAGAGCGGCAATCGAACGGCCGCGCTTGGTAATCGGGGTCATGAAAAGCCCTCGGGCTCAGTAGTTATCGGAATAGAATACCACGACTGGCGGGGAAGGTGCCGTGACCTAGAGTCGTTCCAACAGGAACTCCGGCGTAAACCGGTTGAGATACGACGCCAGGATTGTGAAACGGTTCGTCACCATCAGGAGTCCCACGCCAACCATCACGAGCCCCGTCCCCCGCGACAGCCAGACCATCTGGCGGCGCATGCGCCGGAAGAAGGCCATGAAGCGGTCGACGGCGAGAGCCGACAGGACGAAGGGCACGGCCAGTCCTAACGAGTACATCGAGAGCAGGACCAGGCCCTTGCCAAGGCTCTCCTGATACGAGGCGAAGAGCAGGATGGAGCTCAGGATGGGGCCGATGCAGGGCGTCCACCCGGCCCCGAAGGCGATGCCCACGAACACCGTCCCGAAATAGCCCACGGGTTTGTCCGCGAGGTGCAGCCGCTTGTCCATGGAGAGAACCCCGATCCTGAGCACCCCCATCAGGTACAGGCCAAACACGATGACCATGGCTCCGCCCAGCCGGCTGATCCACACTCGATTCGCCGTCATCACCTGGCCGAGCGCGGAGGCGATTGCGCCTAACGTGACGAAGATGAGGGAAAACCCGAGGGTAAACAGCAGGCCGTGCACGAGCGCGGTGCGGCGCGCGGTGACCGTCTGTACGTCGTCCAGTGACAGTCCCGTGATGAACGTGATGTAGCTCGGGACGAGCGGCAGCACGCACGGCGAGAGGAACGACAGCAGCCCGGCCGCGAAGGCGACGAAGAGTCCGACAGCTGGTGCTTCCATCGTCAGGCGCTCTGGACCCACGCCGGGGCATCGAGCGACTCGCGGAGGCTCTCACGCGTGAACCGCTCCGGCTCGCCGGTCTCGCCCGAGCGGCGCATCACGCCGGCGATCACGCGGTCGAGCGTGTCGAGCGGAGCGTCGGCCTGGTGCATGATCTCGAGGTCCCACCTGCCGCGCTCCGAACCCTTGAACACCAGCTTGTACCGTGCGCAGAGGATGGCGAGACGGCTGTGCGGGTTGTCGTCGACGACGGCCCCCTCGGGAGAAGGCAGCGCCAGGATGTCGCTGAGGGCGATCGAGTCGTCGCGCTCGCCGGACGACGCGTCCGCCGGAAGGTCGGGCGCCTCCAGCACCAGGGATATCTCCTTCTCGTCAGGCACGTCGCCCTCGTCCGATGAGACTTCTCCCGGGATCACCTCGGCCACGAGCTCGAGCGTCGTTTCACGCTCCAGCTCCTGGCGCACGGCGTCCGCGATATCGAGGGTCTCGTGTTCGGCGCCCGCCACCCGATCGAGCACCTCCAGTTCCACGTCGAGTGGCTCCACCTCGGCGATCGCAGCGTCGTCGGGGTGCGCAATCTCGACTTCGACGTCCGACGCATCGAGACGAGGCCCCGCCTCGTCGACTGCCAGGACGATGGCTTCCTCTGCTGCCTCGTTCGATTCGGCGACGGGCGTGGCGACAAACCCTGGCTCTACAGCCAGGACGGCCACTCCACTTTCGATCCCGCCTTGACGGATCGCCGGGAAGAGGCGGAGCTCGATGATTCGTGACTCCGGGATCCGCTCGAGGACCGTGTTCAGGAAACGGCGCGTGG
Source organism: Gemmatimonadaceae bacterium (assembly GCA_052387735.1). Taxonomy (GTDB): domain Bacteria; phylum Gemmatimonadota; class Gemmatimonadetes; order Gemmatimonadales; family Gemmatimonadaceae; genus RBC101. The sequence continues at coordinate 7,947 of JBQTIW010000354.1, forward strand.
TGTCATTCATCGCGTCGCCCCCACGGTGGGTTGTGCGGCGCGGGCCTCGGCGGCGCGGGAGGTGAGTTCGCGTTCCACGAACAATCGGAGAATGTGCATGAAGTCCTGAGCGTTGGTGACGACGCCAAAAGCCTGATGTGTACCGCGGTCCTTGAGCTTGCTGACCACGAACTCGGATGAATCCACACAGATGGTGGGCAGCTCGCGCAGCGAACCGTCGGGGTCCTGTACAAAGGCGGGCAGCATGTTGCCGGTGGCGATGGCGTGCAGTGCCGTCGCGATGAGGATGGCCATCGTCGCTTTTGCGGCGTGGCGCCGCATCGCGTCTTGCGCTTCGAGCGCGTCGGTGTACACCTCGGGAAGGGGGCCATCGTCGCGAATCGATCCACACAGCACGAAGGGTACGCCGCGTTGCACGCACGCGTGCATGATCCCGTCGGTGACGATGCCCTGCTCCACGGCGCTCCTGATCGAGCCGGCACCCCGGACTCGATTGATGGCGCGCATGTGCAGGCCGTGCCCGCCGGTCGTTGCCGCACCGGACTCCGACATGCCTAACGTGGTCCCGTAGATCGACGCTTCGATGTCATGGACCGCGACCGCGTTGCCGGCCAGCAGGGCCCCCACGAAGCCGTTCTCGATGAACCAGACCATGTCGGCGCGGGCACGTGCATGCACCAGCGCCGGTCCCGTGACCCATACCTGGTACCCGCCACGGTCCCGTTCGTGAATCAACAGCTTGGCCATCAGCGCGTAGTCGATCGGCTTTTCGCGCGAGACCTCGCTGGTCATGAACTTGAACTCGCCGTCTTCGGCTTCACCGCTGAACGCATGGGTGTGGACAAAGATCCCCTCACTCCCGTCCTCCTGCTGACCCACGGCGACACGATCCCCACGCCGTACCCGCCGCCCTTCCCTGACCCACAGCTGGCCATCGGACTCGAGCACCAGCGCGGAGTCCATGCGCGGCTCGCGCGGCAGCACCCACGCACCCTTCACCCGAACGTAGGTGGGAAGGTTGGTGGTCGAGAAGAAGCCCTCCGGAAGCACCCCATCCGCGGGGGCGGCCACAAAGTTCGCGTCGGGAGCCGCGGCAAAGCGGGTACTGGTGAAGTCGGGATTGCGGAAGGCCGGCACGAGGGAAAGATAGCTGAGGAGCTCACAACAAACTCCCCGGATCCCGATCAATCGTCACGCGCAAACCTGCCCGGTCGGGCAGCACAAACCGGGTGGCCAGATACTGGAGCACATTTGTGAGGAGGCGGTTGTCGTCGGTCCGCAGGAGAAGGTGCCAGCGCCAGCGCTGCTGGATGCGATCGACGGGGCACGGCGCCGGGCCAATGACTTTGAGTCCGGTCAGCTTTCGAGCCTCGATCAGGCGCTGGAACCAGCTCGCGGCGACCTGTGACGCATCGGCAACCTCCTGCTCCTGCAGCCCGCTCACCACGATGTTCGCGAGCCGCGTGGTAGGCGGATAGGGCGGCGACCTTCGCTCCGCCAGTTCCGTCGCCGCGAAGCCCTGGAAGTCGTGGGTCACCGCGCACTGCACGGCGTGGTGATCGCCCATGCGCGTCTGGATGATCACGTGGCCACCCTTCGCGCCGCGACCGGCGCGACCCGCCACCTGTGCCAGCAGCTGAAAGGTCCGCTCTGCCGCGCGGAAGTCGGGAAGGTTGATGCCGACGTCGGCGTCGATCACGCCTACCAGGGTCACGTTGGGAAAGTCGAGTCCTTTGGCGATCATCTGCGTGCCCAGCAGCACGTCGACTTCGGCGCGCCCCACCTTGTCGAGGATGTCGGCGTGGGCCCATTTGGCCGTGGTCGTATCCATGTCCATGCGCGCGATCCGCAGGTCCGGAATGCGCTCGCCGAGCAATCGCTCGACCTGCTGGGTGCCGAGTCCGCGCTGGCGGACCGTTTGTTCATGACAGCGGCGGCAGTCGGCGTAGGGAGCCTCGTTATGTGCGCAGTAGTGACAGGTCAGCCGTTCCGGGGTGCGGTGGTAGGTGAGCGAGATCGAGCAGTTGGGACAGCTGGCGACCTCGCCGCAGGCGCTGCATTGCAGGAACGCCGCATATCCTCTTCTATTGAGTAGCAGGATCGTCTGCTCGCCCTTGGCCACGCGGTCGCGGAGCGCGGTCTCCAGCGGCTCGGAGATCACGCGACGGAACGGGTCGCGGCTCCCCGTTGGTAGCTGGGGTGGCGCCGGTACTCGCTTCAGCGCCCGATCCGATCCCACTCCCTGTTTCCTCGCGTCGCGGCGCAGGTCGACCACCTCGACCGCCGGCAGCACGCCGCCTCCTACACGGTCAGCGAGCGTGATCAGTGCATAACGAGCGTCGGCTGCGTTGACCCAGCTTTCCAGCGACGGCGTCGCGCTGCCGAGGACCACGACGGCACCCTCGTGCCTGGCGCGGACGATCGCCACTTCGCGCGCGTGGTAGCGGGGCGCTTCGTTCTGCTTGTAGCTCGATTCGTGTTCTTCGTCGACGATGATCGCCCGCAGGTTGCGCAGCGGGGCGAAAATGGCCGACCGCGCCCCCACGGCGATCCGGCGCTCGCCTCTCGCCAGTGCACGCCATGCATCGAGGCGCTCGCCGTCACTGAGGGCGCTGTGCAACACCGCCACCTGCGCGCCGAACACCGCGCGAAAGCGGCCGACCGTCTGGGGGGTGAGGGCGATCTCGGGAACCAGCACGATCGCCGAGGCCGTGGGATCGGCAAGGGCGCGCCGCAGGACTTCGAGATAGACGAGCGTCTTGCCGCTCCCGGTGACGCCGTGCAAGAGCGTCACGCTTCCCGGAGCCGACGCCGCGATCTGCGCGATCGCGCTGGCCTGCGCCGGAGTGGGCGGATGCAGCACTTCGGTTGCCAACGCACGATCGGCGAACGGATCGCGCAGGACCGACTCGTAATCGACGCGCACGAGCCCGCGTTTGGCCATCGCCGTGATGACGCGGTCCGAGACCCCGATCCGTTCGATCACAGCGGCGACGGACACGGGCCCGCCCGACGCCTCGAGGTGATCGTAGACCTCACGCTGCCGCAAGGACCGCTTGAACATCTCGTCGCGCGCCAGGAGCGAGTCGAGGCGCCGGGCAATCGACACGACCCGACGGCGCTTCTCCGGAGGGACAGGCGTCGCTGCCGACGCCAGCAGCACCGGGAGCGCGGTGCGCAACGTCACGCCTAACGGGGCCACATAGTGGGCCGCGATCCAGCGGCAGGTCTCGAGGAGCACCGGCCCGATCACCGGCTCCGTGTCGGGGAATGCGAGCACCGCCTTGTAGACGCGAGCCGCTTCGGCCTCGTCGCGCGTGGCGACGACTATCCCGATCTCGCGCTGGTTGCGAAACGGGACCACGACCCGTGTTCCCGGTGGCACCTCCCGCACCGGATGCTCACCGAAGGCGTAGGAGAAGGTCCGGAACAATGGAACGGGGAGAGCGACGTCGAGAAGCCGCGGCATTGCGGTATCTTAGTGGAAGGCGAGAGGAGTCACCGACTACCCGATCACCCGATTGTCCCTTCGAGCACTTCTCGACCAGCACGGGTACATAGTCCTGTACGATGGCGTATGCGGGCTATGCAATCGGTTCGTCCAGTTCGTTCTGCGGCACGATCGGCATCGGACCATGCGGTTCGCGACGTTGCAGGGAGCGCTCGGACAGGAGGCCGTTCGTGCCATTCCGGAGTTGGCCAAGGTCGACTCGATCGTGCTCCTGCATCGGAATGGTGCGTTCGTGCGCTCGACGGCGGCGCTCGAAGTCGCGCGCTACCTCGGCGGCGTCTGGCTCCTCGCACTCGTGGGATACGTGGTCCCACGCGCGGTGCGTGATGCGATGTACGACGCGATTGCCAGGCGACGGTATCGGATGTTCGGCAGGTATGACGCGTGCCCGATGCCCACGCCGGAGACGCGGGCACGCTTCCTGGACCGCTCTGGCGCCTGACGGCCTCGCCGGCGGAGTGCCGGCCTGGCGCCCATCGTCCACCCCTTACAACTCCTGATCCCATGCGACGCACCACGATTCTGCTTCTCGTCCTGAGCATCGGCGCCCTTGGTCGTGGTGCGGGTGCTCAGACTCCTGACCCTCTTGGTCTCCTACCAGTTCAGCTGCCGCCAGCACTTGATCGCGTGTTGCGCGATTATGAGTCGGCGTGGGCGGCGGGAGATGGAAAGCGCCTCGCGCAGCTGTTCACCGAAGACGGATTCGCGCTGTCCAACGGTGCGCTGCCGCTCCGCGGCCGGGAGAAGATTGCGGCGTGGCTGGTGCGTCCGGGCGGCCGGCTACAGCTCCGAGCTTTTGCGTGGTCGGTGTCCGATACGGTGGGCTACATCGTGGGCGGCTATCGGTATCCGCAGACCGAGGGGCCCGGGGGCAAGTTTCTGCTGGCGCTTCGAAAGTCCGGGGATCGCTGGCTGATCGCGGCCGACATGGACAACGCTGCCGGCCGGTAGCGGTTGCGTCGGAATCGCACGCCCTGCGACGCAACGATGACGCACTGCGCGGCGTGGTCGCGCAAGATCAAGCGTGTCCCAGCTCCTCCAGCAGCTCGACGTCGCAATTGGCACGCGCCATTACAGCCCGCGCACGCGACAGGCGTACCGGCGGTGGGTCATTCGATTCGTGCGGTTCTGCGGGGTGCAGCACCCGCAGGGTTGCGGCGAGGAGGAGGTCCGGGCATTTGTCGAACATCTGGCGGTCAAACGGCGGCTGAGCACGAGCAGCCAGAACCAGGTCCGGGCTGCACTGTCGTTCCTGTACCGGGACGTTCTTGGGCAGCCACTCTCGCGCCTTCCGGCCGAGGGCCGTCCCACGCCTGTTGTTCGCGTGCCGAAAGTGATCGATCCTGTCGAGGTCGATCGGATCCTTCTTCACCTGGAAGGGACTCCGCGCCTGGTAGTCATGCTTCTATATGGTGGCGGTTTGAGTCTGAACGAGGCGCTGCACTTGCGGGTGAAGGACATCGATCTCGCGCGCCGGACGCTGGTCGTTCGGAGCGGCAGGGGGAACAAGGAGCGACGGACCATGTAGCCCGAGCGGCTCGCAGCACCGCTGACAGCGCAGATCGCCGAGGTGCGTCTCTGGCATGCGAGAGAGCGGCAGCGCGGTGCTGGTTACTTCCCGTTGCCAGACGTGTTGAGTCGAAAACTGCCAGGTGCTGTTCGCGACTGGCGTTGGGCCTGGCTGTTCCCCGCGGCGCGGGATTCCTACGATCGGAGCAGCGGGCGTCGCGTGCGGTTCCCCGTGCACAATGCGACGATTCAGCGCGCAATCACGGCCGCGGTGATCAAGGCGGGGATCAACAAGCGAGTCACTGCGCACACGTTCCGGCATAATGCCGACTGCCGGATTATGCCGCACCGCGCCGGAGGAAAGGCGATTTCTGTGGGGGACCTCGCGCGTTGGTGGCCGGGCAAGTCGGCATAATCAGAGGCTCTCCA
>JBQTIW010000355.1:0-8570 GCA_052387735.1 Gemmatimonadaceae bacterium
CCCGTTCGAGATCCCATTGCTCCCTCTCTCGGCGCGATCTATCGTAGCAAGCGGCGGTTTACCGGTCCTCGAGCCAAGGGAGTCCAGCCATGAGGCGACGCACGTTCATCCAGTCCGCCGTGGCCGCGGCGGCGGTCATCTCCATTCCCCGACACCAGGTCTTCGCGGCGGCCACTCGCGTGGTCCCTCGGCGACGGCAGGACGTCGAAGCGATCACGGGAGACGGCGAACGCGTGATCCTGACCGCGGCGGCGATTGCGGATCTCAAAGCCCGTTTGCGTGGACGCGTCCTCCTCGCCGGCGATGAGGGATACGATCAGGCGCGCCAGATCCTCAATCCGTCGTTCGACAAACGCCCTGCCCTCATCGTGCAGCCGACGGGCACTGCCGACATCCGAACGGCAGTGAACTTCGCCAGGGACAACCGAGGGTTGCTGCTGGCCGTCAAATGCGGCGGACACAGCGCGTCGGGACAGTCCACGTGCGACCGCGGAATGATGGTGGACCTGTCGCTGTTCCGTGACGTGCGCGTCGATCCTCTGGCGCGACGCGCGTGGGTGACCGGTGGAGCGCTGTTAGGGCAGGTGGATCACGAGACGATGGCGTACGGATTGGTCACCCCCATGGGCACGGTGTCGCACACTGGCGTTGGTGGACTGGTGACCGGTGGCGGCTTTGGGCGGGTGGCGCGCCGCTTCGGCCTTTCGGTTGACAACCTGGCGTCGGTCAACGTGGTGACGGCGGACGGCGAGTTCCAGCGCGCCAGCGCGTCGGAGAACCCCGACCTGTTCTGGGGCGTTAGGGGTGGCGGCGGCAACTTCGGGATCGTGACCTCGTTCGAGTTCCGCCTGCATCCGATGCAGCGCACGGTCACGGCTGGCCAGATCATCTATCCGATCGCTCGGGCGCGGGAAGTCCTGCAAGTGCTTGCCGAGTACGGACCCGAGGCCCCGGACGAGCTCGAGCTGCAGCTCGTGATGGCTCTCCCGCCGGGCGGCGCGCCGGGAGTGATCATGTTCCCGGTCTGCTACTCCGGACCAGAGAACGGGGCAGATCGCGCCCTCGCCCCCCTTCGCAAACTGGGCAACCCGATCGCTGACAACGTGCAGCCGATGGACTATGTCGCGGTCCAGCGTTCCGGGGACATCACCGATCCACGGGCCGAGGGGTCGTACCTGAAGAGCGGCTTCGTTTCCAGAATACCGCCGGAGCTGATCTCGGCGATCGTCGAGCGCTTCGAAGGCCACCCGCAGCGGTCGACGGCGATTTTCTTTGCGCCGTGTGGAGGCGCGATCGCTCGCGTGCCGGCGAATGCCACCGCGTTCGCGCAACGCGATGCGCAGTGGAACATGCTGAGCGCCGTCGGCTGGAAACACGGCGACGACACGGCAGCGCATGTCCAGTGGATCAAGCAGTACTGGGCGGGGCTCGAGCGGTTCACGCACGGATTCTACGTGAATGACCTGGAGCTCGACCATAGCGCTGCGGCGATCCGGAACAACTACCGCCAAAACCATGACCGGCTGGTCGCGGTCAAGACCAAGTACGATCCGAAGAACCTGTTCCGGCTGAACGCGAACGTGAAGCCGACACCAAAGACATGAGACGGGAGACGGGAGACGGGAGCATGCGGTAGGGCGCGCGGGCCTGATCCGTGTGGTCGGGCCCTCCAGCCTCCCACGCTTCGCCAGAACCCATCGCGCCGAGTCCCTGGCAGTGCCGCTCTGCGTCGACGTTGCGTTCCGCCGGGAGCGTACCGCCGCGCATATTGGGGCGTCCAGTCCTGGAGTCGATTGTGCGCGCCCTTCTCCTTCTTGTCGCCGCCTCAGCTGCAGCCAGCACATTACAGGCACAGGATACCCTTCGTCGGCCTGCCGCGAGTGACGGCCTCTCGCTCAAGTCTGAGCGCACCATCGCCTTCGAGACGACCGAAGGCACGTACATGGACCTCGACGTGTCGCCCGACGGTCGGCTCATCGCCTTCACGCTCCTCGGCGACCTCTACACGATACCGGTCGGGGGTGGCCAAGCCACGCGCCTGACGAGCGGCATGTCCTATGACATCCAGCCTGCCTGGTCGCCCGACGGCAAGTCGATCGCATTCCTCACCGATCGGAGTGGAAGCGACAACATCTGGCTGATGAATGCGGACGGCTCGCAGCAGCGCGCGCTCACGCGCGAGCGAGACCGTGCGCTCGCCGGTGTGGCGTGGTCTCCGGACGGCGACTACGTCGTTTCGCGGCGTGGCGGGCAGATCTGGCTCTACCACAAGGACGGTGGCGACGGGATGCAGCTGGCCCGTGCCGAGCAGGCGCCGAGCCCGATGGGGGTGACCTTCGGCCCCGATGGCCGCTGGGTGTACTTCTCGTCGCGGGCCCAGCAGCCCGGTGGTGGCAGCGGGCTGTCGGCCATCATTGGCTGGCAGGTGCGTCGGCTCGACCGCCTAACGGGAGACGTGGCCACGGTTACCGCCTCTCCGGTCGGCGCCTTCCGGCCTGTGCTGTCGCCCGATGGCAAGTGGATGGCGTATGGTGCTCGACTCGACGCCAGGACCGGCCTGCGGCTGCGCAACCTCGAAAGCGACGAGGACAGCTGGATCGCCTATCCCATCGATCGCGACAATTCGGAACGTGCTGGGACGCTCGACCTGATGCCCGCCTACGATTATACGCCGGACGGGAAGGCGATCATTCTCGCGTCCGGCGGCACCTTTCAGCGCATCGACGTCGCCGCGAAGACGATGACGAGGATCGCGTTCACCGCCAAAGTCGAGCAGCAACTCGGCCCGCTCGTGCTTTTTCGGTTCAAGCAGGGCGAGGACGTGGTGAAGGTCCGCAACATCCGATACGCCAACTCGTCAGGCGGCAACACGGTCGTCTTCTCGGCGCTCAACCGCATCTGGCGCGTCGAGCGTGGGGGTGGGGCGCCGCGTACGATCGTTGAGCAGGAGGATGCGCAATCCAGCCCCGAGCTCTCACCTGACGGGCGTTCCCTGGCGTGGGTGACCTGGGACGACAGGAGCGGGGGACACGTCTGGCGCGCGCCACTCGCCGGCGGTACGCCCGTGCGCCTGACGAGACACGCCGGCTACTACCTGCACCCCGCGTGGTCACCCGATGGCTCGAAGATCGCCTTCGTCAAGGAGGATCCGGCGCAGGCACGTGACGTGTGGTCGCGGAACACTGGTCAGGTGATGTGGGTGAGCTCGTCAGGCGGCGACCCGCAATACGTCACGTCGGCGCCGAGCGACAATCGGCTGACCTTCAGCAGCGACGGCACCCGACTCACGTACATCGCGCGCGTGGCCGGCGGCGCTCCACCCGCTGGCGGCGGCGAGCCCACGATGACCGCGGAGTTCGTCTCCGTCCGGCTGGACGGCACGGACAAGAAGACGCTGGCACGCATCGGCGCGGAGACCTACGAAGCGGTACCCTCACCCGACGGACGATTCGTCGCGTTCTCGGTTCGTGAAGATGTCTATCTCGCCGCGTTGCCCCTTTCGAGCGAGCCACCCACGATCGGGGAACGGCGCGGACCGGGGCCGGTCAAACGCGTGACGCGCGACGGCGGTTCCGACATGCACTGGGAGAACGAGGGTCGCACGCTCACCTGGACCTTTGCCGACAAGTTCTATCGCGTCAACCGCGATTCGGCGATGACCGCACCAGAGCCGACGACCGAGCGTCCCGATCAGGGGGTGAAGCCTGAGGTCTTCGCCATCGAGCTCACCGCCCCGCGGGCGAAGCCGGAAGGCGTGGTCGCCCTCCGCAACGCGACGGTGATCAGCATGAAGGGGACGGAGGTGATTCGCAACGCGACCGTGGTGGTGACAGGCAATCGCATCACGGCGGTTGGACCATCCGGCAGCGTGCGCGTGCCGGCCAATGCGCGACCGATCGACGTGGGCGGCAAGTTCATCATGCCCGGCATCATCGACATGCACGCCCACCTGCGTCAACAGCGCGATGTCTACGCCCAGAGCACGTGGTCATACCTCGCGAATCTGGCGTATGGGGTCACGACGTCGCGCGACGTGTCCACCAGCAACGACCAGTTTGCGTATGCGGAGATGATCGAGGCCGGTGCCGCGTTAGGCCCGCGGATCTACAGCTCGGGGCGCGCCATGACGACCAGCAATGCGCGCATCGAGAACCTGGAGGACGCACGGAGCATCGTCCGGCACTACCAGTCGATGGGTGCGACGTTCATCAAACAGTACGCGCAGCCGCACCGCCGCCAGCGGCAGTGGGTGATCCAGGCCGCGCGCGAGCTCGGGCTCAACGCGACGAACGAGGGCATCGGCGATCTGCGTGTGAACATGACCATGGTGCTCGACGGCTACTCCGGCTGGGAGCATGCGCTCCCGGTGGCGGACATCTACGAGGACGTGATCCGGTTCGTGGCCGAATCGAAGACGTGGTACACGCCGACCCTGGTGGTCGGCTACGGGGGGCCGACGGCGGAGTGGTACTTCTACCAGACCACGAACGTGCACGACGACCCCAAGCTCGCGCGCTTCACGCCGCACGAGGTGCTCGACCGGCGGACGCGTCGAGGCGACATGAACGCGCTCGACGAGTACCACTGGCCGGCAATCTCCAGAGCGGCGGCGAAGATGTACAAGCTGGGCGGGAATATCACGTTAGGCGCGCACGGAGAGGAACAGGGAATCTGCGCGCACTGGGAGCTGTGGGGGCTACAGGCGGGCGGGCTGACCCCCCATGACGCCCTGCGCACAGCCACGATTCTCGGAGCACAGGGGCTGGGAATGGAGGAAGACCTGGGTTCGCTCGAGTCAGGAAAACTCGCCGACCTGCTCGTGCTCAACCGAAATCCGCTGGCAGACATCCGGAACAGCACGTCGCTCGCGTACGTGATGAAGAACGGTGAGCTGTTCGACGCAAACACGCTCGACCGCGTGTGGCCGACGCGGGTCGCGCTCAAGGCGGGGCGGTTCCGCGACTACCGCGTCGCGGCGCCGGGGGGCAGCCGGTAGCGCGTGGGCAAGGATCCGCCGCGTCTCCCTGACGACATGTTTTTCCATGCAAGAGATGCGGCGCTCGCCCAGGTGCGCGCGACTCGCGGTTACCTGTCTGATCGAGAGGCTCGGTTTCTGTTCCTGGCAGCGGCGCTCGGTCCAGCGAGCGGGGACGTGCTGGAAATCGGAAGTTTCAAGGGTCGGTCAACGGTGGCGCTTGCCGCCGGTGTGCGGTTGCGGGGCAGTGGCATGGTGCACGCCGTTGATCCCCACACCGCCCCGTCGCCAACTGATCCCGACCTGCAGGGTCTTGCGTCGTCATGGGAGGCGTTCTCACGAAGCATCGAAAGTGCGGGGTTGTCTTCCCACGTCAAAGCGCACCGAAGTTTCTCTCAAGACATCGCTCCGGGTTTTACGGCAAGACTACGCGTGCTGTGGATCGATGGCGATCACACCACCGAGGGAGCGCGCCGCGACCTGCGGCTCTTTGTTCCCTTTCTCGAGCGAGGCGCGATCGTTGCCATGCATGACGTGCTGGGCACGTGGGAAGGGTCTCTGCGCGTTTTCTGCGACGACGTATTGGGGAGCGATGACTTTGGAGTGGCAGGTTTTTGCGGCTCCATTGGTTGGGCGCAGTATCGCCCCAATGCCGGACATGCGCTCAGCTATCGCGTGCGCCGGGCCCTGCTGGCATTTCCGGCTCGACGACTCATCCCCGTTGCTGCGTCAGGGCGTGGCCTGACGGGTTGGAACAAGTACAGATACAAACTGTGGCGACCGCTCGCCCTCCATGGAGAAGTCGATCCTCGGACGTGGGTGCGCCGTTTGGATCACGCGTAAGCCGGTGCCTGGGCCGTTTCCGAAATCCTACCACTCCACATAGCCGACGATCGTGTTCTTGATCATGATCGCGCGGTCGGGGACTACTGTACCGGGCGCGAGCTGCGACCCGTCCACGTACGCGCGGGTACCGATGAGCACGCCCTTGCCAAGTTTGGAGCGGAACACGACCGCCCAATCCTTCACCGTGACGTCGTCGTCGATGCGGGTGAGCTCATGCGGTTCGCTTCCGTCGTCCGGACCGCCATGCACCACGACGTGATACCCGAAAGCGGCATTGGCGCCGACGTCGATGCTGGTGTGTTCCAGGGCATGGAAGGTCACGCGATCCTGCAGCCGGCCGACCACACCAAAGCGGAAGTGCTCGCCTTCGTCGGCGCGGATGGACACGTGGCGTCCCGCCTTGGCTTCGAGGGCGCGGAGCGAATCGGCCATCTCGACTCTGCCGATGATGCGCACTCGTGCGTCGGGACGGGCTTCGGCCTTACCGGCGAACCTTGGCTGGTCGGCGTCGTGATTGAAGTCGAGATGCCCCGGGTCACGACCCACGCCGCGCACCTGCGCCGGCGCGGAGGTGAACAGGTCGGTGTACCCAGCCGCGAGGTTCGTGTTCACATGGAGCACGCCGGCCATGAAGGCCCGGTCAGCGTTTGTCACTGTCGTCACCTTCCCGAGCTTCGCATCATCGGCCTCGGCCTGCGTGCGGATCCACTTGCCAGGCAGCACCTTGGTGCCCGCGCGGATCACGATCCCCGGCGAAACGCGCACGAGGTGTGTCACCATGGCGTCCGGCTCGATGATCGCGTCCTCGACATACGAGTTGAAGCCGACAAAGGCCGGCTTGCCGCCACGGGCCCCCACCACCACGGTCCCCACCAGCGTAGCGCCATGGGCAATGCTCACCCGGTCACCCAGCACCACGAGCTTCCCGGAGACCAGCACGTTGTCCTGAATGTTGCTGTCGTCGCCGATCGCGATCGGACCTGACGAGCCGTCCAGGGACGCGAACGGCGCGACGAAGGAGCGGCAACCGATCATCACGCGTTCGCGGGCCTCGATACGCACCGACGGATCGACAAACGACGCGAACCCGGGGCCGGCTGTCTCCGGGAAGACGGGCCCCGCACCCTCGAGTGCGGACAGGGAGCTGCAGGATGAGCTCGCGCTCCCCGCCGTCGTCCCGTGCGACACGACAGCGACTCCGGTGTCGGCGGGCTTCGGGCGAAGCGCAACTGCCCCCTGCGCCTCGACTGACGTCTTGGTCGCCGGCGACTTCACGGCGGGGTGCTTCTCGGGCGAATGCTGTGCGGAAGCGAGCGCGGGCACCAGCAGCGCAGCACCCATCGCGAGCAAACGTGTCGGAGACACCATGACGAGTCAGGGGATGTAGGGATGTCGATCAAAGCCAGTCCATGCAGGTATCGACCACTGCGCAGGCAATGCTTGAGCGACCGCGGCCGCCCGTGTCGAGCAGGAGCCTCGACGTGTTCTCGGTCACAGCATTGGAGAATCCGCACATGGGCCTTGTCCTGCAGGCACGTGGGGCAGAGGCAGCGATCGGGCTATCCCAATGGCAGGCGAGGGAGCCGCGAGGCAAAGGCTCGCGGTAGAAGATCCATCGCCGGTGCTCGACTGGTGGTGGCTGCGGAAGCGCCGATCGCCCGTGGGGCGAGCGGGACTATTTCGACCGGGCGATCAGGTGCGCGCGATACTCCGAATGCACCATTCTGCGGCGCGTGTCGGGGTGCGGCGTCAGGTCCATCAACTCGATCGTGCCTGCGGTCGCATCGATGCGACGCGGCTCGAGGGTCGAATTGATCGTCGCACGGCGTTCTGCAGCACCGGTCTGGAGAAGGGTGAGCTGCACCGCCGCGTTCCCGGCCCACACGCAGACAACGTCGGTCGGACATCGCGATTCCGAGAGGACAGTGTCGAACCGGACGACGAGCGACAGCGACGGGATGCGCGCAGCCTGTCCGGGACCGAGCTGGAACACCTGGTTGGGACTTACCTCCGGGTTCACATCGGGAACGCTCGCCGTGTTCGATGGCGTGCAGCCGAGTATGGATGCGACCGCCAGACTCAAGCGCGCCGCCTTGCCATTCAGCAACCGCATCGAAACCTCCTGTGTCCCATGAGTCGACACGTTGGCCAGCCGTCCCCCCGTACCGGCAGGAGAATCCAGTAGGCAATCGCGGCCCTCAGAAGGACCACGCCATAGAGGGCCATCGGCGTCGGCGCAAAGTGGTTCTCACCCATCCATCCTGTCACGAAGGGAACAAGCGAGAGCCAAAAGAGCAAATGAAGGTTCGCCCAGAGCACGTTGCCACTGATGTGCTGGGTCGCGTGCAGCATGTGGTGGTGATTGTTCCAGTAGATGCCGAGATACACAAAGCTCAGCGCATAGCTGATGAACACCGGGAAGAGCGGCCCCAGGTCGGACAGAGAGGCGCCGTGGGGAACCTTGAGTTCGAGAACCATGATCGTGATGATGATCGCGATCACACCATCGCTGAACGCTTCGAGCCGGCCTTTGCTCACGGAGCCTCGCCGGACGTTCGGGAGTCGACAACACACGGGGGCAGCACGGCCTGACGTGGGCGCTTCAGTGTCATCGAAGGACGGGATCGAGTGGCGGAGCGTGCACGCGGCTTCGGAATGGGCCGTCAACGATGCACGAACCCCGCTGCTTTTGGAAGCGTCGACGCGTAGTATCCCTGCTCGATGGAGCCATTCGAGTGACTCGCGCGCT
>JBQTIW010000356.1:0-28113 GCA_052387735.1 Gemmatimonadaceae bacterium
CCGTCTCCCGTCTCCCATTTCCCGTTTCAAAAACCCCGCCCGATCTCCGCCGCCGAGCGCAACGCCAGCGCGCAGAACGTCAACGTCCCGTTCGCACAGCTCGATGACACGATCGTTGGCGCCCCGACCACGAACAGGTTTTCGTGATCATGCGTACGTCCCCAGCTGTCCACAACGCTGTCCGAGGCGTCGCGTCCCATTCGGCATCCGCCCCCGGGATGGTCCTGAAACGAATCCACGTTGGAGCGAATGATCTTTCCGTTGCCCGCACGCGCCAGCTCGTCGAACACCGCGCGCAACCGATCCTCGGTGTAGCCGCGGAGATCGCGCGATACCGGATCGTCGCGCATCGTGAGCACCGGCATCGGATCGCCCCACGGGTTCCTCGTGGCTGCATCGAGCGTGAGCGCGCTCTCCCGATCCGGCACGACATCGTAGTAGCTCCGCACACGTGCCGTGCCTTCTGCAGTTCGCGCCCGCCAGTCGGCCAGCACCTCGTCGCCTAACATCACCCGGCCGCTCTCATCGGCCAGCCGTGCCTCACGCCCCACAGCGGATTCCCAAATGCGCAGGTCGTGCCGCACGTAGCGGTCGACCTTCGGCGTCCGCATGAAGTGCTTCGTCACCAGGGAGTGCTGCTCATTGATCCCGGGATACAACTTCATCGGCAACGAGATGAAGGCCTGCACGTTGCGGTGGCCCGTGAGGTATTTCCCTACAAGTCCGGAGCCGTTCGCCAGTCCATTGGGGAATCGCGAGCTCGCAGAGAGGAGGAGCAGGTAGGCGCTCCAGGCATATCCCGTCGCCACCACGAACGTCTTTGCCCGATACTCGACCGACTGGCGACTCCCATCACGCCGCACCGCCTCCGCGGCTTCGACGCGGGCCGCGCCCCGCGCCACTCGCAATCGCCTGACGAGCGTGAGCGGGTGCAGCTCGAACCGCTTGGACGCCCGCAGCGACCGCCAGGTCATATCCGGCGAATACTTCGCGCCGACGGGACAGATGGGGAAGCAGGTGTCGTTGCGACAACAGGCGCCACGGGCACCGCGCTGCACGGTCAGTTTGGCGGATGGCTGGCTCCACATGGGAATGCCGGCCGTCGCTGCCCAGCCCTTGAGCTTTTCCAGATTCCACGTCAACGGAATCATCGGCAGCGGAAAGTCCTTCCCGCGCGGATCGATGTCGGCCGGACCCTGCTCCCCGGCGATTCCCATGAGTTCTTCCGCTTCCTGATACCAGGGATCGAGATCGTCGTAGGAAATCGGCCAGTCGGTACCGACGCCGAACAGCGACTTCGTCCTGAAGTCTTCCGGCGAGAAGCGCGGTGTGACGCCGCCCCAGTGCATCGCCAGTCCGCCGACGCACATCGAGCGCGACTGAATTCCGGGTGCAGTGAGCCCGTCGATATGATCCTTGGGCCACGGACTCTCGCCATACCGCAGATACCGCTGTCGCAACGCCGCGAACTGCGCGGGACCCGGTTGCTCTGCCCCCGCCTCGACCACCATGATCCGTGCGGACGTGTGTGCCGCCAATCGCTCGGCGACCATCGCCGCCGAAATGCCGGAGCCGATGATGCAGACGTCCGCTTCGATCACGCGTCGTTGCATCAGGCGCCACCTCCCGCAGCCGCCGGGAGGGGCTGGCGTGAGTTGTGGACGAGCGGTCGACACTGGTTCCTGCCGATCTGCACTCCGTGACACAGGTCCGTGGCGAGGGACGAGCCAAAGAAATGCGACATCACCGCGATGGAGACGTGCGGCGCGCGCAACGCGTTCGGCATCGCGGTGATCCTCTGACCCGCAATCGCCGCGCGCACCAGGGCCTGCCGGTCATGCACGCCTAACGCGGGCCACGCCTGGCCGAACTTCGTGCGTGCCTGCGACTCCAGCGCCCTGAGCTGCGTGCGCCATGCGTCAAGGGGCGACGGGCCCGCGAACGAGATCGCGTCGGACCCATACGCGTGCAGCAGCTCGGCACCGGGCCGGTATTCCACGATCCACCGCGAGAACTCACGGGCGGCCTTCGCCGTGCCCTCCGCCCCCAGCTCCATTGGCAGCACGGCCTGTGCGAGCGCGAGCAGGCTCGCTTCGGGAAGAACGCCGGGCTGCTGGGCGCTGCCATCGCGCTCCTCGAGCGGAGCAGCACTGGCCCGCCGCACGCCGATGAGAACGCCGGCAGCGGCGAGCCAACCGACGAACGTCCGCCGTGAAAGGCGTGGCATCCGCGCCTCCAGCTTGATCGGGAAGTGGCCCAATGTACTGGCGGTAATGTTGGGAGCAAGGAACCGCTGGACGTCGCTCGCGACGCCCCCGACCTTCCTGAGATGGAACTGCGGCTGCACCGGCTCACCATCCGCTCATGGCGTCAGGAGGACGGCGCGCGCATCGCCCCGCTCGCCGACAACTACACGATCTGGCGCAATCTCCGGGACCGATTTCCCCATCCCTATACCGTCGCGGACGCAGACGCGTTCATTGCCACGTGCCTTGGCAAAGAACCCGAGACGCATTTTGCC
The DNA here is from genome assembly GCA_052387735.1 of Gemmatimonadaceae bacterium. Taxonomy (GTDB): domain Bacteria; phylum Gemmatimonadota; class Gemmatimonadetes; order Gemmatimonadales; family Gemmatimonadaceae; genus RBC101. The sequence goes on from JBQTIW010000356.1 coordinate 2,522, forward strand.
ATCACCCTCGACGGCGCACCCATCGGCTCCATCGGGCTCATTCCGGGCGAAGACATCTACCGCAAGTCCGCCGAGTTCGGCTACTGGTTAGGTGAGCCGTACTGGGGAAAGGGGTACGCCAGTGAAGCGATCCAGGGCGTATCGGATTGGGCGCTCCGTCACTTCGATCTCGCGCGCCTGTACGCCATGGTCTTCACGTGGAACCCGGCCTCCGCGCGTGCGCTGGAGAAAGGGGGCTTCGTGCTCGAGTCGCTCAGCCGAAAGGCGGCGATCAAGGAGGGAGAGATCGTGGATGAGTGGGTGTACGCCAAAACGACTGCGGATTAGGGATTCGGGATTGAGCACCCGGCTCCCCATCCCGAGTCCCCTTTATTGCATTCCCGCACAGAGCACTGCCATCGCGCCTTCCGCCTGGCACCGCCCCGACGAACGCGCGACGGCCCCACTCGCCGACGCACGCCACGTGGACGTGGGTTTTGCCGTTCGGCGAAGATTGGTCCAGCGAGCCCGCGTGCCACGAACGTCGATGTGCGCAAAGGGTCCGCTGGGACCCATTTCGTGATAGAGCCCGAGCCCACCGATCAGCTCGGGATACTTCCGCTCGATCAACTGTACCGCGCGATCGACCACCTGCAGATCGGCGAATGTGACGCGACCGTCGAGGTTCAGGTCATCCATCCGACCGTCACGGTTTGCGTCGATGATGACGTCCGCGGCGTCACCGAACTGGTGCCGCGAGGCACGCGCCATTCCTTCGCCCACGCCGCGCGCGTTGTACTGCGGCGATCGAAAGCCTGACAGGACGACCACGTGATGCGTCGCAACTCCAAAGGACTGCAACGCCGCGAGAACGAGTTCGAGCTTGTCCAGTAGATCTTCGCGAAGCACGACGTACTTGGGCCAGACCCACTTCTGGTCGTGCGTCACGAAGTCCCGGAGGCGAAAATGCGTGGAGAGTTGCGTGTCGGCATTGTCTCGCGTGACCTCGATGAAGCCAACCGGATTGGCGCTTGGGGCGGACCGGGCGCGCTCCTCACCCGGCCAGTAGCCAACGTGGTACCCGTTGATGTGGCTGCCTAACTTGAGCGTCCATGGCGCCATCGTGATGAACGCAAAGCCGGTGTCCGCTCTGGACATGGCCCGGACCCCCGGTCGACGCGCCGTCGCGCCGTACTGCGACTGCAACTCTGGATAAAACTCTGTTTCGTCCACCTCGAGAATCCGCGCTCGGAGGTGGCCGCTCCGTCCCACGAGGGAATCAAGATCGAGTCGAGTGGTGGGGATCCGGTGGGTGAAGGCGGGGACGTTCACCAACTCTGCCTGCGCGACCGGCCTCTCGGCGAAGGGCGAGGAAAGACCCATCCGGACTTCCGTGCCCGACACCACCTTGGCCGCAAACACCACGAAGGCGACGACCAGGGGGAGGGAGACGAGCGGACGGAAACGACGGAAGCGAGACATACCAGTACGAGAGACGCGTGCCTTCGGTCGCTGGCAACGTCACTTGTGGCAACGACATCCGACTGTGACAGGCCACTCGCCAATCTCGCCCACCACGTCACCATCGCGTCATGTGTGGCGTCTACGGGGCTCGTCTCGTCTGAAGGAGGACCGAGATCACGGGACGTACCTTCCAACGCTCCACCGAGATGAACGAGCCGCGCCGGACTCCCTCTCTCCACTCTCCCGCCGTTCGCCACCAGGAGCGTTTGTTCGATGCTGTCGCGTTGCTGGTGCTGGCCGCCGGGATCCTGGTCTTCGCGGTCGGCCGCTCATCGTTAGGGGCGCTCGCCGCCAATGCCTACCACGCGCCGCCCACTGGTGTAACCTGGGTGTCACGCGCGGAGCTGCACGACACACAGACCAAAGCCGGCGTCTGGATTGCTGTTACCGGCCTTGCCCTTTCGCTCGGGGCGGCGGTGCGTCACACCCGTGTTCGTCGCGGTACCGGGTAAGCGCTCCGCTCCGGGATACGAGCGGCTGCGCGCTGGACGCCTCCCCCGACGTCACGTCAGCGCGTCGTCCCCGGAATTCCCGTCCGTAAGTATTCGTCTGTCTTGTTCAGCCAGTCGGCGCGCGGCGGGTTGAAGATGTCCACGTCGAGTGTGTCGTCGAGGGCCTCAGCTTTGTGCCAGACCATCGACGGCAGGTGCAGCACCTCGCCTGGTCCCACGTCGATCGTCTGCGACTCATCCTCGCCGATCCAGAACCGCAGTGTCCCGCTGATGACGTAGGTGAGCTGTTCATTGTGGTGGTTGTGTCGCGGAACGATGCAACCTTTCTTGAGATAGACGTGGGCCAACATCACGCCGTCACCCGTGATCAGACGCCGGCCGAGCATCGGGGTCACCTCTTCGATGGGCATCGCGTCCCAACGGTAATGGGTCACAGCTGACGACATCGATCGTTCTCCGGTGTGGGTGGGGATGGCTCCAGAATACCTGGGTAAATCGACCCTTGCGAGTGATCACCGGGCCGCTATCTTAGTACTGAGATATATGATGGCCCGTTCGTCTCCCTCCCAGACAGTGACGCCTGCGCGAGCCGACGACGTCGATGAACGCGTGGCGACCGCCCTGCGACTCTACGTCGTGCTCGCACGTGCGCAGAATGCGATTGCGGCGCACGCGATGGATGACGTCAAGGGTGATGGGGTGAGCAGCGGGGAGTTCGCGGTGTTGGAGCTTCTCTACCACAAGGGTCCGACCCTGCTGGGGGAGATTCAACGGGGGGTGTTGATGTCGAGCGGCGGCATCACGTTCCTCGTCGATCGCTTGGCTGACAAGGGACTCGTCGAGCGGCGCGACTGCCCCACCGACCGTCGCGCTCGTTACGCGGCCCTCACGAAGGAGGGAGAGAAGCTGCTCAAGCGCATCTTTCCGCGGCACGCGCGGCGCCTTGCCGACGTCATGTCCGGATTGACACTGGACGAGCAGCGCGCAGCCACCGACTTGCTCAAGCGACTGGGACTAGCGGCAGCGGCGCAGGGTCCGGAGAAGTAACGGGAGGGTGCAGGTACCCGGCGGCACCAGAGGCCTCATGACACCGACGTTTCGAACGGCTGGCTTTCATCACATCACGATGGTCTCATCCAGCGCCGCGCGGACGCTGGCGTTCTACCGCGGGCTGCTCGGCATCGGACTCGTCAAGCGCACGGTCAACTTCGACGATCCGCACTCCTACCACCTGTACTTCGGCGACGAGACCGGGGCTCCGGGGACGATCCTGATGTTCTTCGAGTGGGGCAGCGCTCCGGAGGGCTCACCCGGTGTCGGCGGCGTGCACCATCTCGCGTTAGGCGTGGGCACGCCCGAAGCGCAGCTCAAGTGGAAGCGCCGGCTGATCGATGCTGGTGTGCGGGTGAGCGGGCCGTACAACCGTGGCTGGTTCCGCAGCATCTACTTTGCTGATCCTGACGGGCAGATCCTGGAGATCGCAACCAAGGGACCGGGCTACACGCTGGATGAACCGGCGGATGCCCTGGGTCGGCTCGAGCTCTTCCCCCCGGGCGCGCAGATCGTTGGCGACCGCGACGAGGAGCAGATCGAACGGCTGACGCATCCAGAGCCGGTGCCGGTGATCACGCCGGACATGGCCCTCGATGGGATCCACCACATCAGCGCGATCACCACGGATCTGGGACGACTCGACGACTTCTACTCGTCGGCGTTGGGGATGGCGCTCGTCAAGAAGAGTTTCAACCAGGACAATCCCGATATCAAACACTGGTTCTGGGCATCGTACGACGGTGCCACGGTGGCACCGCACAGCGCCCTCACCTTCTTCGGTTGGCCGCCGCGCGGCCGTCCCACGCGGCCCGGCGTCGGCCAAACCGATCACATCGCGTTCCGCGCGGCCAGCGAAGAGGATCAGCTGACGTGGAGAGAGCACCTGCTCTCGTTAGGTGTGGACGTATCGCCCGTGATGGACCGCTCGTACTTTAAGAGCATCTACTTCCGGGATCCCGACGGGCTCCTCCTCGAAATCGCCACCGATGGTCCCGGCTTTGCCACCGATGAAACGCCGGGGCGACTGGGGAGGGAGCTGCAGCTCCCCGTCTGGCTGGAAGGAGACCGCGAGCACATTGCGTCGTCGCTCACGCCATTGGACAACGCCGCCGTTCCCGTTGTAGTGGACCAGGGTCAGGAGTGACCACCGTTCCTCCACATGATCGCGCGCAGGTCATGCGCCTCGGGCCCACCCCGGGCGAAGCGGGGCGGGCCCTGATCATGGTGCACGGCCGCGGCGCGACGGCCGAGAGCATTGCATCACTGGTGCCCGTTCTCAAGGCAGAGCCGCTCGCTGTGCTCGCACCGCAAGCCGCCGGCAACACGTGGTATCCGCACAGCTTCCTCTCGCCCGTGCCGCAGAACGAACCCGGGATGACCTCCGGGATCACCCTCCTGGCATCCCTCGTCAGGCAGCTCGAGGCCGACGGCGTCCCCGCCGCCCGCATCGCACTGTTAGGATTCTCCCAGGGCGCCTGCCTCTCACTCGAATTCGCCGCGCGCCACGCCCGGCGCTACGGCGCCGTCATCGGCTTCAGCGGAGGACTCATCGGACCACCCGGCACACCACGTGACTACACCGGGTCGCTCGACGGCACACCGGTATTCCTCGGCTGCAGCGATGTCGATGCCCATATCCCCGCCGAGCGCGTTCGGGAAACCCAGGAGGTGTTGAGCAAAATGGGAGCGAAAGTGGATATGCGCCTCTACCCCGGCATGCCCCACACCGTCAACGAGGACGAAATCGCCGCCGCCAGCGACCTACTCGCCACTCTCTGAACCACCACCAACCGTCTCTCGTCCCCCGTCTTTTAACGCCCCTCTTTCTCGCGCCATTCAGGCCGCTCCGACGCCTCGCCGATCTCGTAGCCGAGATAGAACACCAGCCTCACGATGCGTGCTTCCTTCTCCGCGTCGATCTTCTCCGGTGAGTCGCTCGGTTGATGATAGTCCTTGTGGGTGCCGCTGAAGAAGAACAGCACCCGTCGAATGTCATCCTCGGTGATGCTCTCCGCCGCGCGCACCACCCCTTTCTGCGCCCAGGCCCGCTGGGCCGGGCCTAACGAGAGCAGGAGAAACACCCACGATGGCGCGAAGAGCCGCATGGGGAGGATGTGTCATGGCGGACGGACGGCTCGCGGTTGCGGCGCCGCTGCTACGAGGTGGTCTTGCCGAACGGAGTACGGTTGAGACCAATGCGACCGTTGCTCACGACGACCAGGACGTCGGCCAGCGCGCGGATGTCGCTCAGCGGGTTGGACTCGACGAGCAGCAGGTCGGCCTCATACCCCACCTTGAGCTGCCCGGTGCGATCAGCGACGCCAAGCAGTTCCGCCGCGTTCGTGGTTGCCGTGCGGATCGCTTCCAGCGGCGTCAGTCCCAGTTCCACGAACGACGCGACTTCGCCGGCGACACGCGACAGGCTCTCGGCACCGTAGTTCGTGTCGGCGCCGGTCACGATCTTCACGCCCAGCCGATGGGCGCGCCGTACCGCGTCGGCCAGCACGGGCAGCATGAACTTGCCGCGGAGCGTGAGGACCGGATCGTCGTAGTCACCGCCGGGCTGCGTCAAATCCACCACCGTGATGTAGGTCGGTACGAGGAACGTGCCCTTTTCCTTCATGAGCCGAAGCGTCGAATCGGACAGGAAGGTACCGTGTTCGATGCTTTTGACGCCGGCGCGCACGGCGGCATAGGCACCCTCGTCACCGTGCGCGTGTGCCATCACCGGGATGTTCTTCTTTGCCGCCTCATCGACGACCCACCCGAGCTGTGTGCTGGTGTACGTCTGTTTTCGGGGATCGGTGTTAGGCAGACCCGCGCGCTCGGTCCCACGCGTCTTGATGAAGTCGACGCCGTGCTCGAGGTTGATGCGGACGACCTCGCGCATCGCCGCTTCGCTGGTCACGCCGGCGAAGAGCTTGGTGAGGCGTGGATCGGCGAGCATGGTCTCGCCCAGTTCGGGAGAAACAAACACCCCGGTGGCGACGACATCGGGTCCCGCGATCGCTCCAGTCTTTGATGCCTCGCGTAATGCAATGTCTTGGAAGTTCGGCACGCTCGCACTGCGCACGGTGGTGACGCCCGATTCAAGCGCGCGCTTGGCGTTGGCGAGCGAGGATATGTGCGTGTGCGCGTCGATGAGTCCCGGCAGCAGATACCGACCGCGCGCGTCGATGACCTGCGCGTCAGCCGGGGGCGTGAACGCCCCGGAGACGATATCCGCGATCCTCCCGTCTCGCACGACCACGGTCGCGTTGCTGGCGAACGCGCCTCGCGCGGCATCGATGAGATTCGCATTCGTGATGACCAGCGGCCGAGCCGCCTGAGATACGGCAGGAATCGGCGCGACACCCAGCCCGAGACAACAAAAAACCATCAGTCCTGACTGCTTCATGACCAACCTCCGACGCGAGTCGCCTTGTGGCTCCCAAAGCTACTCCACGCCACGGCGCGAGATAACGGGCATGGTCCGAGCCGTCTACATCGGGTGCCGGCAACGGCCGGGCGCGGCAATCGTCAGATTGAGAGAGAGCCGCGGTTCATGCACCCGGGTCGAGGACACTTGGGTTCAGGTCAACGGTTACGCCCGAGGAGAGCACTGTGGCAGGGACGCTATCGCATCGATGGATCACGGGATGTACTGCGCTACTTGTCGCGGCGTGCTCGTCCGGTGAGCGGAGCGGAGACGTCACGCTACCGCCATCGGCGGCGGCGCTGAGCACATTCGCGCTGATTCAGGCAAGGATTCTCACCCCGACGTGCACCGTGGGGTGCCACACGCAAGGATCCCCATTCGCGGCGTCGTCCGGACTTGTCTTCGAGCCGTCGGTCGCCTACGCCAACCTCGTTGGCGTCACCCCACGCAATGCTGCCGCGAAGAGTGACGGACTGCTTCGGGTCAAGCCGTTCCGCGCCGACTCGAGCCTCCTTTACCACAAGCTCGTCGTGACCGAGGGGCACCACTCGGCGAACTACGGGTCCATCATGCCGTTAGGCGGTGATCCGGTGTACAACGGGGAGCTGGAGCTCGTCCGACGCTGGATCGAGGCTGGTGCGCCGGCGACAGGGTCGGTCGTCGACACCATGGTGCTGGCCGACCGCACCCGCCCGGTGATCGCGCCCTTTGCCGCGCTCCCCGTTCCGGCCCAGGGTATCCAGCTGCGCATCGAACCATTCGCGGTGGCCGCCCATTTCGAGCGCGAGCTCTTCGTGCATCGTCGCGTCGGCAATCCCGGCGGAGTATTCGTCAATCGGATTGAAACCCGCATGCGGACGAATTCCCATCACCTGGTACTCTACACGTTCGAGAACATCCCGGCGCTGATCACGCCGCGCTTCGACGTCGTCCGCGACATCCGGAACCCCGATGGCAGCTTGAACCTGCTGAGTATGCTGCCGATGGGCTTTCACGTCTTCTTCGCCGGCACACAGACGCCGTCATCGGACTATCGTTTCCCGACGGGCGTGGCCATCCGGATCGACGCGTCAGGGACGCTCGATCTCAACACGCACTATGTGAATCGGACCGCGTCGCCGATCACTGGCGAGGCGTACGTGAATCTGCACACCGTGCCCCCCTCCGAAGTGCAGCGTGTGGCTCGTGCACTCAACATGGGCAATACCGACATCAACCTTCCACCGCGAACGCGTCTCACCCTCTCCAAGACGTTCACCGTCCGCGACTCGACGATGACGGTGTTCATGCTCACGTCGCACATGCACGAGCGTGGGGAAAGGTTCGTGATCAAGGTCTCCGGCGGCCCACGCGATGGTGACGTCGTCTACGCCACGACCGACTGGGCGCACCCGGACATCATTAACTATCCGAAGCCAATCGTGCTCCGACGTGGGGAAGGCCTGGTCTCGGAGGTCACCTATAACAACACCACGGACCGGACGATTCGGTTCGGGTTGACGAGCCAGGATGAGATGGGAATAGTCTTTGGGTACTACTACTGACAGGCGCATGGGCGCACTGGCGGACGGGTGGGCCGGGCGAGACGGGCAGATGAACCTACGCAGCGCCTGCCTGCCTGCCTGCCCGCCTCTCGTCCGCCCATCCGCCCATCCGCCCGTTCGTCCGTTCGTCCGTTCGTCCGTTCGTCCGTTCGCCCGCGCGCCCGCGCGCCCGTCCGTCCGCCCGTCCCTATCGCCGTGCGGTCACTCGGAGAAACACAAAGCGTCCATTGAACCCGAACGGCGAGGCTCCGCTGTACTTGAACGTGCCGCTGTTCGAGTTGATCGGAATCAGCCGGTCCGGATACACATCGAACAGGTTGTCAGCACCTACCGTCAATGAGAGCTGCCGGGTCACGTCGTAGTTCAGATTCGCGTCGGCGAGCCACTTGGGACTGAACGTCTGATCCTGGGCGATGTTCGTCGCCGAGCTCGCGGTGATGAGCGACCCCACGCGCTGCAGCTGGACCACGGTACTCAGCTTCTTCCAGGCGTGATCCATGGTGAAGCGCGTGTTGCTGCGCGGCTGCCCGCGCTCGTACCGTGTGCGTTCGATGCGGTCGAACAGCGCTTCGCCTAACGTACTCAGTTCCGGCGGATTCGGCTTCACCCGCGTCACTCGCGTGATGTTGTTGTTGTAGGCGAATCCCAGTCGCAGTGTGCTGGTGCTGTTGAGAGCGACGCCGTAGTTGGCCACGATATCCACACCGTCCGTCCGGGTGTCGATCGCGTTGGTGAAGTATCGAGCGCCACCCACGCCGGTAAAGCCATTGTTGGCCAGCAGCGTCCGTGTCTGCGTGTTGATCATGTTGCCGGTCAGCACCACGCGGTCGTCCACGTCGATTCGGTAGAAGTCCGCCGACAGTGTAAACGTCTTGATGGGAGAGTAGGTCACGCCGTAACTGAGGTTCACGCTCTTCTCCGCCTCGAGATCGTCCGCGCCGAGCAGGTTGGCCACCGGTGTGCCCACCGGGAATGTCTTGTTCTCGACGGCCACAGGCGGCGTGCCGGTGAAGTTCGTCGCCGTGGACGAAAACCACGACTGCGCCATGGACGGGGCGCGGAACCCGGTTGCCACCGCGCCGCGAAGCGCCAAAGACGGCGTCAGCTGGAAACGGCCGGCCAGCTTGCCGGTCGTCGCCGATCCGAAATCCGAGTAGTTCTCCGCGCGCCCGGCCACCGCTACCGTTAGGCGGTTCGACAGGGTCGTTTCGAGGTCGAGATAGCCCGCCAGATTGGTACGCGACTCGTCCACCTCATCACTCGGCCGGAAGCCGGGGAACACCTGCGAACCCGCGGCCGCCCGGTTCCCCCGGTTGGGGCCGTCGAGCACGGCAATACCACCATCCACATAGGACGCCTCGTCCCCACGGAAGATGTGGTAGCCATCCCGGCGGAACTCGGCACCTAACGCAACGCTCACCGGCTGCGGGAGGAGGCTGAACTTGTGCTGGCGCTGGATGTCGAAATTCGTCGTCAGTTGGTTGAAGTCGAAGCCACCAGCGTCGAACTCCGTGGGCGACGCCAGGCCCAACGACACGTTGTTGGAGTTGATCACGCCAAAGTGGAACTTGTTGAACCCGTAGACGGTGCTGAGATCGTAATTCCAGCCGCGTGACGTCCCCCTCATCCCCAAGCCCGCGGAGTAGTCGACGATGTCCGACGTGATCTGCGGAAGGAAGCCGTCGGGATGGAGCGCGCGCACGGTGCGGTCGTCGAGGGCGCGACGGAAGAAGCCAGCCGATTTGCCGTCCCGCAGCGTCAGACCGCCGAATGAATACAGCTCGGCGTTGTCGCGCAGGGGCTTCCCGAGATTGTAGAAGGCGCCGTAGTCCGTCGTCTTGGCGTCGCCCTGCCAGTGATTCTGGATGGGCGCGCTGCTGTTCCGTGGATCACCGGCGAAGTACTGTTGCCGCGTGTCCGGCAGCGAGCGGTTTGTGCTGTCGCGGTAGCGGAACTCGCCCGAGAGCGTCAGGTAGCCGTTGGAACCGATCCTCACGTTCTGAGTCGCGGCGAACTGCGTCACCGTTCCATCGCCTTCCGACGTTTGGCCAACCGTCGAGCCCAGCTCGGTCGGCGCGTTCGACTTGAGGATGACGTTGATGACACCGGCAATCGCGTCGGATCCGTACTGCGCCGCAGCGCCGTCACGCAACACCTCGATGCGCTCGATCGCGCTGGCCGGGATGGCGTTGAGATCAACGCCTGCCGAGCCGCGGCCGATGGCGTTCACGTTCACGAGCGCACTCGTGTGGCGCCGCTTCCCATTCACCAACACCAGCAACTGATCAGGGCCCAGGCCTCGCAGGGACGCGGGGCGGACGTGGTCTGTCCCGTCGGCGATCGTTGCGCGCGGGAAGTTGAACGACGGGGCGAGCATCTGGATGATCTGCGCCGTCTCCGTCCGGCCGCTCATCTTGATATCCCGGACCGTGAGCACGTCGATGGGAACCGGGGCTTCCACCACCGTTCGGTCCTGGCGCCGCGTGCCTGTGACGACGACCTGCTCCAGATTGGTAACCGCCCTGTCGAGGGCAAAGTCCGCAGTCGCCGTCCCACCCGCCGCGATCTGCACCGTGTCGCGTCGGGCCTCGTACCCGATCAGTCGCACGCGGAACTCGTACCGACCCTGCGGCAGGGAAACCCGAAAGGTCCCGTCCGCCCGAGACGATGCGCCGAGCTGAGTGCCAACCACCGAAACCGTAACTGCCTGCAGCGGTGCGCCCGAGGCGGCGTCGGTGATGCGGCCCGTCAGCGTCCCTCGCTCCTGAGCCGCCACGGCCACACTTGTCAAAGTCAGCCATGCGGTGAGTACTACGCGTCCTGCGGATACGTAATTCCTGCGCACCATCGATAACTCTCCGTCGGCAAGGTTTAGTGGCTCTGGTGTGTCGCGGTCTCCACTCGGGAGCCGCAGCGCTCAGAAGCTCCTCCAGCCCCCTGCGAGCCGCAAGACCTACGGCAATGACCGGGGGCGCTTGCCGTGATCGCAGTGCCGCGCTCAGCCTTGAATCGTCCACCAGTGGGAGCCTTGTTTCCTGCCGCCGGACCTCGACCCCGAAATCGCGACCATGAGCCGTTTGATGGACCCTCGTCCCGAGGCAACCGAGCTCCAGACCGAAGGCCCTACGCCTGCCCGCGTCTGGGGTGACCAGTGGTTACGTGTCTCGGAGAAGGTCATCAAGGGACTCAACCACCAGCTGACCAATCGCGTCGCCTCGCTCGAAGCCGTGGTCGCGCTCTTTGACGACGACGAGGGAGAACTCCCTGATCCACAGCTCGTGAAGTCGCTGGCGCAGGAAGTCAAACGCCTCAGCCACCTGCTGCAGCTCTATCGGCTAATGCCGGCGGAGCCCTTTGTCACCACGGAGCCGGTGCGTTTGCAGGACGTGATTCCCCAGGTGATGGAGCTCCACGCTCACCACACCGATCTGCGGGGTATTCCGATCGAGATCACGTCGCCGGGCGACGTACAGCCGGTGCTCGTGCGGCCATCGGCGATCCTCCGCTGCCTGCTCGTGCTTCTCGAAAGCGCCGCGGGAAACGCCCTGCGTTCAGGCCATGCGCTGACGCTGGCGCTGACCTACGGGGGAGATGCAAAGCGCGTTTTCGTACGATTCGAAGGGCCAACGCCCTCTGGCCAGCTCGTCTTCACCGGCGACGGCAGTCTGTTGCATGCCGTTCACAGCGCCCTCGCTCACGCGCATGTCAGCGCCACCGCGGAACTGATCCACGCCACACCCTGTGATCGGATTCGCTATGAGGTGACGCTCCCCACGCTGGCCGAAGCGCGGCGTATCGAAAGAGAAGGGTTGCTTTAAGGGGATAGCGGAGATCGGGGAGAGCGGACCACAGCAGGCCGACGGACGGCCGGAGGACCGGAGCGCTCCCCCGCTCGCCGCTCGCCGCTTGACCTTACGCCACCGCCTCTCGCAATGACCGCAACGACACCCGCAGCCGGCTGATCGCCTTGGCGCGAATCTGTGACACACGGGACTCGCTCACACCCAGGATCGCTGCGATGTCGGACAGCTTGAGCTCCTCGAAGTAGTACAACGACAGGACGTTGCGCTCCTGCTCGGGGAGGTCCAGCAACGCATCTCGCAGCTTGTCCACTTCCTGGCCGAGCGTCAGCCGATCGTCCATCTCCTCGTCGCTGGCCCCGATCAGGTGCTCCAGCGGAATGCGCGAACCCGTAGGGGTGCCCTCGGCGGTGCGCTCCAGCGGAATGAACCTTCCATGGTCGCTCTCCGACTGCCAGCGAAACAGCGTGGCCAGGTCGACGCCCATTGCGTCGGCGAGCTGCGACGGATCGGGGGTCCGGCCCAACTCGCGAGTGAGTGTCTCAGTCGCAGCAGTCAGCTCGCGTGCGCGCCGCCGCACCGACCGCGGAACGTGATCCTGACGTCGCAGCTCGTCCAGCATCGCGCCGCGGATTCGGGGCGCAGCGAATGTGGAAAACGCCAACCCACGCGAAGCATCAAAGTTGTTGAAGGCCTCGATGAGACCGATCGTCCCAGCGCTCACGAGTTCGTCGATCTCGACATCCATCTGCTTCGCGCGGCACAACTGCCGCGCAACGTGATACACGAGACCGAGGTGTTCTCCGAGCAGTTGCTGCCGATGCTCTGGCGTGACGGAGGCGGAGCGGGAGAGAGCGGTTGCGTTGGCCATGGCTTCCTTTCCAGGGACTGGGAACCAGCTCCCGATGCCGGCCAAGCAGCCGGCTGCGGGCAAACCTCCCAAAGGCACGGCCTGTTCCAGAGGCAAGCGGACGCGAAGGGCCGCATGCCAGCCCCGCGCTCCGCGAGACCTAAGCGATTATTCCACAACGGTCTGCGGGATGACGCGCAGGGATGCATCGGAACGATTGGTCTGCTGAGCCCGGACCAGCGAGACGGAATTTCCTGCCGCCTCGGGAAGTCCCTACCGGGCAAGAAACGCGGTTTTCGTCACATCGCGCTCAAGTTCGCGGCCCATTTGCCGATACCAATCGTTGAACCCGCAGCTATGGAGATACCGTGAGCCTTCGCCGGCCGCTTGCCGTAACCGAACAGACCGCCAAACGCGAGACCCCGTACACTCCTGTCCCGGCGATTAGCGAGCCCGACAGTTCTGTGGAAGGGAAATCGCGGAAGACGTCTGTGACACCTCGGGCCTTCGCTGATCGCGCGCCCTCGGGACTGACCGAGCGGCAGGTCGCCGAGTACCAGCATCGGCTCTCGCGCGGGTACTACTCCTTGCCCGCGGTCGTTCGCGAAGTCGCGCGGCGCATCATCGACAGCGGCGATCTGTAGTCGTCGCACGTCGGCGGCGGGTGGGCCGTGACCCGTTCCCGCCACCCGGTCGGTGATCGCCATCGGCGCACCGGAGTGTCAATCGGTTCAGCGCGCTACTTTTCGCACATGCATCGCAAAGCGATTCGGCACCTCCGCGCCAGCGATCCTACCATGGCGGCGATCATCGATCGTGTCGGGCCCTGTCGTCTTGCATTGGCCACCGAGCTCACGCACTTCGAAGCGGTGGCGCGCTCCATCATCTACCAGCAGCTCTCGGGAAAGGCAGCGGCGACGATCTATGCCCGCTTCGCCAACTTGTTTTCGGACTCGCGACCCGGCGCCCAAGCGCTGCTCGAGCTGTCGCCGGAGGATTTGCGCTCCGTCGGTTTGTCGCGCGCGAAAGCGGTATATGTCAGGGATCTGGCGGAGCGCGTGCGCGAGGGCGACCTGCCGATCGACGGGTTGCACGAGCTCTCCGACCAGGAGGTAGTCGCTCATCTGACACGCGTGAAAGGCATCGGAGTGTGGACCGCGCAGATGTTTCTTCTGTTCCGGCTTGGTCGGCTCGACGTTCTCCCCGTACTGGATCTGGGAGTGCAGAAGGCGGTGCAGCTCGCGTATCGGCTGCGCAAACTGCCACGGCCCGAGCGTGTCCAAGAGATCGGCGCCAGGTGGGCCCCGTACCGATCCATCGCCACCTGGTACCTCTGGCGAACGATCGACGGAGACGCGAGCTGAGAGCGAAGTCAGATGCGCATCGCGATCACCGGAGCCAGCGGTTTCATCGGGCAGCCCCTGCAGGACGAATTGCGGCGCGCAGGTCATACGGTCCTCGCCATCGGGCGGCCGCACTCGTCGGGCCGAGCCCCCGACGTGCCGTGGGATCCCGCGTCAGGCAGGATCGATGCAGCGCGTCTTGAGGGGATTGACGGGCTTGTGCATCTCGCCGGTGAGAACATCGCCCAGCGCTGGACGGACGGAGCGAGGCGCAAGATCATGGAGAGCCGCGTGCACGGCACGCGGCTGATTGCGCACACGATAGCCGCGCTCGACCCACGGCCCAGCGTGCTGGTGAGCATGTCTGGCGTCAATGCATACGGAGATCGTGGGGACGAGGTGTTATACGAGACGAGCAGTCACGGCCGCGGCTTCCTGGCGGACGTCACGGTGGCGTGGGAGCAGTCTGCCGACCCGGCGCGCATGGCTGGCATTCGGGTAGTGCATCCACGCATGGGGCCCGTCCTGCACAAAGCGGGCGGGCCGCTCCAGCGCCTGGTGCCGATATTCTCGTTAGGCGTGGGCGGGCCGATCGGCTCCGGACGCCAATGGATGAGCTGGATCTCGCGCGTGGACGTGATCGCCGCCCTGCAATTCCTGCTCGAGGCGCCGTCGCTCTCCGGTCCGGTCAATCTGGTCGCTCCGTCGCCTGTTCGAAACGCAGACTTCACCGAGATGCTGGGCCGAGTCCTGCATCGTCCGGCAGTCGTGCCAGTCCCCGAGTTTGCGGTGAAGCTCGCTTTCGGCCAGATGGGAATGGAGACGGTGATCGCCGGCCAGCGCGCGCATCCTGACAAGTTGCTCGCATCCGGCTTTCGTTTCCGCTTTCCGGAGTTGGAGCCGGCCCTGCGCGACGCGCTGGCCTGAGCGCTGGGTTGCCGTCGTATGCGCCGGGCCGTTCCCGCGTTTCTTCCCAGACGACCTGCGACGGGACCATCTCCGGGTGAGCCATACCACCACCTCACGAAGACGCAGAACCAGAAGGACTTCCAGGTGGGCATGAAGCAGTACTCGATCACTACCTGAACGGCGCGGGCCGCACCGAAGTGGATTCCGGACGGCTTGCCGCAGGTGACGCAGGGCAGTCCGGTAATGCAGTCCGCTCCGTTAGGCAGCACCTCTCGTGCGGGATGCGGTATCCGTTCGGGACTGAGACACCGATGGGGTGCCGCGACGCACATCCACCGGCGACATTTCCCCAACATGCGACGTCACAGACAGATCGTCCTCGCGCTCCTGCTGCTGCCCGGCTGCTCAGGGAGCCGTGACCCGGCGAACAGGTCGGGTGTCGATGATGGGACGCCGCTGATCGTGTTTGCCGCCGGGAGCCTCGCGCGGCCGCTCCGCGCCGCGCTCGACTCCTTCAAGCTGGACCAGGGCGTGAACTTCTCGCTCGAACTTTCCGGCAGTCTCGATCTCGCCAGGCGAGTCACGGAGCTGGGCCAGGTTCCCGACGTCATCGCGCTCGCCGACGAGGAGGTGTTTCCGCAACTCCTGATGCCGCGCTACGTCTCCTGGTACGCCCGGTTCGCTCGCAATCGGATGGTCCTGGCGCGCCGTCCGACCCTTTCGGCTGCAACCATCGCCGGCGACGCCTGGTGGAGGCGAGCCACCGCGCCCGGGGTTGAAGTTGGTCGGTCGGATCCCGACGTTGATCCCGCAGGCTATCGCGCGCTGCTGCTCTTTCAGCTTGCCGAGCGCCATTACGCGCAGCCCCGTCTTGCCGATCGACTGCTCGCCTCCGCATCGCAACGCAACGTGAGACCCAAATCCGCCGAGCTGGTCGCGCTGCTTCAAGCTGGTGAGCTGGACTACGGGTATATGTATGAGTCTTCGGCGCGCGGCGCCCGGTTGCCGTTCGATACGCTGCCGTCGGCCATCGACCTCGGCAGTCAGGCGGATTCGGCGATCTATGCGCGGGCATCCGTTCGCGTTCTGGGCGCGAGACCGGGCGACTCCCTCACCGCGCAGGGCGCGCCCATCCACTACGCTCTCTCGGTTCCCGGCAACGCACATCGACCAGCGGAGGGAGCGGCATTTGTCCGCTATCTGTTTTCGCCGGTTGGTCAGCGGGTGTTGCGCGCTGAGTATCTGGATGTGCTCGCCGCACCACGAGTCGTTGGCGACAGCATCCCGAGCGGGATCCGGCCGCTCCTCGGTCGTGCCGGGAGCTAACTTTCAGCGCCTCGCGGGCTTCACGTGCTGCCCGTGCTTCCCGCTGTGTTCTTTCGATGCCTCGAATACCGTTTGATCAACTTCCGCCCGATGCCCGCGTCTGGGTCTTCGGTGCCTCCCATCCCATCAGTGCGGATGGCGAAACCGACTTGCTCAGCTCCGTGGACGCCTGGCTCGACCAGTGGACAGCGCACGGTGAACCGCTGACCTGCGCGCGCGAATGGCGTGATGGGCGCTTCCTGGTGATCGGTGTCGATCAACGATCTGCCGGCGCGTCCGGCTGTTCGATCGATGCCCTGTTTCGCGTGTTTCAGACGGTGCAAGGGACGTTAGGCACCTCTTTTCTGGGGGGTGGACGCGTCTTCTTCCGGAACGCCGAGCACCAGATCATCTGCGCCGACCGTGCTGACTTCGCGCGCGAGTCGGGGATCTCCGAGCGGACTCCGGTCTTCGACACGACGCTCATCACCGCCGCGGACTACCGCACCCGCTTCGAGCGCCCGTTAGGCGAGTCGTGGCATCGGGAGCTGAGGCAGCGGGAGGACGGGCAAATGGGTCAGCCCGGATCAACGCGTGAACGGGTCAACGCAAAAGACCAGGGAGGACGAGGGGGATGAGCCCCCGTTCAGCCGTTCACGCGTTCTTACCCGTTTGCCTCTCCCAACCACCGTTCCCGATTTTCCTCGACGAACGCGTCATCGGTAAGCTCCGGATAGGCGCGCAACACGCGGTCGAGCTCGCGACTCTGGCCGTTGGACAGCTGCTCCTCGACGTCGAGGCACCACGTTCCGGCCAGGAGTCCCTGACGACGCAGCACTTCGTGGATGCCGGGAATGCACCCGGCGAATCCGTTGCGCGCATCGAAGACCACGCTGTTCGCATCTGTCAGGGCGGCGGCGCGGGTGAGCCACACCGGGTCGATCGCGCCACCGTCACGGAGGCGCCGGACCTCGTCGAGCATTTCCACGGCGCGCCGCGTCCACACGGCCCACTGGCCGAGCAAGCCGCCGACGATGTGTCGCCGGACGACCCGGCCGCCCACCGCGAACTCGAACGGGGTCAGCAGATCGACGAGGATGTTGTCGTCGTTTCCCGTGTAGAGGGCGATGTCGTCGCGTTCCGCTTCGGCGACGGCGCGCACGACGTCGAGGGTCTGGTAGCGGTTGAACGGCGCGATCTTGATCGCGACGACGTTCGGGATCTCTGCCAGCTCGCGCCAGAACGCGAAGCCAAGGACGCGTCCCCCCACCGCCGGCTGCAGGTAGAATCCCACGACGGGCAGAACGTCGGCCACGCGGCGGCAATGCTGGATGAGCGCGGCGTCGGGGGCGTCGCGCATCGCCCCCAGGCTGAGCAGGACGGCGTCGTAGCCTAACGAGCGCGCCAGCTCGGCTTCGTCCACCGCGGGCCGGGTGGCGCCCACCACCCCGGCGATCAATGCCACCATCCGGCTGTGCTTCCAGGCGCTCGCGACGTCACGCGCCAGTTCGAGGACGGGGCGCAGCATGCCGTGGTCGCGGATCTGGAACTGCGTCGTGTGCACGCCGACGGCGAGGCCGCCGGCCCCGGCATCGATGTAGTACCGTGTCAACGCCGCCTGCCGCCGCTCGTCCAGAGTACGGCGTGGGGTGAGGGCGAGCGGATGCGCCGGGATGACGACTCCGCGCAGTAAATGCGATCGGAGATTCAAAACGCCCCCTCTCGCTGCTCGAAGCGGGTCGCCTTGCCCGACGTGGTGCCGCCGGCGCTGATCCACTGCGCGACCCATTCGATCAGCGCGGCGGCCGGGACCCGCGGCTCACCCCACATCGACCGCAGCTTTCCCGTGCTGCTCAGCAGCGCATCCGGAGCCTCGGTTCCCACGATGGTCGCGGCGCGCCCCAGCCGTCGGGCCAGCGCGTGGGCGATGTCGCGCACGCGGAGCGTTTCGGCGCCCGTCACGTTGAGGACCAGAGGCGGAGCGGCCACCGCGCCTAACGCGAGCAGCGCCGCGGCGTTGGCGTCTCCCTGCCAGATGCAGTTGACGTGACCCATGGTCACATCGACCGGTTCCCCGCGCATCACCCGGACAGCAATGTCCACCAGGACGCCGTACCGCAGGTCCACCGCGTAGTTGAGCCGGATCATGGCGCAGCGCGTCCCCCATTCGGCGGCCGCGTGCTCGAACACCCGTTCGCGCCCGAGGCACGACATTGCATACTCGCCGACCGGGGCGGGGGGGTCCACCTCCCGCGATCCACCCGCCGCCACCGCGGTGAGCGCGTACACGTTTCCGGTGGAGAACGCCACGATCCGTGACGACCGGTATCGGGCGGCAGCGAACGCCGGCATTACGGTGTTCGTAAACCACGTGCGTCCCGGCGCTCCCGTCGTGCCGAACTTCTGCCCCGCCATGTAGATCACGTTAGGCGCATCGGGAAGCGCCTCGTACGCCTCGGGTGCTCCCAGGTCGGCACGGACGATCGTCACCCCGCTGCCTTCGAGGAGTCCGACCGCGTCGGCCGACGAGAATCGCGACACGGCGAAAACCTCGCGCGTGCCGCCGGCAAGGTTCGCAGCACGTCGGGCCATGACCGTGAGCGACGGACCCATCTTACCGCCCGCTCCCAACACGACCACATCCCCTGGACACGCTCGCAACACCTGCACGACGGCGGACGTTGGCTCGCTGAGCCGATCCTCGAGCTCCGCGACGGTGCGTGGCGCCGACGTCATGCCCGCTGCTACAGCTGAGGCACGTCGGTGTCCCCTCGCGGCGCATCGAGGGCCCTCGCCGCCGCCGTTGCGCCGTCGAATCCGATCTGCCGATGCGTGCCGTCGCAGAACGGCTTTGTCATCGATGCCCCACAGCGACAGAGCTTGATCGGCCTGTCTGGTGTCGGCTCGACCGGGTTGCCCCCGTAGTCCTCGATCCGGATTTGCGGGGCATCTTCCAGCGAAATGACCAGGGGCCCGTTCTGCTTGAACCTGATGGTGATCACGTTGCAATCCTGACGTCAGAGATGAGGCGCAACTTCTGTCTCGCGCCCCTGCCACGACCCGCCCCAGCACTGGCGCTGCCGAGGCCGTATTTCAGATTACCGGGTCTCGAATCGCCGGGCGAGCGCTCGGGTAGACGTGCTCGTGAGCTTTGAAAATGGAGTCTGGTTTGATGACTAGCCGCAAGCAACTGCTGTGTTTGGGGATGATGGCAGCGTTCCTCGCTGAAGGCACCTTGCAGGCGCAAGCGGATTCGGTGCGCCGGGACTCCTCGCGCACCCGGCTCACGGAGATCCGCGTCAGCGCGCCGCGCACTTCGGCGACCGTCGGCGGCGCTTCGGCGGTCGTCCTCTCCATCGATTCTCTGCGATTGACGCCTTCGGCGACCCTCGAAGACGGACTCCGGGAGATTCCCTTCGTACTCGTGAGACAGAACTCCCGTGGAGAGGTGGAGCTCTCGATTCGCGGCTCGGACTCTCGTCAGGCGGCCGTGCTGTTCGACGGCTTACCGCTTTCGACAGGGTGGGACCATCGGTCGGATCCGTCGGCGTTTCCAATGTCAGGCGTGGGGAACATCATCCTCGTGCGCGGTCTCTCCAGCATCCTCCAGGGCCCCAATTCGCTGGGGGGGGTCATCGACCTTGGTGTCGCCTCCAATCGCGCCGGGCGTATTGATGGTCAGAAACTGCGGCTGAATGCGGGCGGCGATCAACTCGGCACGCAATCGTACCAGGGTGACTGGGCCACGGCGTTCACGGCCGGAGCAGGAGAGGTCACGCTACGCGCCGGGGGCGGAGTGCGCTCGCGCGATGCCGTGCGACTCAGCAGCGACGTCGCTGACCAATACAGCACGGAGAAGGGGCGTCGGAGCAACAGTGACGTCGATCAGCGCGACCTCTATACGGCACTCCGGTATCAGACGAGTGGCGGTGCATGGGTGGGCGCGAGCTACTCCGCCACTACCTTGGAACGCGGTGTCATGCCGGAGCTCCACATCAATGCTCCGCGCTTCTGGCGTTACCCTGACCAGAACCGTCACCTGACGGTCGTCACGATTGGTACCGGTCGGCGTCGCACGCCCTTCGGCGCGGGTGATATGGAACTCGTCGTCGGCCGGAATGCCTCGTACCTCTCGATCCACAGCTTCCTCGACGCGCGCTACGACAGCATTGTGGGGACTGAGCGGGGGAAGGAGCGAACGTCGACCGCCCGCCTCCTCGCGGATCACTCCGTGGGTCGCGGCGAGTTGAGTACCGCCTTCTCGACGTCAACCGTCCGCTACACTGAGATACTCAACAATGCCGCTGCCAGTGAGTACGAGCAGAGACTGTGGAGCACTGGCGCCGAGTTCGAGATGCCGCTGTTTGCTACGCTTCGGGCCAGCGTAGGGTATGCGGCCGACGGCTCAACCACGCCGCAAACCGGAGGCAAACCGTCGTTGGGCCGCCTTTCGGAATGGGGAGGACGCTTCGGTCTCAGTTCTCTCGCGTTTGGCAACCGCGCCCGCGTACATGCCTCGGTGAGTCGCCGGGCGCGCTTCGCGGCGCTGAGGGAATTGTATTCCGGTGCGCTCAATCGTTTCGAGCCCAATCCGACGCTCAGACCGGAGCGGCTGGTTGGTGCCGAAGTGGGCGCGACCTTGCTGGGATCGCGCACACAGTTCCAGGCGGTCATGTTTCGCCATCGCCTCGAAGACGCGATCATCCGTATCACACAGCCCGACCGCAGGTTCAAGCGGATCAATCGTGACGAGCTCCGGAGCCACGGGATCGAGCTCCTCGCGGGCTGGAACAGCGGAGAGTTCTCCCTCACCGGCGACGCGACGATTCAACGGGTGCGGCTGGAGGATCCAGCCGTCGCCGGCACGGAGCGGAAGCCGGAGCATCAACCTGAATTTCGGTTGGGAACTGACGCGGTCTTTCCGCTAGGCGCCCAACTGCGGGCACGTTTGGGGCTCAATCACACAGGCCAACAGTACTGCGTGAATCCGGATCTGGGCCGCAACCAGCAGCTCAAGCCACAGACGTGGATGACCGCCGGTGCGGAGCGGTCGTTCGCCGTGCGCTCAGGTGGCCTGCTGAGTCGCGTCCTTGCGACGCTCGCAGTAGACAACATCACGGATTCCGCGGTTTACGATCAGTGTGGTCTCCCGTTCAACGGACGCACGCTCAGATTCGGGCTCGCGCTTCACTAACGGGCGGACGGGCGGACAGGCGCATGGGCGCATGGGCGCATGGGCGCATGAGACCCAGCCACAGCACTACTGGTAGCTGAATCACTCGTCGTGCTTGTGCGCCTACGCGCCCACGCGCCTACGCGCCCACGCGCCCACGCGCCCACGCGCCCACGCGCCCACGCGCCTACGCGCCTACGCGCCCACGCGCCCACGCGCCCACGCGCCCACGCGCCCACGCGCCTACGCCCACGCGCCTACGCCCACGCGCCTACGCCCACGCGCCTACGCCCACGCGCCAGGCCGCCCGTTCTTGCGCCTCACCCAAAAGTGTATACAATCGTGAATACGAACAAACCCGGAGCGATTCGTGACTCTCCCCCGACTGGCTGCTTCGCTCGGCATGATCATTGGTGTCACCGCCGCCGTGGCGCAGGCGCAGGCCCCGGCAGCGGCGACGGCGCCCGCGGTGCGTGGTCCACACGACCGCGCGGAGATCGAGGCGTTCATCGATGGCCTGATGACCTCGTACCTCCGGGACAAGCACATCGCAGGTGCCACCGTCTCGCTGGTGCGCGATACGTCACTGCTCTTTTCCAAGGGATACGGGTACGCCGACGTCGCCAACCAGGTTCGGGTCGATCCGGCCAGGACGATGTTCCGAAACGGCTCGATCACGAAGACGTTCACCTGGACGGCGGTGATGCAGCTCGTCGAGCAAGGGAAGCTCGATCTCGACAAGGATATCAACACCTATCTGGACTTCAGGATTCCGGAGACATACACGGAACCGATCACGCTTCGCCATGTGCTCACGCACACGCCGGGGCTCGAGGAGGACAGCCGCGAGCTGTTCACCGACGATCCGGCGCGCATCCGGCCGATGAAGGAGTGGCTCCCGTCGCACATGCCGTCGCGCGTGAGGCCCCCGGGCACGTACTCCGCGTATTCCAACTGGGCCTCGGCGACGGCGGGCTACGTGGTTGAGCGCGTGAGCGGCATGCCGTATGACCAGTACGTCGAGCAGCACATCTTCAACCCGTTAGGCATGGCCAGTGCCAGCACCCGCCAGCCACTGCCGGCAGCACTCGAGCCGCAAATGTCCAAGGGGTACACGTGGACGAATGGGCGCTGGGAACCGAAGAAGTTCGAGATCATCACCGGCGCCTGGCCGGCCGGCTCCATGAGTGTCTCGGCCAACGACATGGCGAGCTTCATGATCGCGCACCTCAACCACGGGGCATACCGCGGCCAGCGCATCCTTGCCGAATCCACGTCGATGCGGATGCAGACGCGACTGCAGGGTCACGACCCGCGGTTGCCGGGCTTCGCCCACGGCTTCTACGAACAAGCGACCGGCGGCGTGCGCGCGATCGGTCACGGTGGCGACACCCAGTGGTTCCATTCCGACATGATGCTTCTTCCCACGGAGCGCGTCGGCGTGTTCGTGTCGTTCAATACCGACACCGGCGGCGAGGTGAGCTTCAAGCCGTTCACCGATGACTTCCTCGCCCACTACTATCCCGATCCGCTGCCGTACCTTGCGCCCACGCGCGACGACCGCGAGGCGAATCAGCGTTTTGCCGGTGAGTACCTCATGAACCGCATGTCGTACTCCACCTTCCAGAAAGCGTTCTCGCTGGCGAGCGCCGTCAAGATCAGCGTATCGGACAGCGGCGCGCTGGTAGCGACCACGCCGCTCGGCACGCTCCGACTCGTTCAGGTGGACTCCCTGCTGTTCCGCGATGTCGCGAGCCAGGACCTGGTCGCCTTCAAAGCGGACGCCGAGGGCAAGATCACGCACGGGTATCTCTCGCTGCTGCCGATGGGCACGCTCGAGAAGGCGTCAGGCCTGGGCGCACCCAGTCTGCACCTCGCCGTGCTTGGCCTCGGTGTAGCGATGTTTGGCTGTATCTTCATCGCGGCACTGGTCGGCCTGTTTCGCAAGCGCTCCGTGCGCCCTGGGCCTGAGGACTCGCTCGTCAAGCGAGGTCGCCTCCTGCTGCTCGTCGCGGCGTTGCTGGTCGTGGCGTTCGTCATTGTCACGGCCGTGTTGGCCGGGGACATGGAGAAGATGTTAATGCACGGCGAGCTGGGTGCCGTGAAGGCTGCGCTCGTATTGCCGGTGCTCGCGGCGATCGCCACGTTAGGCACGGTTGTGGTGTTGGTGTTCCAGTGGATGCGCAACGCTGGAACGAGGGGCACGCGATTGCGACAGTCGCTCGCAGTGGTCATCGCGCTGCTGTTTTTCTGGTCGCTGAATACGTGGAATCTGTTGGGGTGGAAGTTTTAGAGGGGCAAACGGGGAACGGGCACTCGGGAAACGGAGGCACGCGGTGCGTATCACGGTGTATGTCACAGCAGCGGTGATCACGCTGCTTCCGGTAGTTGGGTGGGCGCAGCTGGCAGACCGACCCTTGCTGGTCGAGGCGCGAGTGCCCAAGCCTCCAACGATTGCGTCCGGATCGACGGGCGAGTTTCTGATCTACGAGCTCCACCTGACGAACCTCGAGGGGCGGGAGCTCAAATGGACGCGTCTCGACGTCCTCGATGCCGCGACCGGAAGTCCGCTGCATTCGCTGGCAGATTCGGCGCTGTGGCGGGACATGGCACGGCCGGCAGCGGGAACCGTATCGTTTCTCGATCGACCTCGGTTGGCGGGGGCACAACGGGCCGTCCTCTTTGTCCGTGTGCCGCTGGCGGCCGGTGCGCGTCCGAGCGGACTCACGAACCGCGTCACGCTGGTGGATTCAATCGGGCCTCGGACGCTCGACGTGCGCCGGGTTGCCGTAGCCGCGGACGTCGCGGTGATCGGCCCGCCGCTCAAGGGAGGCAGCTGGTTTGCTGCCAACGGGCCGGGAAACACCTCGGGTCATCGCCGCGCGATGATTCCCATCGACGGCCTGCCGGGGATCGCCCAGCGTTTCGCCATCGACTACGTGATGATGGACAGCGCGTTCAAGACGTTCCGGGGCGATCAGCTCAAGAATGAGAGTTACTACGCGGAGAACGCGGACGCCCTCGCGGTGGCCGATGGGATTGTGGCGTCCATCAAAGACGGCATCCCGGAGAATGTACCAGGCGCCACCTCACGCGCTGTTCCCATCACCCTGGAGACGGTGGGGGGCAACTTCGTGATTCTGGACATCGGCAACGGGCGGTTCGCGTTCTATGCGCATCTGCGACCGGGATCGTTACGAGTGAAGGTGGGTGACCGGGTGAAGCGTGGTGCGACCCTCGGATTGGTGGGGAACTCCGGCAACTCCACGGAACCGCATCTACACTTCCACCTCGCCGACTGGAGCTCGCCGTTAGGCGCGGAGGGGATTCCCTACGTGCACGAACAGCTCGAGCTGCTGGGCGCATGCCGCTCGTTCGGTGCGTCCTGCAGTCTGCGCGCGCCGGAGGCGAAGCGGCGGGTGATGCCGCTGGAGAGCGAGATCGTGCGCTTCCCGAAATGACGGGGTGAGAACCGTTAGGCCTCGGCCGCTTCCCGCGCGTGGCGCTTGAGGCGAGCCAGCAGGGCTTCGAGGCCGATTTCGCGCGTCCCCAGGCCAAGTCCGTGCATCATCGTCCGCACGAAATCGTCCGGAATCGCCAGCGTCGTGGATGGAGGCTGATCGTTGACCGCGCTGAGCGTGATGCTGAGAAACGCCGACACGGTGGGTGACTGCCGCGTGTTCACATCGGCATAGAAGTGCACCGTACCGTTCCTGACCTCGGGGAAAATGCGGACCGGGGTCATGCACTCGGGCACGCGAAAGGCGTCGTCGTCCAGGGTCAGGAAGCGATCGGGCACCGGCTCGAGTTTTTTCGCGTAGCTCACGAGCGCAGCCATCTTGTCCTCGCGGTTCAGGCTGCGGAACCGATCAAGCACGTTGGCGATGCTGGAGGGGAGGGGCACGAATGCGAGGGGGTTGGGGTCACATGTCCAAGGTAGAGACGAGAGACCGGAGACGGCAGACGGCAGAAACGGCTGCCTCAAGTGTGCACCGGGTTTCGAGACGTTGCGCTTCATCCGCGCGCCGTTTTGCGTCGAATTCTCCTGTCTCCTGTCTCCTGTCTCCTGTCTCCTGTCTCCTGTCTCCTGTCGCCTGTCGCCTGTCGCCTGTCGCCTGTCTCTTGTCTTCTGTCTCCTGTCTCCTGTCTCCCACCCATTGCCCAGCCCTGAATTAATCGATTAGTTAAAGCATGACCGACACCGATCAGGATTCGCGCACCCGAATCCTCGACGCCGCCGAA
>JBQTIW010000357.1:0-14075 GCA_052387735.1 Gemmatimonadaceae bacterium
GTGCGGCGGCAAGCTCGTGCCCAAGGGGGGCTTCTTCGGACCGTTTGTCGCGTGCGTGAATCACCCGAAGAACTGCGACTACACCCGACCGATCTCCGGCGAGAAAAAGCCGGCTGTGGTGACCGAGCACAAGTGCCAGGAGTGCGGCGCACCGATGGTCATCCGCCACGGGCGCAGCGGCGATTTTCTGGGGTGCTCCAAGTTCCCGAAGTGCCGCGGAACGCGCTCTCTGCCCACCGGTGTGAAGTGTCCAAAGGACGGCGGCGAGCTCGCCCAACGCCGCTCCAAGGCGCGTGGAAAGGTGTTCTTCGGGTGCGAGAACTATCCGACCTGCGACTTCGTATGCTGGGACAAGCCGGTGAAGGAGACATGTCCGGAATGCGGGTACGTCGGCGCCGAGGCGAAGTCGAACAAGACGCGCGGGGAGTACCGGCGTTGCCTGAAGTGCGGGAATGAGTGGGATGTCGTCAGGACTGAGGAGCGGGCACTCGCTGTCTAGGCCATCATCGTCGGGACTCGTTTCCTCCAGGGCGGTGGACGAGTCAGCCCCGCGAGCTATCTCTCGCGAGCAATCTCCAACACGCATCTGGTCTGTAGAGCGCTACGGATGAGCCACGGCTTGTCCACGGCGATGCAACACAGCACATTGCGTCTGGATGACGTCGTGCCGCGCGCCCGAGCGCAGGCACGCCCTCACGCCAGGCAATTGCTCATCTTTGGAGACGCGGATTCGGGAGCCCCCACCGCGAGGCGTTTCCGCATCACGACGATCATTCGGTCGTCCACGGAATGCCCGAGCCCCTCGATTCAGGCAGCAGGAGCGGTGCTGCCCTCCAGCCCCAAGCCAACCAGATCGACCTGGCCGCAGTCGTGACCGAGGGCGTCGCGTCGGCGCGCTCGCTCAATGAGACGCTGAGCAAGGGACTGGTTGTCTCGCTCCCCGCGAGCACCATCTTCGTGAATCCCGAGGCGGGCCGTCTCGCACAGGACCTCAGCGCGGTGCTGAGCAATGCGGCGACCTTCACGTCAATGGGCGGAGACGTGACGGTCAGCCTGAATCAGGAAGGTGACCAGGCGGTGATCCGTGTGTCGTACAACGCAGCCGGGATCTCGGCCGAGCAGCTCTCCGGCGTGCCCGATGTCATGGCCGTATCCGTGGCATCGTTCGGAGGAGTGGAGCGGGAAGGGGACGCGGAACCGGGAGTCAGCCGCAGGCTCATTGAGCTATACCGCGGCGCGGTGGAGGCCCGGAGCTATACCGCGGCGCGGTGGAGGCCCGGAGCCATGGTTCGGGAATCGGAGGAGAGATCGTCCTTCGGATTCCCGCACTCTTGTCGGCAACGCGGCCGCTATCGACGACTGCAGTCCCGCCGGCGGTCACGCCAACGTCCCCGGGTGGCAGGCGCATCCTGATCGTGGACGACAACCGCGACGCTGCTGATCTCCTCGCGGTTCTGCTGCGAATGCGGGGTCACGAGGTCGACCTGAGCTATGACGGGGTGGAAGGCATCGCCGCTGCCGAACGCCTACGCCCCGAAATCGTCCTTCTCGATCTCGGCATGCCAAGGCTCAACGGCTATGACACCTGCCGCCATATGCGCGAACAGGCGTGGGGAAAGGAGCTGGTGATCGTCGCCTTCACGTCGAAGCCGCATGAGGATGAGCGACGGTCCATCGCGGCTGGCTTTGACCTGCACATGACCAAGCCGGTCGATCGGAGCGAGCTCTCCGTGCTGCTCGAGCTGCTGGACCCCCAGCGCGGTCCGCTCCGCTTTCCCTTCGGCGGAACTGCGTGATCGGACCGAGCTCGCTCCCTACGGGCAACGCGCGTGACCGATCGGCGGCCGGAAAACTGGCCGATGCTCCGCGCCAACGCCATCGTTACAGACCACACAGGCACGTTGGCTGTTCTGTCATGGAAAGCGACGCCATCGCGAGATCCGCGATGTCCTGAGCGCCAGGCTCCCTTGTGTGAACCCGACCTTCGACCCAAAAAATGCGCGGCACCGTGGCCACCGTCCTCCTGCTGGTACTGTTTACGCTCGGCTCGGTTTGGGCCGGCCAGCGCTGGATGATCTACTTTCCGTTCGGGGAGGTGCCGCCGCCGGCCGACGTGGGACTCAGCGGCGCGCAAGAAGTCTCCTTCACCACCGACGATGCGCTGGTCTTGCGCGGCTGGTACGTTCCGGCCGCGTCGACACCCGCACGATTCACGGTGATCGTCTTCAACGGCAACGCGGGCCATCGTGCGATGCGCGCGCCGTTGGCATTGGCGCTCGCCAAGCACGGCGTTGCATCGTTTCTCTTCGACTATCGCGGCTACGGCGCCAATGCCGGTGCGCCATCGGAGGCGGGTCTCGCACGCGACGCACGTGCGGCCCGCGCGTACATCGTCGGCCGCCCCGATGTCGATCCGAGTCGACTGGTCTACTTCGGTGAATCGCTCGGCGCCGCGGTCGCCGTACGTCTGGCGACCGAAGTCGCACCCCTCGCGCTCGTTCTTCGCTCGCCCTTCACTTCCCTCGTGGACATCGGTCGCCACCACTATCCCTTTTTGCCGGTGCGCTGGTTGCTACGGGATCGGTATCCGTCGATCGATCTCGTGACGCGCGTGTCGTGTCCCATCCTTTTTGTCGTGGGTGATCGCGACAGCATCGTGCCTGCGCAGCAGAGCGAGCGGCTGTATGCCGCCGCCCCGGAACCGAAGCGCCTTGTGACCATCGAGGGTGCCAACCACAACGACGATGTCTTGCTCGCCGGAGCGCGCGTGATCGGCGAGGTAGTCGGCTTCGTGTCGGCCGTCGGCCGGCGTTGACCATGACGTCGTTCAGTGCATCGTCCACGGAACTGACCAACAACCCATGAACGACAGCGACGGCGTGAACACGCCACCGAAGGAATACCCGTTCGTCCCACTCGTATTCGAGCGACGAACGCTGGATGACTCACGAACGCGGGCTCGATTGTTCTATGAGGAGATGAATCGGCGCCGCACGACGCGACACTTCTCCACCGAGCCGGTGCCGCGGGACCTCATCGAGCTCGCGCTGCGAACTGCCGGGACCGCCCCAAGCGGCGCGCATCAGCAGCCGTGGACCTTCGTCGCCGTCTCGGATCCGTCGATCAAGGCCGCGATACGCCGGTCGGCAGAGGACGAGGAGCATGACTTCTACCACGGCCGGGCGCCGCAGGAGTGGCGTGACGCCCTCGCCCCGTTAGGCACCGATGAGCACAAGCCGCACCTCACCGACGCTCCCTGGGTGGTGGTCCTCTTCCGCCAGTCGCATGGCCTGTTGCCCGATGGGACGAAGCGCACGCTGTATTACACCCAGGAATCGTGTGGCATTGCGGCCGGATTCTTCATTGCCGCCGTGCATCAGATGGGGTTGGTAACGCTGACGCACACGCCGAACCCCATGGCCTTCCTCGGCGAAATCCTTGGGCGACCGTCAAACGAGAAGGCGATGCTGGTAATGCCAGTGGGATATCCTGCCTCAAGTGCGCGGGTCCCTGACTTGAAACGAAAGGCGCTCGATGAGATCGCGATCTGGAGGTGACGATGCGGCGCCCTCCTGACTCGCAGACCGAGCTCAGTCGTGAGGCAGCTTCGGCCTGATCCCGAAGGCGTCCACCCAAGCGTAAGCGAGAAGCTCCGGGCCAACCAGCGCAATTTCCTCCGAATCGAACGCTTCGCTGTGCGATACGGTAGGGAAACCGGCGTGCAATGCGTACCCCGTCAGTTCGCAGCGGTTGAGATCGACCATACGAAGTCGGACAACCGTGTCGAGGTCCGGCGTCGTCGAATTGAGCTCGCACCGGACAGCGTCGAGCAGTCGCGTGAAAGGTTCAGTTGCCCGGTTGTGCCCGGAGGCGTTGGTCGCGAGCATCGCTGACATTCCCCTGTTAACTCGTGGCCCAAGGTAGTGGAGCCAGACACGGGCGCCATTCACCTCGAGGTGAGGTGATCCATACCTCCTGCGAGAGAGAGGCAACGCTCGATCACTCGACGCGATGCGGAAACGCCTATCCGTCCCTCGACGCCACCTTGGGCAAAAACGCCCGGACCGCCTCGATCGTATCGGCGTCAGCCGCGCTCTTGTCGGGCCGATACCCCTTCACGCGGGCGAACCGCAGCGCCACGCCGCCGGGGTACTGCGAACTCTGCTGCACCTCGTTGAACGCGATCTCGACGACCAGCTCAGGGCGCACGTGGACCACGTGACCTTCCCGGGACGTTTCACGCGCGAGCAGCTCCCTCGTCTGCCAGTCCAGGAGCTCATCCGTCATTCCCTTGAACGTCTTCCCGAGCATCACGAAGGTCCCCGTAGAGGGATCGCGCGCGCCGAGATGCAGGTTGCTCAGCCACCCCTGCCGGCGTCCCGAGCCCCACTCCACGCCGAGCACAACGAGGTCGAGCGTTCGTGCAGTCTTCACTTTGAGCCACGCCGACCCGCGGCGCCCCGCGGCGTACGACGCGGCAGGAGCCTTCGCCATCACCCCTTCGTGCCCGCGCGCCAGGGCCTCCGCCTCGAACCGAAGTGCCTCTTCCACGTCAGCGGTGACGATTCTCGGTACGCGCATGGTGGACGGCACGACCTCGTCGAGTCGGCGGAGCCGCTCGTCCAGAGAGCGATCCAGCAACTCTTCCCCGTTGCACCACAACAGGTCGAAGAAGAACGGCACCACCGGCAGGTCGGCGCGGAGCGCGTCCACGTCCAGTCTTCGGCCAAACCGCCGCATGGTGACCTGAAATGGATGCGGTCGCTGGTCGGCGTCGAGCGCAATGACCTCACCGTCGAGGATCAGCGCGCGGCTGGGCAGGGTCCGTACGGCCTCGACGACCTCCGGCACGGCAGCCGTGACCTCATTGAGATTCCGCGAATACACGGCTACACGCTCGTCCAGTCGGTGAACCTGGATACGCGCGCCATCGAGCTTCCATTCGAGGACGGCGTGGCCCAGCTGTGCCAGGGCGTCTCCCACGTTAGGCGCCGAATCGGCGAGCATGGCCTGCACGGGCCGAAAGAGCTCGAGCTGGTAGCGGGCGAGCCCCGCCGCACCATCGCCGCCTAACGCGGCTTGGGCGACGGTCCCCAGGTCGCCGGCCAGCATCGCGGCCCGCCGAATCCGGCCCGCGGGAAT
The DNA here is from genome assembly GCA_052387735.1 of Gemmatimonadaceae bacterium. Taxonomy (GTDB): domain Bacteria; phylum Gemmatimonadota; class Gemmatimonadetes; order Gemmatimonadales; family Gemmatimonadaceae; genus RBC101. The sequence continues at coordinate 5,143 of JBQTIW010000357.1, forward strand.
ATTCGCGGCTCGCGCGACGGCTTCAACCATGACACCCTCCAGCGCCCCCTGCCGCACCTCGCCCATCGCCAGCAGTGTGAGAAAGCGCTGCTCGTCTGCGGTACACTGTGCCAGGAGCTCACGTAACAGCCGAAGCCGCTCGGCGGCGGAGTTCTTCCCGCGCACGGCTTGAAGCTGATCGAACGCCCCATCCACGCTGCTCAGTTCGAGCGTCGGTGTCGGGGCCGACTCGCTGGGCCGAGCGGCTGCGAGCGTTGCCCATCCGATCCCGATCTTGCCCTGCCGCGGCCATCCCGTCAGAAAGCCGATGGCGATCGGGATCTCGGCGGGCGTGAGGCGTTCGAGTAGCCCGGCGAGCAGCGAGATCTTCTCCAGTCGCCCGGAGATCGCGCCAACCGCCGCCGAGGTCAGGACGAGCTCGTGCAGTTTCATACCACGAAGTTACTCCACGCCACCGCTTGCCGACCACCGCCTACTCGGGAGGAGTACACGAGGAGAGGTGTAAAGGAGTCGGTGAGCTTCTCCACTCGTCTCCCGGGTCCACTCGTCCACTCCTCCATATGATGTTCACATCTTGACGATCAATAGGAGGGGCCGCTATTCTTGCGTGAACTCCTCTCCGCCGGAGTACCCATGGACGAGCCGAACACCGACGTGATTCAGGGTACGCTGGACATGCTGATCCTCAAGACACTCAGCCTCCAGCCGATGCACGGCTTCGGCATCGCCCGGCGCATCGAGCAGATCTCGCGTGGATCCTTCAAGATCAATCCGGGCTCGCTCCTGACGGCGCTCCAGCGACTCGAGCGCGCCGGATGGCTCGATGCTGAATGGCGCCAGACGGAGAACTCACGACGGGCGAAGGTCTACACACTCACGCGAACGGGACGAAAACAGCTCGAGGCGGAGACCGCGGACTGGACGCGCCGCGTTGCCGCCGTCGCTCGCCTGCTCAAAACCGAGGCGTAACGTGTCGCTCTGGCGCCAGCTCATGCGCGGCCTTCGCGCGCTGACCGATCGTGCTGCAGCCGATCGTGAGGTCAGCGACGAAGTGCAGCACTACCTCGAGCTGGCCATCGCCGCGCGCGTCGCGCAGGGCCTATCGCCTGACGAGGCACTCCGAGCGGCACGACTGGAGTTCGGCAACGTGACAGGTGTCAGGGAGCAGGTGCGCAGTCACGGTTGGGAGAACGCGATCGAGGCCCTGTACGGCGATCTGCGTTACGCTGCGCGTCGGCTCCGCGCCGAGCCGGGCTTCTCGGCCGTCACCGTACTCACGTTGGCGTTGGGTATTGGTGGCACCACCGCGATCTTCAGCGGAGTGAACCCGGTTCTGTTCGAACCGCTGCCTTACCCGGAAGCGGACCGGGTCGCGATCATCTGGGAGACAGGCCGCGACGGATCCCGTAGTGACGGTACGTTCGGGATGTATCGCGAGTTGACGGAACGCTCTCGCTCGTTTGAGGCGATCGCCGCGCTCACGGCATGGCGGCCGACGCTGACGGGCCCGGACCAGCCCGAGCGATTCGACGGGCAGCGCGTCAGTGCACGGTACTTCGAAGTGCTGGGCGTGTCGCCAATCCTGGGACGAGCCTTCCAGGTGTCCGACGATGTGCCGAACGGCCCGAATGTCGTCGTCCTCAGCGATGCCCTGTGGCGGCGACGGTTCGACGGGGATCGCGCGATCCTCGGACAGCAGATCACCCTCGAGGACAACAGCTACACGGTCATCGGCGTCATGCCGAGCGGCTTTGAGAATGTGCTCGCACCCGCGGCCGAGCTGTGGGCGCCGTTGCAGTACCACATTTCGCAAGGGCGAGCGTGGGGCCATCACCTGCGGACCGTAGGGCGGCTCCGCCCCGGCGTGAGCGCCGACCAGGCGACGCGCGAGCTCGATGTGCTCGGGCGCGCCGTGCTCGACGAGCTGCGTCCGGCAACGTACGGGGACGACATCCGATTCATCGCCGCACCGCTGCACGACGACATCATCCGCGGTGTCAAACCGGCGCTCGTCGCGTTGCTCGGTGCCGTCAGTCTTGTGCTGGTGATCGCTTGCGTGAACGTCACCAACCTGCTTCTCGCCCGCGCGGTCCGCCGTCGCAGCGAGTTTGCGCTGCGCGCCGCGCTTGGGGCTGCGAGGTCTCGGCTCATCCGGCAACTCCTCACGGAGAGCGTGCTCCTTGCCGCGATGGGCGGTGTGATCGGTATGGGGGTGGCAGTGCTCGGCGTGCAGGCCCTCGTGACCCTCAGCCCACCGGGCCTGCCACGCGCCGGCGCGATCGACGTCAACGGGACAGCGTTTGCCTTCGGCATGGGCGTCACCACGCTGATCGGTCTGGCCGTCGGATTGATCCCCGCGCTGCAAGCGGCGCGCAGCGACCCGCACCGAGGGCTGACCCACGGTTCACCGCGAACCGCTGGCGGGCACCATCGCACCCGCCGCGCCCTGGTTGTCGCCGAAGTCGCCCTCGCGCTCGTGCTGCTCGTCAGCTCGGGCCTTCTGCTGCGCAGTCTGCAGCGCCTGTTCGCCGTCGAGGTGGGATTCGATCCGTCGGGCGTGCTGACGATGCAGGTGCAGACCTCCGGACGCCGGTTCGACGACGACAGCAGCACGTATCGGTTCTTCGCCGAGGCACTCGACGAGGTCCGTCGCGTGCCCGGCGTCACGGCGGCAGCCCTCACGAGCCAACTGCCGATCAGCGGTGACGTGGACGTGTACGGTGTTCAACTCGATCCGAGCAGCTCCACCGATACGGTGTTTGCTCCCGCGTTTCGTTATGCGGTGAGCTCGGGTTACCTCGAGACGATGCGCATCCCCCTCCGGCGCGGCCGCCCGCTGAACGAGCGCGACGCATCGGGCAGTCCCCGCGTGGCGTTGATCAGCGAGTCGATGGCGCGGCGCCGGCTTCCGGGGCTCGATCCGATCGGTCAGCGGTTACGCATCGGCTCCGGGCCGCTGTACACCATCGTTGGTGTGGTGGGTGACGTGAAGCAGATGTCGTTGGCGCTGAACGAATCGGACGCGGTGTACGTCACGGCGACGCAGTGGCGCTTCGCGGACAACGCCATGTCGCTGGTGGCGCGCGCGCGCGGCGACGCCGCCGCGCTCGCTCCGGCCGTTCGCGAGGCAGTCTGGTCGGTCGACAAGGACCAGTCCATCGCACGCGTGGCGACGATGAACGACCTGATCGCCATCTCGGCCGCCGAGCGGCGTTTCGCGCTGATCCTCTTCGAGGCGTTCGCGCTCGCGGCTCTGGTGCTCGCGGCCGCCGGTGTCTACGGCGTCCTTGCCGGAAGCGTGGCGGAACGGACGCGTGAGATCGGCGTGCGCTCCGCGTTAGGTGCCTCGCGCGGGCGGATTCTCGGGCTCGTCGTTCGGCAGGGCATGGCGGTCACCGGGCTCGGGGTCGCGATCGGCCTGGCCGGCGCTGCCGCGGCAAGTCAGCTCATCGTCACGATGCTGTTCGACGTGTCACCGCTCGACGCCGTCACGTATCTCGGTGTGATCGCGATGTTGACGGTTGTCTCGATGATTGCGTGTGGGGTGCCGGCGTGGCGTGCAGCACGCGTCGATCCGGCGAGCACTCTGCGGGTAGAGTAGAGCGACGCACGCTCGCTTGTCTGGTGAGCGCGGGCCGCTGGTCGTCAATCCGGCCCGCCGCAATCCTGGCGCCCTCGCGCCTGGCGGCGGCGAGCCGAGATGCGCGCCCCGTACTCGAGGCGGACGCCACCCGGCCCAGTCCCCCAGCGCTGCATGAAATCCTTGTTGTCCATCCTGCGGGCCAGCGAGTCTTCCTACTTGTCTCCGGGGAACTGCATGGTGAACAGCGTAGCGCGTAGCACCTGCACCTCCTCGAGCGTCCGACCTGTGGCCGTTGCTCGAAGCGCGCGGCCGTCACCGATATCCTGCCAGATCACCGTTGTTTCGTAGGTGACTCCTCGACGCCCCGTCGCCACGGACGCCACGCGGTGCGAGATCGAGCACTCCTGACGTCGCGGGCGCTCGAGCCGCGTCAGGGACGCATACGACGCCTGAAGACTCGGGTTCATCTGGAGCAGCAGCGTCTGCCGCTTGTCGCGACTCTGAAAGATCCGCTGTCGCGGCTCCGTGACCGGCTGGCGTCGAAGCGTCCCGTGCACGCGAAATGCGATGCCATCGAGCGAATCGAGCGTCCATCCGAATTCATCAACGCGAAGCTCCTGACAGGGAAGCCACATCCAGCTGCTGTCCGCTTTGGCGCCGCGCAACTCGTCGCGGAGTTGGTTCGTGGTCTTGAATGGATGACAAGCGACCGCCCACGCGCTCGTCAGGCAGGCAAGCAAGAGCACGCGCCCGGGCGCGTGCGCACACAGGCGCGCCGGCGCACCAAGCGCGCGAGTCGTGCTGTGCGTCATGGGGAAGACCACGGAAAGCAGGGTGGGTGTGTGGTCCGGCGGTCGCACGCGTCCCGAGGAATCGGCCGCTGCCTGGCATCCTTGTTATGTTAGAACATGGGTCATGGTTCCACGGTCGACATCGTAGGCGGCGGGCTCGCCGGGAGCGAGGCTGCCTGGCAGCTGGCCGAGCGCGGCCACCGCGTCCGGCTCCACGAAATGCGCCCCGTGCGTGGCACCGAGGCGCACAAGACCGACCGGCTCGCCGAACTGGTCTGCTCCAACACCTTCAAGAGCACCGAGCAGACCAATGCGCACGGCCTCCTCAAGGAGGAGATGCGCATGCTCGGAAGTCTCATACTTCGTGCCGCGGACGAGGCACGGGTGGCCGCCGGAAGCGCGCTCGCGGTCGATCGGGACGTGTTCGCGCAGGCCGTGACCGAGCGCATCCTCGCGCATGCCAACATCGAGGTTGTGCGGGAAGAAGTTCGCGAGCTGCCGCGTCCTGGCATCGTCGCCACCGGGCCGCTCACCTCCCCGGACCTCGCCGCGCACATTCGCGCGACGCTGGGGACCGACGGCCTGGCGTTCTACGACGCCATCGCCCCCATCGTCTCCGCGGAATCGATCGACGAAGGCATCGTCTTTCGTGCCGCGCGCTATGACAAGGAAACGATGGAAGGTGCCGGCGAAGAAGGCGCGTACCTCAACTGCCCTTTCACCAAGCAACAGTACGACGACTTCATGGCGGCGCTGGAGACGGCGGACCAGTACCACGGACATGAGTTCGACGAGGTGCCGTACTTCGAAGTGTGCATGCCGGTCGAAGAAATGGTGAAACGGGGTCGAGAGACGCTGCGCTTCGGCCCGATGAAGCCCGTAGGCCTGACCGATCCGGCCACGGGACGGCGGCCCTGGGCGGTCGCCCAACTACGGAGAGAAGACGCCGCCGGCCGCATGTGGAATCTCGTCGGGTTCCAGACGCGACTGCGCATTCCCGAACAGCAGCGCGTCCTGCGCATGATCCCGGGGCTTGGCCAGGCGGAGTTCCTGCGCTACGGCTCGATTCATCGCAACTCGTATCTCAACACCCCGGGGGCGCTCTCCCCGCACCTGTCGCTGCGCGACGATCCGACCGTGATGTTCGCCGGGCAGCTCACTGGTGTGGAAGGCTATACGGAGAGCACGGCGACCGGCCTTCTGGCCGGGATGAACATGAGCCGCATCCTGCGCGGCCTCGCGCCCACCATTCCGCCGCCGACGACCATGCTCGGTGCACTCTATCGCTACCTGCGCGAAGCCGATCCGAAGTACTTCCAGCCGATGAATGCCAACTTCGGTTTGCTTGAGCCGCTGGACGAGGAGGTTCGCGACAAGCGTGTGAAGCGCGAGCGCTATGCGGCTCGCTCACTGGAGGCGATGCGCGCCTGGGCCGAGGAACATGCGCGTGTGACCGTGAGCGCGCCGTGAGCGAGACAGCCGAGATCGCCCGTCCTCCCGAGGTGGCGACCTTTCTCCTCCACCTGGAGAAGGAGCGCGATCTCTCACGGCACACGATCCTCGCGTACACGCGCGACGTCGACCTGTTCCTCGAGTACCTCGCTGCGCAGTCCAAGGAAGGCACGCCGGAGCTGACGGCGGTGGACCGACTCGTTATGCGCGGCTTCCTTGGTTTCCTGACGCGACGGGGACTCGGCAAGCGTTCGATCGGTCGATGTGTGTCGGCGCTGCGGACCTTCTACCGCTTCCTGCAGCGGGAGGACCTGATCGACGCGAATCCCGCGCGCGCCGTCTCGGCGCCGAAGTTCGAGAAGTATCTCCCGGCGCACCTCGACCGGCTGCAGGTCGATCGCCTGTTCGATGCCGCGATGGCCCGCGCGATGGAGGGATCGTTCGCCGACGTGCGCAACCTCGCCATTGTCGAGTTGTTCTACTCCACCGGCATTCGCCTATCCGAGCTGCACGGAGTCAGCCGGCGCGACCTCGATCTCGTGTCGCAGCAACTCAAGGTCCGTGGCAAGGGCCGCAAGGAGCGCATCGTCCCGGTCGGCGGTCATGCCGTGACCGCGCTGCGCAACTACGAGGCCAAGCGTGACGAGCTGGTGCGGCTGGTCGGGGCCCGGGCCGACCGCGGTGCTTTTTTCCTGAGCAAAACCGGCAAACGCCTCGGTGCGCGCACGATCCAGCGGCTGGTCACGCGCTTCCTCTCGCAGATCGACGAGGACGCGGGACTGAGCACGCATTCCCTCCGCCACACCTTCGCCACCCACCTCCTCGACGCTGGCGCCGACCTCCGCGCCGTCCAGGAGCTCCTGGGGCACGCCTCGGTGTCGACGACGCAGATCTACACGCATACGAGCGTGGAGAGGCTGAAGGAGACGTATCGGAAGGCGCATCCGCGGGCGTGAGGCGGTAGGCGACAGATCGGCGATGGCGATGGGGCAGGGTGCGCGCTTGGACGGGCGTCACTAGCGCCCATCGCCCCATCGCCTCTCCCGGCCCCCGCTCCCCACTACCTTTCCCTCATGCCCAACCGCCCGAGAATCCGCTCCACCACCATCCTTTCCGTCCGGCTCGACGGAAAGCTCGCGTTAGGCGGCGATGGCCAGGTGACGATGGGCAACACCGTGACCAAGGCCAACGCACAGAAGGTGCGAACCCTCGCCGGCGGACGCGTGCTGGCCGGCTTTGCCGGCGCGGCCGCCGATGCGTTCACACTGTTCGAGAAGTTCGAGGAGAAACTCGAGCGCTATCCCGGCAACCTCTCCAAGGCCGTGGTCGAGCTGGCGAAGGAGTGGCGCAGCGATCGCGTGCTGCGGCGGCTGGAGGCGCTCCTCGCCGTCGCCGATCGGCAGCACAGTTTCCTCATCTCCGGCACCGGCGACATCATCGAGCCTGACGACGGCATTCTCGCCATCGGGTCCGGCGGCCCCTACGCCCTGTCCGCTGCGCGGGCGCTCGTGGCGCACACCTCGCTCACGCCGACTGAGATCGTACGCAAGTCGCTGGAAATCGCGGCGGACATCTGCATCTACACCAACCAGCACATCACCGTGGTGGAGCCCAGCGCGTAGATGCCGTCGCATCGCACGGAAGCCGCCCTCGCCCGTCTCGCCGACCTCACGCCCACGCAGATCGTCGCCGAGCTCAATCGCTACATCGTCGGACAGCAGAGTGCCAAGAAGGCCGTGGCCATCGCGCTCCGCAACCGCTGGCGGCGACAGCGCGCGCCGGACAACATCCGGGACGAGATCTCGCCGAACAACATCATCCTCATCGGCCCCACCGGGGTGGGCAAGACCGAGATCGCCCGCCGCCTGGCCAAACTCGCCGGTGCGCCCTTCATCAAGGTCGAGGCGTCCAAGTTCACCGAGGTCGGATACGTCGGTCGCGATGTGGAGTCGATGGTGCGCGACCTCGTCGAGAGCGCCATCGACATGGTGCGCACCGAGCGAGAAGGGGATGTCGAGGATCTGGCCCAGGAGAAAGTAGAGGAACGGCTCCTCGATCTGATGCTGCCCATGCCGCCCGAAGTGCGACAGGCGCAGAAGGAAGCGTCGGTCACCGATGGTGGCGCTCACGCTGGCGTTTTCGTCGTGTCGCCGACCGGTGCCGTCTCCCAGGAGAAGGACGACGCGGCGGCGCGCGATCGCTACCAGCGCACGCGCGCCAAGCTCAAGCAGCTCCTCAAGGACGGGCAGCTCGAGGAGCGCGAGGTCGAGGTCGAGGTGCAGCAGGCGGCGCATGCGTCGTTCGACCTCATGACGCCGCAGGGCGCCCCCGAGGGCATGGAGTCCTTTTCCGACATGCTCAAGGACATGCTGCCCAAGCGCACCCGCAAGCGCACCGTGAAGGTGAGCGAAGCCCGCCGCATCCTGCTGGAACAGGAACTGGAGAAGCTGATCGACAAGGACGACCTGGTCACCGATGCGCTGGCCCGCGTGGAGAAGATGGGCATCGTCTTCCTCGACGAGATCGACAAGATCGCCAACGGCCGCGGCGAGTCCGCCGGCCCCGATGTCTCGCGCGAGGGCGTACAGCGCGACCTGCTGCCAATCGTTGAAGGATCCAACGTGCAGACCAAGCACGGCATGGTGAAGACCGATCACGTCCTGTTCATCGCTGCCGGCGCCTTCCACGTCTCCAAGCCGAGTGATCTGATCCCGGAGCTGCAGGGCCGCTTCCCGATCCGCGTGGAGCTCACGGCGCTGAGCGAGGAAGACTTCGTGCGCATCATGACCGAGCCCGAGAACGCACTCACCAAGCAGTACGCCGCGCTGGTCCAGGCCGACGGCGCGCAGCTCACCTTCACCGAGGACGGCATCCGCGAAATCGCCCGCCTCGCCTCCCTCGCCAACGTGCGGATGGAGAACATCGGCGCCCGTCGCCTGCATACCGTGATGACGACGCTGCTCGAGGAAGTGCTCTTCACCCTTCCCGATCGCGGCATGGGCCCGATCAGTGTTGACGCCGTCATGGTCCGCGAGCGACTCAAAGCCGTGTTGGATGATGAGGATCTGAGGAAATACATTCTGTAGAACGCGTCAACGGGTAACAGC
>JBQTIW010000358.1:0-38410 GCA_052387735.1 Gemmatimonadaceae bacterium
TTTCTCGCGCTCCTCCCCCCCGCGGCTCTTCAGTGTCTGGGCGTCGCCTGTGGCGACGCCCGACCTCTTTCGTTGGACGAGGCGGTGCGCCTCGCGCAGCAGAACTCGCCGTTGACCGTCGCCGCACGCGGACAGCTCAAAGCGAGCGATGCGTCCGTGCGGACGGCGTTCGGTTCGTACCTGCCGACCTTCAGTCTATCGGCCGGCAGCAGCCGGTCCGGCGGTGAGAACCTCGGCCCGAACGGCCGGCTCGTGCCGATCTCCAGCCCGTGGAATTTCAGTCGCGGGCTGAACAGCAATCTCGAGTTGTTCGACGGCGGGCGGCGCATGAACCAGCTGCGCACCGCCCGCGCCGAACAGACCTCGGCCGAATCGAACGAGCGCTTGCAGCGGTTCCGCATCGCGCTGGATGTGAAACAGCAGTACTTCAACGTGCAGGCCGCTCGTGAATCGCGTGGCGCGGCGCAGGCACAGCTCGCGCAGGCAGAAGAGCAGCTGAAATCGTCCAGCGCCCGTGTGGCCGCCGGCGCGGCGACCAAGTCCGACTCGCTCCGCTCGGTGATCGCCGTCGGCAATGCGCGTCTGGCGTTGTTGACGGCGGAGAACAATATCCGAGTCGCCAACGCCAACCTCACACGCCTCGTCGCGACCCCCTTTCCCGTCACCGCCGGCGAGGCGGAGGCGGTCGCCGTCGTCGGCATCGATAGCGCGTCGGTGGCGAGATGGATCGAGGAAGCACCCTCGATCTTGCAGGCGAAGGCCGAAGTGGCATCGGCCGCGGCGTCGCTCAAGAGCACCCGTGCGCCGTACTGGCCCACACTCAGCATGGGGATGAGCTTCAGCGGTAACCGGAGCGACGAAGCCTTCGCTCCGACCGGCGGTCCGTACAGCAGTCTGCGAACGCTCCGACTCAACTTCAACTATCCGGTCTTCAGCGGCCTCCAGCGCGAGGAGAACGTCGCACGCGCCAACATCGCCGAAGACAACGCCCGGGCGCAGCTGCGCGACGCGCGCCTGACGGCGGAACAGCAGGTGACGCAACTGCTCGGCTCCCTGCGACTCGCCGAAGCTCGTCTCGCGATCCAGGAGGCCTCGGTCGCCGCGGGTGAGGAGGATCTCCGCGTGCAGAATCAGCGGTACGCGTTAGGCTCCTCGACGTTGCTGGATGTGCTGACCTCCCAGAGTACGCTCAACCAGGCCCGGTATGGCCTGATCCAGGCGCGCTACGATGCGCGTGTCGCCAAGGCGCAGATCGAAGCCCTGGTCGGCCGCGACATCCCGTAGCGGCCCTTCATCCCGACATGCCCTCAATGCGGTTGACCTCGTGAAACGCTCCATTCTTTTTGCCCTTCCGCTCGTGCTCGCGGCCTGCCAGAAGCAGGAGGAACAGCGCATCACCATTCAAACCGCGCCCGTGGCGCGACGCACCATCGTGCTCGATGCCACCGCGTCGGGCGCCGTGGAACCGATCAATGTCGTGGAAGTGAAGTCCAAGTCTTCCGGCCAGATCGTGAAGATGACGGTCGAGACGGGAAGCCTGGTGCAGGAAGGCGAGTTGCTGATCCAGATCGAGACGCGCGATGTCCAGAACCAGTTCGATCAGGCCAAGGCCGATCTGAACGCCGCCGAAGCCCGGCTCTCGGTGTCGGAAGCGCAGAAGAAGCGCGCCGATGACCTGTTCGCGCAGCGCATCACCACTGCCCAGGAGCACGAAACCGCGCAACTCGACTACGCCAACGCCCAGGCCGCGGTGATCCGGGCTCGCACATCGCTCGACCTTGCCCAACAGCGCCTCGACGACGCCACCGTGCGTGCACCAAGCGTTGGTACCATCATCGAAAAGACCGTGTCGCTGGGCCAGGTCATCACCTCGGCTACGAGCGCGCTGGGCGGAGGGAGCACGCTCCTCAAGATGGCCGACCTCACGAAGGTCCGGATGCGCGCGCTGTTCAACGAGACGGACATCGGCACCGTGAGCCCCGGCCAGGAAGCCACGGTCATCGTCGATGCGTTTCCAGACCGGCCGTTCCGGGGCTCGGTCGAGAAGATCGAACCGCAGGCGGTGATCCAGCAGAGCGTCACGATGTTTCCGGTACTGATCAGCCTCCAGAACCGCGAAGGCCTGCTCAAGCCCGGGATGAACGGTGAGGCGTCGGTCCTCGTGGACCGTCGCGAGAACGTGCTGGCCGTACCTAACGACGCAATCCGCACGTCGCGGGAAGCGCCCATGCTGGCCGGCGCCCTTGGCTTGTCCGGTGACTCGGTGCAGGCGGCGATTCAGGCGCAGATGGCGCAGTTTGGCGGCATGCGACCCCAGAGCGGCCGCAACCAGGAGGCGGGGCTTCCCAGCATGGGTGGACCGCCTCGCGGGATGCGGATGGTGCCCGGCGAAGTGGACCTCGCGCCGCAGTCGCGGCAGGGCCAGACGCCGCAGGTGAGTGAAGCCGACTGCGCCGCGGTGCGTGAAGCGATGGCGAAGAAGCCCGCCGTGGCCCGCGACCTCCAGACGCTGCGCCAGAAGATGATGAACGGCGAGATCGATTTCGCCACGATGCGCGACACGTCACAGAAGCTGTACGCCGCGTTAGGTGTGGATCCGATGAAGGCGCGCGGCTGCACGGGCGGGAACCGCCCGGGACAGGGCGGAGCGGCGGGACAGCCCGCGGCCAGCCCGTCACCGAACGACCGCCCGAACCTGCCGAATCCGTCCGACACATCGCGCGATCGCGGCCGCGCGCAAGCCGGGCAAGGCAGCCAGGCCACGCCGATGCAGTCGGGGGAGTTCCCGATGCGGCCCCGCGGACGCACTGCCGTGGTGTTCCTCGTCCAGAACGGCACCTACACGCCAAAAGTCGTGAGACTGGGGATCGCCAACTTCGACTACACCGAAGTGCTCTCGGGACTCAATGATGGCGATCAGGTCGCCCTCCTCGCCACCGCGGCGATGCAGGCGGCCCGCGATTCCAGCAACGCACGCTTCCGCCAGATGAGCGGCGGTGGCATGCCCGGCATGCAGCGGCAGCAGGGGCAGGGTCAGCAGGGCGGCGGAACACCGCGTCCCTGACGAGGACACCCACGCATGGTCTTCACCGAGATCTTTGTCGTCGCGTTAGGCGCGCTGCGCGCCAACAAGCTGCGATCCCTGCTGACGATGCTCGGCATCGTCATCGGCGTGGCCGCCGTCATCGCCATGATCGCGCTCGGCCGCGGTGCGCAGGTGGCGGTCAAGGAACGCATCGCCTCGCTCGGCACCACATTGCTGACCGTGACGCCCGGCCAGCAGTTCGGACGCGGCGGCGTGTTCTCGTTCAACGACCGCGCGCGCATGACGATGAAGGATGCCGTTGCCCTCGAGGAACGCGCCGAGGGACTGGGCGAAATCCAGCCCGAGATGAGCAATCAGCTCCAGGTGCAGTATCTCAACAAGAACACCGGCACGAGTGTCGTCGGCACCACGTCCAATTTTCTGACGGTCCGCAACTACAAGCTCGCAGCGGGTCGTTTCTTCACGACCGCCGAGGATGCGGCGAGGTCGCGTGTCGCGGTGCTTGGTCCGGAGGTGGTCAAGAACATGGGGCTCGAGTCGCCCTACGCGATTCTCGATGAGCCCATCCGGATTCGCGGTATCCAGTTCACGGTCATCGGCGTGCTGGAGTCCAAGGGCCAGGCATCGCCGTTCATGAACCCGGATGACCAACTCCTGATCCCGCTCCAGACCGCGCGCTATCGTGTGTTGGGCACCGAGCGGGTACGCTCCATCTCCGTCCTGGCGACGAGCGAAGACAAGATCCCGGAGACGATGGCCGAGATCCAGCGCGTGATGCGTCGGCAGCACAAGATCCGGCAGGGCCGCCCCGACGACTTCACGATCCGCAACCAATCCGACTTCCTCACCACGTTCGCCGAAACCACGCAGGTCTTCACATACCTGCTCTCCGGCATCGCCGCCGTGTCGCTGCTCGTCGGCGGCATCGGGATCATGAACATCATGCTGGTATCGGTAACCGAGCGCACGCGCGAGATCGGCGTGCGCAAAGCGTTGGGTGCGACCCGGTGGAATATCCTGTTCCAGTTCCTCATCGAGGCAGTGGTGCTCTGTCTGCTCGGTGGCCTCATCGGAATCCTCCTCGGCGGCGGCATCGCGAGCTGGCTCAGCAACGCGTTCCAGTGGAACACGGCGGTTTCGTCATCGTCGATCGGCCTCGCGTTCGGTTTCTCGGCGGTGGTTGGGGTGCTCTTCGGCGTCTGGCCGGCCCGTCGCGCTGCCCGGCTCGACCCGATCCTCGCGCTGAGGTACGAGTAGGCGGGCGCGGGCGCGCCTGCGCGCTCCCTTGCGGCCTGGCGGGTTCAAAGATATATCTCACGCTACATCTTTGGCACGCGAGGGCACAATGTGGTACGCCAACTTCCAATGCGACCCGTCGAGTCGGCAGCGGTCTCGCCGGGAAACGCCGTTCGCGGAGTTCATCTGGGGTGGCAAGCGTCGGCGCGGTGGATGGGGCGGGCGAATGTTCGAGCAGGGAGACCTCAAGTACGTCATTCTCCAGCTCCTCGCCGAGAAGCCCCGGCACGGCTACGAGATCATCAAGGCGCTCGAAGAGAAGTCCGGCGGCGTTTACGCTCCCTCAGCCGGCGCGATCTACCCCACACTCACGCTGCTCGAGGAAATGGGCTTCGCTACGGCGAGCCCGGAAGACGCGGGGAAGAAGGTCTACACGATCACCGAGGCCGGGCGCGCGTATCTCGAGGAGAACCAGTCGACGGTGGACGACGTTTTCGAGCGGATCGGGGACATCAGCGCCACCGTCTTCAGCGAGAGCATGCGAGAAGTCGGGCGCGCCTTTGGCCACATTGTGCGCTCGACCTTTGGCGCTTCACCCGAGCATTTGCGCGACAGCGAGACTTCCAAACGCATCCTCGAAGTCCTCGACCGCACGTCGCGTGAAATCGACGAGATCCTTCGCGGTCCAAAGGGGCGACCCCGACGCCCCGATGAGAACGAGCACACGAGCGGAGAGACGACGACACTGTAGAGTTTGGCGCTGGACGCTCGGGAGGTACCACATAGATTCCGCGACGGGTCGCGGCGAATGCCGCGACCCGTTTTTTCGTCGGACGTCGTCGACGGCCCCTCTTTGACTTACTCGTCTCGCTCGGGCCCGCCCGGGAAAGACGTAACGCCATGAGCCATTCCTCCGCCCCCCAAGGTTCTCCGGAGGGCGTTCAAAAAGGCGCCGGAAGCAACCCTCTCTCGTCGCAGGCCACGACCGAGAACCCGGTTCCATTGCATCGGCACTACGCGGAGGCCAATCCGCGCGGCAAGCGCCTCGCAATCCTCGCGTTCACAGCACTCGGGGTCGTGTACGGCGACATCGGCACAAGTCCGCTCTACGCAATCAAGGACGCGTTCAAGCCGGTGTACTCGATCGATCCCACCCGCGCGAACGTCTTCGGGCTGCTGTCGCTGATCGTCTGGTCGCTGACGCTCATCGTCGCCGTGAAGTACGTGGGGTTCATTGTTCGTGCCGACAACCGGGGAGAGGGAGGCGTCTATGCATTGCTGGCGCTCATCATCGAGCGGCAGCGAAAGAAGGGAGGGACGGCAGCGCGAGGAGCGCTCATCATGCTCGGATTGTTCGGTGGGGGGTTGCTGTACGGCGACGGGATCATCACGCCGGCCATTTCGGTCCTGGGCGCCATGGAGGGACTGGAGGTGCTCGACCCGGCCTTCCTCCGATTCGTGGTGCCGGGCTCGTTCATGGTGATCGCCACGCTGTTCTATTTCCAGTATCACGGGACGGCACGGATCGGCAGCGCGTTCGGCTGGATCATGCTGGCCTGGTTTTGCAGCATCTCTGTGTTAGGCATTCGCGGGATTCTGCAGCATCCCGATATCCTGAAAGCGATCAATCCCGTCTATGGCGTGGAGTTCTGGCTCGCACATCCGATGCGTTCGTTCGTCGTCCTCGGAGCGGTCGTGCTGGTGGTCACGGGCGGAGAAGCCCTCTATGCCGACATGGGACATTTCGGACGGCGGCCGATTCGGGTTGCGTGGTTCGGACTCGTCCTGCCGGCGCTGTTGCTCAACTACTTCGGTCAGGGCGCGCTCATTCTCGCGCAACCAACGGCGGTCGCCAACCCGTTCTACCTGCTGGCGCCTTCGTGGTGGCTGGTGCCGCAATTGGTGATCTCCACGCTCGCGGCGATCGTGGCGTCGCAGGCCCTGATCTCCGGTGCGTTCTCGCTGACACAGCAAGCCGTGCAACTCGGGTACTCTCCACGCGTCACCATCGTCCACACCTCGAAGCACGAAGCAGGACAGATCTACGTTCCCGAAGTCAACTTTGCGCTGGCGGTCGGGACGCTGTGGCTCGTCGTTGCTTACCGGGAGTCGACCGCGCTCGGTCAGATGTATGGTGTGGCGGTGACCGGAACGATGGCCATCACCACCCTGCTCTTCTACAGCATCGCGCGCGATCGCTGGGGTTGGAGCGTGTGGCAGGCCGGCGGTTTTCTTTTGTTTTTCCTCATCATCGATCTCGCGTTCTTCTCGTCCAACCTGTTGAAGGTCGGCTCCGGGGGGTGGGTCCCGCTCGCCATCGCGGCAGTGGTGTTCGTGCTGATGAGCACGTGGAAGCGCGGTCGCGCGCTCCTGCGGAACATCCTTCAGGATCGATCACTGCCGATCGCTGACTTCGTCTCGAGTCTCGAAGCCGGACGTACCCTTCGCGTTCCGGGTACGGCGATCTTCATGACCTCCGAGTCCGAGGGAACACCCGTCGTCCTCCTGCACCACCTCAAGCACAACAAAGTCCTGCACGAACAGGTGCTGCTGCTGTCGATCGTGTCACGCGAAGTCCCCGAAGTGCCCTCCAGCGAACGGGTGAAGGTCGAGTCCCTCAGCCACGGACTGCACCGCGTGACGGCGTTCTACGGCTTCATGGAGACGCCGAACGCTGAGGACATTCGCGCCCGCGTGGCGGAGGCCGGCATCAAGACGCGCCGCATGGATACCTCCTACTTCCTCGGTCGTGAGCAGCTGATCCCGGTCAGCAGCATCGGAATGGCGCGCTGGCGCAAGCGCTTGTTTGCCATCATGGCGAAGAACGCCCGCTCCGCCACGCAGTACTACGGCATCCCGCCGAACCGCGTGGTCGAACTGGGGGCGCAGATCGAGTTTTAGCCGCACATGCCTGACGACCGAAAGTTCAGCGACGAGGAGATGGCGCTGATGCTGCAACGCGCGTTGGCGTGGAACGGCCGGTCATTCGCGCGAGGTCATGCAGACCGTGGAATGGCGCCGCGGAGGTGAGAACGAGCTCGTGGACCTCCGGGTCGTGATGTCGCCTGCACCCGGCCGCACCCACATCCGGGTGGAGCACGATTTCAGCCGGGCGCGACGGCTGGCGTGGATCATGGCCGGCATCCCCGTGTTCGTCGTCAGCGCCGCGGCGCTCAATGAGCTGGTGCTCGCCGGCGGCCTCGGGGTAACCGTTGCGGCACTGACCACGGTGTGGGGAGGGATGCGAGGCCTGCAATGGTGGATGACCCGGCGCGGTGCAGGAACCGTGGAACGGGTGGCCCAGGAAGTCATCGTCGAGGCGCGCCGACTGCGCCTCGACAAGGAGACCGCACCGTAATCCCGCTCACGCCCCCGTGCGTCCCATCGCATCGAGGTACGCGCGATCCCACGCGGCGGGAATCGATTCGCGCGGGGAGTAGGGGCCGGGCTTGTATCTCCGCGACGAAACGCCGGCCTGACTCAGCTCGCAGATGTGCCAGTCCTGCGAGTTCACGATGTGCCACAGATCCACCGGACCTTTGGGGTCATACCCGGTCGCGCCCGACGACCCCGGATGCATCATCCACTCGCACGTCACGATCGAGCGATCCGGGGACACCGGCCACACGGAGTACCAGTTGGCGTAGTCCGGGTGAAGGCTCAGCATCATGTTGGGCCAGAACGTGTAGTAGTACGCCCGCCGCCGATCCTCGGCCAGCAGCTCGTCGCCCAGGAACCGCCCGCACGACCGCCCGGTCATCGTCACGCTCTCGTTAGGCGGCGTGATGTCCATGTATCCCCCGAGAAACGGTCCGTCGTGCAGGTCGTTGGCGCCGCTCGTATACGGCAGGAGTTGGTTGAGCTCGGGGTGAATCGTCGGACAATGCAGACACTCGTTGTAGTTCTGCATGATCAGTTTCCAGTTCGCCTTCACCTCATAGTCCCTCCGGTCGATGCGGACCAGCGAGGGGACGTTGAAGCGGCCGAACCTGCCAAGCACCGAGCGGAAAACGTCCTCGAAGACCGGTGGGTCGTCGCCGAGCGCGATGAACGCGAACCCTTCCCACAGCGTGACGGGAACGCTCAGCAGCGGGTGATCGCGTTTTTCGAACCCTTCGACCTCGTGCATGTGCGGCGCGCCGATCAGGCGTCCGTCGGTCGTCCATGTCCAGGCGTGATACGGGCACTGGATGGTCTCCGAGAAGCGGCCAGCCGTCGCCTCGCAGATCTTCGTACCGCGATGCCGGCAAATGTTGTGAAACGCGCGGATCTCGCCGTCACGCGACCGCACCACGATGATGCTCTCGCCCAGCCGTTCGTGCAGCAGGTAGGCGCCAGGCTCGGTGAGGCGGTCCATCCGGCCGACGCAGAGCCATTGCGTACGGAAGAGACGTTCTTCTTCCTCGCGGAGGAGGGCCTCACTCGTATAGTACTCGCCGGGCAGCGTGCGTGCGCCCTGCTGGTACGTGGTCGTGGTCCGCATGAAGGTGGTCATCGGATCTTCTCCCTCAGAATCTCCTGGGCCGCCAGCCAGCCCGAGGCGCCGGCCGTGCCGGCACCGGGGTGAGTCGAGCTCCCGCACAGCCAGAGTCCCGGCAGCGGCGTCGCGTGACGTGCGCACTGCGGCACCGGTCGCATGAACAGAAACTGGTCGAGTGCAAGCTCGCCGTGAAGCACGCTCCCCTCGGTCACGAGGTATTCGCTGGCGATGTCCTCCGGCGTGCGCAAGTCGGCGGCCAGCGTCCTGGACCGCAGGTCCGGTACGTGCACCTCCAGCTGTCGCAACACGGCCTCGCCTAACGCGAGTCGGCGCTCGGCCGTCCAGCCCCCGGTGAGGCGGTACGCCGCGTATTGCGCGTGTATCGTCATCACGTGCTTGCCGGGCGGCGCGAGCGTGGGATCGTGCAGGGTCGGGATCGTCACTTCGAGACAGGGGTCTCCCGCCATACCGCCGTGCTTGGCGGCATCGTAGGCCCGCTCCAGGAGCACCATCGACGGGGACATCGTGATGGTCCCGCCTAACGCGTCGGCCGGCCAGGGCGTCCCCGCCGTACCGAAGGTGGGCAACCCGTCGAGCGCAAGCAGGACCCGGGCCACAGGACTGCGCATCCGCACGTGATCCGCCGCCCCCAGGAACTCCGGATCAAAGAGCCCCGGCTCGACCAGCGTGGAAAAGGTGCGACGCACGTCGGCACTCGAGGCCACGATCGGTGCATCGATCTGCTCCCCATTCACCAGCACCACACCGGACACGCGGTCTCCGGCGGTCACGATCTGTATGACCTCGGCGTTGAGCCGGACCTCGACACCTGCGGCGCGCGCAACCGCGGCCAGGGCCTCAGGAAGCCGGCCTACACCTCCTGGTACCAGGCGCCTTCCGTTCACCAACCCTTGGGGGAGGCCCACCTGATGGTGCAGGAACACGAGGGTCGTGCCTCCCGACATCGGGCCGTGCTGCACGTTCCGGACGCCGCCGTAGGACAGCGCGCCTTTGAGGGCGGCCGAGCCGAACCACTCATCGAGGTAGTCCGAGACCGGCATCGGCACGGCCCGCAGGAAGTCGACCATTCCGCGCTTGCCCAACCCCCGGAGCCGCCGCCCTAACGAGAGGAGCGACCATAGTTCACCGAGCTCGGTCTTCCCAACGGCCGGTGCCCGCGTGGCGTAGAGCGCCTCTAACATCCCGCCCAGTCGTGTCACCTGTTCGCAGAACGCGCTCCATTTCGACGCATCGTCAGGCGCATGGGGGCGCAGCGAATCGGCGGCCGTCGTTGTCGTCGCGGACAACACCACCGGCGGTCCACCCTCGACGGGAAATACCGCGCCTGCGGGCGCAAAGGTCGGGGCGTACCCGTGCTGCGACAACCCGAGCTCCCGCTCGATGACCGGCGGCAGCCAGCCTGGATCGTCCACACAGACGTTGGCGCGAAACCCGGGATGGAATTCCTCCGTCACGCAGACCCCACCTAACGCGGAGCGCTGTTCCAGCACCAGCACCCGCTTCCCCGCGCGGGCGAGGTACGCCGCAGTCGTGAGACCGTTCACTCCGGCACCGATGACGATCGCGTCGTACCTCATCGGGCGCTTCCCACATCCTTGAGGATCTCCAGGGCGGCAAGGCGACCGCCAGCCCCCATGATTCCACCACCCGGGTGCGTGGCCGAGCCGCACTGGTACAGGCCGCGCATCGGCGTGCGGAACTTTGCCCACCCCGGTGCGGGACGGAGGAAGAAGAGCTGATGCAGCGCCAGCTCGCCCTGGAAGATGTTCCCGTCGGTGAGCCCCGTGACGTCCTCGATGTCCTGCGGCGTCAGGACCTGCCGGTGCGTGATGACGTCGCGAATGTTCGGCGCGAACTGCGCGATCGCGTCGATCACCGCGTCGCCGAACGCTTCGCGCTTCATCGCGTCCCAGCCGCCGGTGATGCTGGAAGGTGCGTACTGCACGAACACCGACATCACGTGCTTCCCTGGGGGCGCCATGTGCGGATCGATCATCGACGGGAAGATGATGTCGGCGTATGGTCGCCGCGAAAAGTTGCCGTACTTGGCATCGTCATACGCCTGCTCCACGTATTCCATCGATGGGCTGATGGAGATGGCGCCGCGGTGATGCGGACCGACGCCCGGGAGGCAGGTGAAGTCGGGGAGCGAGCCGAGCGCGAGGTTTACCTTGCCTGACGAGCCGCGGATCTTGTAGCGTCGGATGTCCTCGAGGAACTCGGCAGGCAGGTCGGACGGGGCCACGAGCTGGAGGAAACTGCGCTTGGGATCGAGAGAGGTGACCACCACGTCAGCGTGATACTCGTCCCCGCTCTCCAGCACCACACCGATCGCCTGTCCGGCACGCGAGAGGACCTTCGCCACCGACGCGTTGAGCACGATCTCCGCTCCGTGCGACCGGGCGGCGCTGGCGATCGATTCGGAGATCGCGCCCGTGCCGCCTTTGGCAAAGCCCCAGGCCCGGAAGGCCCCGTCGATCTCGCCCATGTAGTGGTGCAGGAGGACGTACGCCGATCCCGGTGTCCGCGGTCCCATGAACGTGCCGATGATGCCACTCGCCGAGCGGGTCGCCTTGATCACATCCGTCTCGAACCACTCATCGAGGAAGTCACCCGCGCTCATCGTCATCAGCTTGTAGAGCGCGTGGAAGTGCTTCGGGCTCAGACTCCGGAAGTGATTGCCCAGTCTCAGCAGGCCGCGGAGGTCGCTCGGCGCCAGCGACGTGGGATCTGGTGGGACCATGGCGAGGATGGGTTTCACCGCCATCGCCATGTGGTGCATCAGCTTGCCGTACTCGTCATACGCGTCGGCGTCGCGCAGCGAATGCCGGACGTATTCGCGCCGGGTGAGGTCGTGGTCGGCCCAGCCGGCGAGATAGTCGCCGTTGAGCATCGGCGTGACCGTGCTTTCCAACGGCAGGATCTCGAGGCCGTGGCGCGGCAGATCCAGATCGCGAATCACCTCCGGACGGAGCAGTGACACGACGTACGAGAAGACCGAGAACTTGAAGCCGGGAACGATCTCTTCGGTCACGGCGGCGCCACCGACGAGGTGACGGCGCTCCAGCACTACCACTTTTCTCCCCGCACGTGCGAGGTAGGCCGCGGTGACGAGGCCATTGTGCCCGCCACCGATCACGATGGCATCGGAGCGATGTGCGGGACTCATGCGCGTTTCCGCTCGGGATTGAAGAACGGCAGTTGCCGCACCTGGGCAGTGACTTTCCGACGTTTGTGTTCGACCGTCACCTCCATCTGCAGGGGTGTGTCCGGCGCTGCATAACGGGTTTCGACGTGGGCGAGCCCGAGATATCGCTTGAGCAGTGGAGACCAGCAGCTGCTCGACGCATAACCGATCTGTTGCCCGCTGTTGACATCGTACAGCGGGACACTGGCACGCACGGCTTGCGTGGGGAGACGCGGCGCCAATCCGAACCCGGCGAACAGCGCTTCCAACGACGGCCACTCGACCTCGACGCCCACGAACTTCCACTCCGGGCCACGCGCTGCCTCGGCACGAATCGCGCGATGGCCATTGAAGCACTCCTTCGACAACGCGACGGTCCACTCCAATGCCAGTTCGTGCGGCGTGGACTTCTGCTCATCGATCAGCGCGCGCCGCGCCGAGTTGTAGTCCACGTCGATCAGCAGCAGTCCCGCTTCGATGCGGGCCAGGTCGAGTGCGAGCATCCCGGCCGGTGTGATCGCATAGGGATCTCCCTCGGCAATGAGCGCGTCCCACACGGTGACGCCGTGCTCCCACGGCATCCAGATCTCGTACCCGAGGTCTCCGGTGTAACCGGTCCGCGTGATCGTCACCGGCACGCCGCGAATTGTCGCCGTCGTCAGGCGGAAGAACCTGAGCCCCGTGAGACTCTGCTGTGTGGCCTGTTCCAGGATCACGCGCGCGTTAGGCCCCTGCAGCGCGAGCGCCGCCACCCGATCGCCCACGTCCTCGATCGTCACATTGAGGCCGCGGGCATTGTCACCCAGCCACCGGTAGTTGGGATCCGCTGCGGTCATGCGGAAGAGATCCTCGTCGAGACGCGACACCGTCCCGTCGTCGATCACCTTCCCCTCCCCGTCGCACCACGTCGTGTACAGCACCTGGCCAACGGCCGCCTTCTGGACATCACGCGTGATCACACGATCCAGCAACCGCGCCGCATCGGGGCCGCTGATGTGGTACTTGAAGAGCGGTGACACGTCGAGCAGCGCAGCCGAGTTGCGGATCGCATAGTACTCGCGTTCGTGTGTGAGCTCGTACGAGCTCGCCGCGAGGAACCCGGCCCACCGCCGCCAGTTCTGCGCCTGGCAGAGGGCGGCGGTGCGGGGATGGAAAGGCGTGGTCCTCAGCATGCCGTCATGAATCGCATCTCGTCCGGCGCCTGGCCCGGCTAGCGGGTGGTGAACAGAAAGTAGTCGTAGGCGGCCCGGGCAATCTGCGCGATCACACGCTCCTGCGCCGCGGCCTCGACGGTGGACTGCTTCACGAACACCGCAACGACCACGTGTCCGGCGGCGTCGGGAAGCTGCACGATGCCCACGTCATTGGCCACACCGATGCCTAACGTGCCGGTCTTGTGCATGACATCGACCGACGGCGGAAGCAGCCCTTTGATGCGGGCCGGTCCCGTTTCGCATCGCCGCATGATGTCGAGCAGCAGGCTGGTGCTCGCCGGGGAGAGGGCCTGTTTGTTCCAGACCGTTTGCAGCAGCCGCGCCATCCCCTCCGGCGTCGCGGTGTCGCGCGTGTCCTTGTAGAACTCGGCCGCCGCCGCCTTCTGTGCCTCGGGAGACACCTGTCGCGCCTTCGCGCCGAATCCCGCGAGCGTCCATTCGCGTTCGGGGCCCAGGTCCTTCACACCTAACGCGTCGGCGATCAGGGATATCGTCGGGCGATCCACGGAGATCCCTCTCACCCCCAGCGCGGCGAGCCGCTCGTTCACGGCGCGACCGTTTCCCGCTGCCTTGAGCACGAGGTCCGTGGCACTGTTGTCACTGATCAGGAGCATCAATTCCAGCAGGTTGCGGAGGGACAGCGACACGCCGGGATCGTTGAACAGATTGGAGAGCGTCCCGCTCCCCGGATGCAGATCAGCGGGGACAAGCGTGATCATCGAGTCGAGCCGGGTTTGCCCCTTGTCGACCTTGTCCAGCAATTGGACCGCGACGGGCACCTTGAACGTGGACGCCATGGGAAACGGTTCATTGCCGTTGACGAACAACTCGCGCCCCGACTCGAGATGAATGATGCCGACGCCGACCACGCCGCGCGCACTCGTCGACAGCCGGTCGATTTCCGACCGTAAGCGGGCGAGTCCGGCGTCGCCAGCCTGGGCCAGGACGGCAAGCGGGACGAAAGCAAGAGCGCACCCGAGGGTGAGCCGCCTGAGGACGTCGAGAGGGCGCATGAGCATCACCAGAATGTGGATGTGACGCACAAAGCTCTCCGGTCATGCGGCATAGCGCAAACCCTCGGGCGTGCGGCGGCCAGGCGCACGGACGGATAGGCGCACAGGCGCGTTGGGCACAGGCGCGTTGGCGCGTTGGCGTACGGACGCACAGGCGCGTTGGCGCACAGACGCACAGGCGCACAGGCGCACAGGCGCATTGGCGGACAGGGCGCAAATGCCTAACGACTGAATGGCGTGCCACCGACCTGCCGGCGAGCCGTCGCACCGACACGAGTGATCGCAAAGACGCGTTGCTCCCGTTGCACGCTGGTCCCCACCCCGTCCGCCTCTCCGCGTCTCCGCCTCTCCGCCTCTCCGCCTGTCCGCCCTTGCCCCCTTCCGCCCGTGCAGGCGTTGACTTAGACCACCAGAACTATCAATTTCGTGCTGACTAAATTAAACTACCTCCGTGCCTCCTTCTCTCGCTCCCAGACGGGCCCGAGCCCGTATCGTCGTCATCCTCGCGGTTGCACTGGCCGGATGCAGCGACATTCTGACCGAAGCGCCCGAGGACGCCGATCTCTTCGACGCGCCGGTGCCCGGGCTCAGCCCCGCGGAGCTGGCCGCGTTCGCGCGAGGCGATGAAGAGTTCGGACGTCGGTTTTCCCCGGCGACTGGACTCGGCCCGATCTTCAACGACGTATCCTGCGCCTCCTGTCATAGCGGCGACGGTCGCGGCCGCCTCGACAACGCCCTCACGCGCATCGGTTCGCCAAGCGATGGGTTCCTGCGCTCCGTGGGCGGACCGCAGATCCAGAACCGCGCGATCCCTGGTGCAGTGCCGGAGCGCCTACCCGCAGGCGTCGCGCATTCGGTACGCCTTCCACCGCCGGTGTTTGGCGTCGGCCTGATCGAAGCAATCCCGGTTAGTACGGTCCTGGCGCTGGCGGATTCCGCCGATGTCAATGGTGACGGAATCTCCGGTCGCCCAAACTGGGTCACGCCGGCGTCGTATGTGCCGGCGGACGAACCTGGCGGGCGCAGCGGCCGCGAGCTTGGGCGCTTCGGGCGGAAAGGCTCCGTATCGACGCTGCTCGAGCAGACGGTGGCGGCCTATCTGCAGGACATGGGGATTACCTCGCCCCATCTCCCTGACGAGAACCTCAATCCGCTGTCGAGCGTGGGGAGCGCGATCGACGTGGCGGTCGATCCTGAGGTCCTTGCGCCTACCGTCCAGTCCGTCGTGCACTACCTGCGGGCGCTGGCGCCGCCGGCGCCCGGCCCCGAAACCGGCGCGGTCGTCGAAGGGCGGACGCTGTTTACGCAGGTGCGGTGTGCCGCGTGTCACTCGCCGCGACTAGTGACCGGCAGCAGCCCGATCGCGGCGCTGGTCGGTCAGACGGTGGAGCTCTATTCGGACCTGCTGCTGCACGACATGGGCGCCGAGCTCGCGGACAACCGCCCGGACGGCGAGGCCACGGGCCGTGAGTGGCGCACGCCGCCCCTCTGGGGTCTGCGCCTGATACGCCAGTTTCTGAACGGTGATGCATTCCTGCTCCACGACGGCAGAGCCCGCACGGTCGATGAGGCAATCCGGCTGCACGGTGGTGAGGCGGCCAACTCTCGCGATGCCTTCCTGCGCCTCACGCCGGCGCAGCGCGCGGCGCTCCTGGCCTTCGTGGAGTCCCGGTGACGACGTCACCGACTCCGCGGTCGGGCGTCCTGCATGAGCCTGTGGGTTCCGATGGCGTGGGACGGCGCACCTTTCTTCTGCGCTGCGGCTGCGCGCTCGCCAGCGCGTCGCTCGCCTCGTTAGGTAGCTGCGCCGGTGTCACCGTCCGCCGCGTGAGCCCGGTCAATGGACGGATCGAGCTGCCGCTGGCGCAGCACCCGGAGCTCGGCGAGCGAGACGGCGCGCTTCGGGTGCAGGTGCCCGGGGACGAGACGCCGATCTACGTCCTGGTCACGGGGGACCGCGAGTTCGCGGCGCTGTCGCCGATCTGCACGCACCTGGGGTGCACGGTCGAGATCCAGGGGAGCGTCCTCGTGTGCCCCTGTCACGGCTCCACCTACGAACGCACCGGACGCGTGGTCAAGGGACCCGCCGAGCGCGCCCTGCTCCGCTACCGCGCACAAATCACGCGCGACGACGTGCTGGTCATCGAACTCGCAAACGAGGGACGCAATGGTTAGGCATCTTCGCGCGTTGGCGTGTTCCGCCGTGTGCCTCGCGACGGGAGTGCTCGGCGCCCAGCAACGCGATACGCTCACGCGTCGGGACTCCGCCGCCGTCGACACCCTGCGTCCCTTCGTGCGAGGCGGCGTCTACGACAAGCCGTTCCAGACGCGCCTCCTCGGACGCACGGCGATCGGCGGCTACGCCGAGGTGCACGCACGATACCACCGCGTGGATGGGTTGAGCGACGAGTCCGGATTCGAGGCGAAGCGATTCAACCTCTTCAGCTCCACCAGGGTGAGCGACTTCGTGACCATGGCCGCCGAGCTGGAATTCGAGGATGGCGGTAGGGAGATCAAACTCGAGTTTGCAGCCCTCGACCTGCGCATCCATCCACTCCTCACCGTGCGTGGTGGAATGCTGCTCTCGCCGCTGGGGCGCTTCAATCTGTCTCACGACAGTCCCCTCAACGAGTTCACCGACCGTCCCCTGGTCTCGACCGAGGTACTCGGCGTCGCGCTCTCGGAGCCTGGCGTCGGCGCGTTAGGCCGAGTGCCCGTGGGACGGCGCGGACGCGTGACCTGGGAACTGTACGCAACCAACGGTTTTCACGACGGCCTGATATCGGCGAGCGAAGAGGGAACGCGGGTCCCGCTCGGTCGGGGCAACAACGAGGACAACAACGGCTCCCCGGCGTTCGTGGGACGGGTCGCGTGGAGCCCCGGGATCCGTCACGAGATCGGCCTCTCGGCCCACCGCGGCGCCTACAACACCTTCACGCGCGATGGCCTGCCGGTGGACGATCGTCGCGACCTGCAGCTCACCGTGCTCGACGGCGAATCGTCGGTCTTCGGCGTCGACGTCCGAGGCGAATTCGCGCTGGCTTCCATCGACGTCGACCCCGGCCTTCGCGGCACCTATGCCGAGCGACAGCGCGGATTCTTCGTGGAAGGCGTCCGCGCGTTCGGGCGCGGGTGGGTCCGCACCGCACCCGCGTCACACTTTGCACTGAAGGCAAGACTCGACCAGGTCGATTTCGACACCCACCGCATCGGCGACTCCGTCGCGCAGCTCACGGTTGGGCTCAACTTCCGCCCGACACTGGATTCGGTCATCAAACTCGACTTTGTCCGCGGCCGCGCGCGCGATCGATTCAACAACGCCAGCGATCACGCGTTTCTGCTCGCGTCACTTGCGACGTATTTCTGAGAGAGAGCGGAGCGCGGGGAGCGGGTGCTGATCAGCGCTCTCATGTTCTCTCTCCATTCTTCTCCGCTCTCCGCTCTCCGCGCTTATTGGTCCTCGAACTGAATCCGTGGGCGGACCTTTACCTGCACGTCGCGCAGCCGCTTCATCGCATCACCCATGCGCGCTTCCAGGTCAGCGCGCCGTTCCGGCGGCAGACGCATCCGGAGGTCGCCGGTATCGAACCGATCCAGATACAGCATCGACTGCCCGTCGTGCTGGAGCTGCAGTTTGGGAAGCAGGCGAACCGCGCCGCCTTGTTTGGGGCCGAAGCTGAACCACCCCGGGCCACCGATACCAATCGCGCCATCGCCTACGTACATGCTCCGCGAGCCGCCGGGAAGATCCTTCGCCGCCACGGTCTTCACACGCACGGTGCGCGTCTGGCCGGCGCGGGTCAGGCGCAGTTCTACTTCGTCACCGGGCTTGAGCTTCTCCATTTCCCTCGTCAGGCGGCGCAGGCGACTGCTGCTGACGCTCCAATCACCTGCATCCTCCCCGCCCACGCGAAGATCGACGCCATTGATCGCAGCAATCCGATCTCCTTCCTCGATGCGCGCCTTGTCGGCCGGCCCGTCATCGGTCACGCTGGCGATGAGGATGCCCATCGTGTCGCGCTTGCTCCCCGACGTGCCCAGGCCGATCCCGATCGTCGCGCGCTCATCGGCTTCACGACGTAGCGTGGAAACGGTCGTGCGTTCCGGCGCTAGATCCGCCGCGGCAACGGTTCTTACCTTGACGACGCGTGTCTGGCCTTCCCGATAGACACGGAGCTCGACCTCCGCACCCGGCTCGAGCTTGCCTAACTCGCGAACGAGTCTCCGGGTACCGATGCCCGTGAACTCCATGTCGTCAATGTCGGCCGCGGCAACACGCAGGCTCACGCCATTCACCGACTGC
The DNA here is from genome assembly GCA_052387735.1 of Gemmatimonadaceae bacterium. Classification (GTDB taxonomy): domain Bacteria; phylum Gemmatimonadota; class Gemmatimonadetes; order Gemmatimonadales; family Gemmatimonadaceae; genus RBC101. Next base: position 18,501 of record JBQTIW010000358.1, read on the forward strand.
AGGCGATCACCTTCTTCGATGCCGGCCTTTTCCGCCGGGCCGCCGCGGGTCACATCCGTGACGAGGAGGCCAAGCGTATCGCGCTTGCCGCCGGGTCCGGTCGCGACGCCGATCCTCGGGCGATCGTCGTCGGCCGAGGTGAATGAGAAGACACGCGCACTGCGATCGGTATCGCGGGGGCGGGACTGCTGCGCCTCGACCGGGGTGACCATGGCAGCAACGACCAGGGTCGAGACAAGGACATGAGCTATGGACATGAGGTTCCGGGTAGCTGACACCCCGTCAGTCACCCCAACGCGCGAGGAGGGTTGCCGGATGGACCCCGGCGCGGACCCCTGCCTCTGGAGGGGCATGTCCAGCGAACTTACGGCATGACAGGCACCGTTCCAGATATCCAGGCGTTCCGTGAGCATTGGCAGGATGAGGGTGACGCCGCGTACCTCTACCGTGCCCTGGCCGAGCTCGAGCGTGATGCGCATCGACGGGAGATATTCCACAAGCTGGCCGTGGTCGAGGACCGACATCTGTCGGTCTGGCAAGACCTCCTGGAGCGCCACGCCGCACCCCCGGGCCGGCACACCCCATCGCTGCGCAGCCGGATCATTGCCACGTTAGGCAGGCGGTTCGGCGCACGCGCGGTGCTTCCGGCGCTGCTCCGGGAGGAGGGTCGCGAAGTCAAGCACTACCTCACGATGCATCGCGACACCCCCAAGGGCGTCGCGGGCAGCGACGAAGCGCTGCTGCTCGCCCGGGAGAGCGCCGAGCATGCCGGAGAACTGTCGAAACTCACCAGTGGAGGCGCGGCCGAGCCGTGGCATCGCGCCGAGTCCGGCAGCTTCCTGCGAAATGTGGTGTATGGATTCAACGACGGTCTGACCGCCAACTTCGGCCTCGTCGCCGGGGTGCTCGGAGCAACCTCGCAGCAGCAGCACGAGGCGGTGGTGCTGGCCGGCATGGCCGGTCTCATTGCCGACGCACTGTCGATGGGCTCCAGCGGATACCTCGCCGCCAAGAGCGAGCAGGAGGTCTACGAGAACGAGATCGCCATGGAGCGCGACGAGATCGCGCTCATGCCCGAGCTCGAACGCGAGGAGCTCGCGCTCTTGTACGAGGCCAAGGGGATGCGACCTAACGTGGCGCAGGAGCTCGCGACCGATGCCCTCGCGGATCCGGAGCGGATGTTGCGCGAGAAGGCGCAACTCGAGCTGGGGATTTCGGGAGCGGTCACATCACCCCTGCGCGAGGGGTGGATCACGGGGCTGGCGACAGGTGTTGGTGCCCTGATCCCGGTGTTTCCGTTCTTCGTCACGTCCGGAGTGCCGGCGATCGCGCTCTCCTTCGCCTTGTCGATGCTGGCGCACTTTCTGGTGGGCGCCGCGCGATCGCTCGTCACCGGGCGGGGCGTGATCCGCTCCGGCGTCGACATGTTCGCGGTCGGACTCGGGGTGGCGATCGTCGGGTACTTTGCCGGCGACTGGATCAGCCGTGTGCTGTTTGGGCCGGGCTGATGAAAGGCGAGCAGGAAGCAGGGAACGGGGTGCGGGGAGCAAGCCGTTAGGCAGTCCCGTGTTTCTCTGTCGGGTGCACGGAACGCGCGAGCACTTCCTCTTCGGTCAACCCGTAGATCGGCGGCGTGTGGACGCCACAGAGACCGAGCATGAAATAGAGCTGGCCGCGGTGATGTGCTTCGTGTTCGATCATCGCGCGCAGCCACTTCCACGTGGTGATCGGCGTCCCGGCGGGCGTCAGGGACTTGCCGTTCCACTGTTCAGGCGTGAGGGCACGGAAGATCTCGACCGCCTCGTCGTGGGTGCGTGCCATGTAGCGCGCCACCTCGTCCCAGCCGTCCGCGAGTTCGCGACCGTGCCCCGGATATGCCGACTGCCGGCCGGCCACCGTCTCGGCGTACATGCCGCGCTCGATGCCAGCGAGGTGACGCAGGATGTCACCGAACGACCAGCGGCCATCGGCCGCAGCCCATTCCAGCCTGTCCGGAGGAATGCACGACGCGACCCGCATCGTGCGCTTGCGCACGCTGGTCCAGTAGTCGAGAAACGACGCGTGATCGTTCACGGAACGGGGAGCGGGGAGCGAGACGTCAGGCGGTCGTGGTCTTCCCGGCCCGTTTGATCGCGAGGAACGGTGCGGCGGCAAAAGCGAGGAACGAGGCCACCACCACCCACGTGGGGTGCGGATACGCTCGGAAGTTGAAGATGCCGCCGATGATGAATACCAGCGCCACCAGGCGCGCCGTGGCGAATGGCCTGTCGCCGGCCAGACGCACGGCCGCATAGCAACCCGCAGTTGGTCCGAGCAGGTAGCCAAGCACCAGCCCCACGAAGGCGCCCGTGGACATCTGGCGCAGCATCGCCGCCATCGCGTTCGGATCGCTCAGGTCTGTTCCGGGCGGCGGCGGGAAGAACAGGCTGTTGATGTACTGCGCGGCCATGATGACAACGAAGCCAACGATGACTCCTACGACCACCGCGACGATGTTCCGGACCATTGGCGACATATTGGGGGGAGCTCAGTAGACACCAAGATCGCGTGCCGACGCCAGCCGTCCAGTGTAACCGGCCGCGCGAACCTCACGCAGCAGGTCCGCATCCGAGCTCCCCCAGTACAATTGATGGTACAGCAGCAGCATCCCTGGCCTCGCCTTCTGGGCCAGCGCGGCCAGCTCACGAGTCGATGTATGCGCACGGGCGTGATAGCGCTGCCACTCCGGCGGGCGCGTGACGAAGCGCTCGGCGCTGTACACCTCATGGACCAGGATGTCACAGCCATTGCAGGCGTCCGCCGTGGCTTCACTCGGTTGTGCGTCGCCGGAGATCACGACGACCCGGTCGGGTGTCTCGAAGCGATAGCCGTAGGCCCGCTGCCAGTCGCCGTGGGGAACACTGAAGGCCCGCACCGTGACGAGCTCGTCGCGGTAGACCACACCAGGCTCCACGATCTCCACCTGCGTGCGATAGCCCGTCTCGTTCGCCGGCTCCAGCCCGTCGATGCGATTGCGGATGTCCTCAGTCCATGCCGCCGAGATGTGCGACATCATCTTCTCGGTGCCCGGTGGGCCAAAGATCCGTAGCGGCACTGTGCGTTCCAGCACCCACGGGGAGAGAAGGAGATCGGGCAGGCCAAGCGTATGGTCGGAATGGAGGTGCGTGAGGAACACCCGCTCGAGTCGATTGGCTGCCAGGGCGCCAACACCCGCGCGCTGGGCGGCGGCCGCCCGCCGCACGACGCCCGGTCCCGCATCGACCAGATACGCGCGGTCGTGGACCACGACGGCGACGGCCGGTCCGGAGCGATCGGGATCCGCGTTAGGCGTGCCCGTCCCCAGCATCACGACTCTGGTGCGGGCCCCGTCTCCGGAGGCCCTGCCCAGGCCGGGAGGCAGTGCCGCGGCGCCCCGTTCCCGGACGCGGGTCACGCGAGCGTACGAGGAGAGCGCGTAGTACACGCGAGACGCCGGCGGCGCGTTGGTCGTCGCCGCGGCGTAGCCCGATAGCGTGTCGCCACGGAGGCGGAGCGTGAACCCGAGGACGTGCGGATGACGGGCAATGTCGGGCGCCGTGAGCGACGCGCGTGTCACCACGGTCAACAGGCCGTTGCTCCAATTGGCGCTCACGGGACGCTCGGCGGTCTCGGCGCCCACCCGAAGATCGCGGGGTCCGCTGGAGTCCACGGTAAACTGCACCGCCACCGAGTCGCGGTACGAGCGCACGTAGCCGCGCCAGCGACCGATGAAGGTCGTCCAGTCCGGTGATGACGGTGATGCGCTCGGCCTCGCCAGCGCTTCGCGCAAGCGCCCCTCGTAGCCGGGAAGGATCGCCGCCGCGATCTCTTGCGCGATCCGGCCGGTCACCTGCGGCACCGACTTGTTGAGCAGGACGACGATGGCGACGTTCGCCGCAGGATAGAGGTTGAGGGCGGTGCTCACGCCGGGCATGCCACCGGAGTGCGAGACACGCCGCCACCCGAACTCATCGGACCGGATGCCCCAGCCGAGCCCTCGCGTGGCCCCGGGGCCTTCCACGGCCACGTCGCGCTGCATGGCCTCACGAGTCTGCCGCGTGAGGATCTGTTCCTGTTCCGCGAGCCCGTTGCCTAAATGGAACATGCCGAAGCGCACGAGATCGTGGGCACTGGAGTACACCTCGGACGCACCGGGGTGGTCGAACGTGTAGTACGGTACGGGCCTGCCGTCCGCGCCGTAGCGTTCCGCCGTTTCCTCTTTGAGGGCGGAGCGAGGACCAACACTGGTATGCGTGAGGCCCAGCGGTCCGAACACCTCGCGGCGCATGTACTCCCCGTAGCTCAGGCCGGATTGACGCCGGATGACGTAGTCGAGCAGGCCGAACCCCAGATTGGAGTACTGGTAGCCACTTCCCGGCCGGTAGACGAGGATGCCGAACCGCCGGATCGTCTCGTCGGTCGTGGGCGGCCGATAGCCCCCGTCGGCATAGAAGAACTGATAGTGCAGCGGCAGCCCTGCCGTATGTGTCAGCACGTGACGCACAGTGGCCGCTGACGCCTGTCCTTCATGCGCGCGCAGCTTGGCCGCGCCAAGGTACTCGTTGACCGGTCGATCCAGGTCGACGCGCTTGCGCTCGACGAGCTTCATCAGTCCGGTGGCCGTGAACGGCTTGGAGATCGATGCCAGGGAGTACGCGCTGGCCGGCGTCGCTCGAATCTGCTTTTCCCTGTTTGCGAATCCGAAGCCTTCTTCCCAGACAATACGACCATCTTTGGCCACGGCGACAGCGATCGAGGGGACGCCATGTTGCCGCATCAGCGAATCGATCACCCTTCGTGCCGCGTCGAATCGATAGGTCGTGTCCTGGGCGCCGAGCGTTCGCTGTGCGCAGGAGACAGCCGCCAGCAGTCCGATGTGGGTCAGTATGCGTGTCATCATGATTCCTCCGTGTGGGCTCTTCTCATCGCGACCGCTGCGCGGCACGTCTCACGGCAGACCGCCACCGATGATCGTCGCCACCTTGGAAAGATCGATGTTCCCGCCCGATATGACGCACACCACCTTTCCGGGTCCGGCGCCCCCGGTGCACGCCGCCGCAACCGAAGATGCGCCCGCGCCCTCGGCGACGACGTGCGCGCGCTCCAGCAGGAGACGCAGCGATGTCGCGATCGCTTCGAGGCTCACCACCAGAGAACCGCCGAGCAGCGAGGATGCCAGCGGCCACATCTCGGCGAGCACGCTGCGTCCGCCGATCCCGTCCACGAAGCTCGCGGTATAGTCCACCGTGACCGGCTGGCCGGCGGCCAGAGAGGCGGCGAGCGGTGCGGCGGTCTCCACCTCGGACGCGAAGACCGGTACCCCTGGCTTGACCGCGCCTAACGCGGATGCAATCCCACAGCTCAAACCTCCGCCGCCGTACGGGACGACGACCGCATCCACATCGGGCAGGTCTTCGGTGATCTCGAGGCCGATCGTGCCGTTCCCCGCGATCACGTCCGCATTCGACACGGGATGGATGAACAGGCCATCGAAGCCCGGCGCCTGATGACTGACGAGAATCTGCCACCAGTCGTTGAACGGGAGCCGAACGATGCGTCCGCCCAAGCGCTCCACCGCATGGATCTTGGTCGCCGGAGCATGGTCGGGAACGGCGACGGTGCACGGAATGCCGAGCTCCCGCGCACACCAGGCCACCCCCTGGGCCATGTTCCCGGCGCTCGCCGTCCAGACCCCGTGGGACAGCAGCGCGGGATCGGCCAGGGCCATCGCGTTCCCCGCGCCGCGGATCTTGAACGAGCCGATGGGCTGCAGGCATTCGAGCTTGAGATACAGCTCGGCGGGGGCGTCCACGTGCAGCCTGATCAGCGGTGTGCGGAGGGCCAGCCGCGAGACCCGACCCCGCGCCTGCTCGATCGCCGCCAGCGGAATCGGGGTCGGCAGCGGTGATCTCATTTCAGTCCACCGAGCTCCACCCACGTTCCCGCGCCCGCCGCTCGTGCCTGCTCATAGATGAATCGGGCGCAGGCGATGTCCTCGATCGCCAGGCCTAACGACTTGAACAGCGTGATCTCATCGAGCGAGCCCCGTCCGGGGATCCGCCCAAGGAGCAGGGCTCCAAGCTCGCCCACGATGTGATCGTTGGTGATCTCCCCCTCGTCTCGCGGAATGAGGAAGTCGCCGGCTTCGGCCATCGCGGATTCGCGGCGGTCCACGTAAAGGCGGGCTCGCGCGACGGCTTCGGTGTCGAGCTCGCGCGCCGCGGCGAGACTGGCGCCCACCGCATTGACGTGGGCGCCGGGCCAGAGCCACTCGCCGCAGAGCACCGGCTCTCGCGAGGCCGTCGTGGTGCAGACGATCTGCGCACCGCGGACGGCCTGTTCCGCGGTAGCGGCGACGCTCACGGGTACGCCAAACCGCGACGCCCCCTGGGCAAAGCGCCCTCCGCTCGCGCGACTGCGGCTCCAAACGATGACCCGTTCAATCGGTCGTACGCACAGCATGGCTTCGAGGTGGGTCATCGCCTGTGTGCCGGCGCCCAGAATGGCGAGATCGGTGGCGTCCGGGCGCGCCAGGAGGCGAGTGGCGAGTCCGGAGACCGCGGCCGTTCGGATCGCGGTCACCGACGAGGCATCAATGATCGCGAGGAGGCGACCGTGCACGTCATCGAAGTACAGCACGACCCCGATGTGCGATTCGTACGGCGTGGCCGCGTTACCGGGAAAGACGGTGATGATTTTGGCGCCAATGGAGGTGCCGAGGACCGCAGGCATCGCCGCAAAGGCGTCGCGGCCGGCGTGCAGACGAAGCACGGTGCGAAGTGGCAGGAGGGCTTCGCCGCGAGCGAGACCCATCAGGGCGTCGGCCATGAGGTCGATGCACGCGGCCATCGGCAGGACCCGTGCGACATCGGCATGAGGAACGATCAGGGTGCGAGCGTCGGCCACGAGACGGGGAAAGGAACCGTGAATGTGCCGAAGGTTCGTGCCACGGCGCTAGTTCAGTTCATTTGACCTATGCACATGGCGGTGGCGCGGTGTAACATCCTGGCCGGCGGCGTTCGTGCGGAGCTGCCTTCACCCCAGCACCACCCCTCACCTCCTGACCATGAAGCTCAGAATGGGTCTGTTTGGCCTCGTCGCGCTCGCGTGTGCCAAACCGGAAACACCGCCGGCCGACAGCAGTGCCGCCGTGGCCGCTGCCGCTGTGCCTAACGTAGTGACGATCACCGCGATGGATTTCGCCTTCCAGGCACCGGACACGATTCCCTCCGGCGTGACGACGTTGCAGCTGGTGAACGCGGGACCGGAGATCCATCACGCGCAGCTGCTTCGCCTGGGCGACGGCAAGACGTTCGCCGACCTCACGGCGGCGCTCAAGACGATGCAGCCCGGCACCCCGCCGCCGCCCTGGATCACGGAGGAGGGTGGACCAAACCCGCCCGAGCCCGGCGACACGTCGTGGGTGACGCAGGATCTGCAGCCCGGCAACTACGCGCTGATCTGCTTCGTCGACACGCCCGACAAAGTGCCGCACATGGCGAAGGGTATGCTCCGTCCACTGGTCGTGGTTCCCAACACGGGCGCAGCCGTGCCCGCGCCGGTCTCCGACGTGAGCGTCGTGATGAAGGACTACGCATGGGACATTACACCAGCACTGACCGCGGGCGAGCACATGCTCAAAGTCGAAAACATCGCACAGCAGCCGCACGAGTTCTTCCTCATCAAGCTGGACGAGGGCAAGACGCCGGAGGACTTCGGAAAGTGGGCGGCGACGTACAAGGGCCCGGCACCCGGGAAGGCGATGGGCGGCATCGCCTCCATGCGACCGGGCGCGGTCGCCTACGTGAAGGCGTCTCTTGTGCCCGGCAACTACATGATGATCTGCTTCGTGCCCGATGCGAAGGATGGGAAGCCACACCTGGATCACGGCATGGTGTATCCGTTCACGGTGAGCTGAGTGCGGTTGGGAGTGGGGAGTGGGGAGTGGCTGCCGTGGAAGCAGGGCGCGCGCGAGTCGAGACAACGTGAGCCCTTCGTCAGCCGCCTACTACCCACTACCCACTACCCACTCAGACAACGAGGTTCAGCAGCCTCCCCGCCACGAAGATCACCTTTTTCGGCGCGCCGCTGACAAACTTTGCGACGCCGGGCTCGGCGAGGGCGGCCGCGACAGCCGAATCCTGCGTGATGTCGCGCGCGACGGTGATCGTGCCGCGCAGCTTGCCGTTCACCTGCACCGCGAGCTGCACCGTCTCGTCGCGCGCCAGCGCCTCGTCGTACGCCGGCCAGCCGGAATCGAACACGCTCTTCGTGTGCCCGAACCGCTCCCACAACTCTTCGGCGATGTGCGGCGCGAAGGGGGCGACGAGCTGCACCACCGGCACCACTTCGGCGCGGTGCGGACGTCGCTCCCCCTTCCGCAGCACGTTCATGTACTCCATCATCGCCGCGATGGCCGTGTTGTAGCTCAACCGGGGAATGTCGGTCCCGACCTTCCGGATCGTCTGGTGCAGTTTGCGCATCACCGACTCGTCAGGCACGCCGTCGGTTCCCGCCTCGGTGGCGGCCAGCCACAGCCGATCGAGGAATCGGCGCACTCCGCTGATCCCCGCATCCCGGAAATCTCCCCCATCCTCATAGGGACCGAGGAACATCAGGTAGGTGCGGAAGGAGTCGGCGCCCCAGTCGTCGATGAACGCATCGGGCACGACCACGTTCCCCTTGGTCTTCGACATCTTGGCGCCGTCCTTGATGATCAGGCCGTGGGCACGGAAGCGCTTGAACGGCTCCTCGAAACCGATGTGCCCCATGTCATGCAGCACCATCGTGATGAAGCGCGAATAGAGCAGGTGCAACACTGCATGCTCGTTGCCGCCGATGTACGACGTGACGGGAAGCCACCGCTGCGTCAGGCCATGGTCGAACGGGACATCGGCGCGAGTGGTACTCGGATACCGGAGAAAATACCAGCCACTGTCGAGAAAGGTGTCGGAGACATCGGTCTCCCGTCGTCCTGGCTTTCCGCACTTGGGGCAATCCACATGGTACCACGCGGCGTGACGCGCCAGCGGGGACACCCCCGAGTCGTCGGGGCGATAGTCCTCGACGTCGGGAAGCACCACCGGGAGATCCGCCTCCGGCACCGGCTGCGGCCCGCATGCGTCGCAATAGATGACGGGAATCGGCGGTCCCCAGTACCGCTGTCGCGAGATGCACCAGTCGTGCAATCGGTAGTTGACCACGGCCTTCCCCGCACCCTTCTCCGCGAGCCAGGCCGTGATCGCCGCCCTGGCACGCACGACGGGCAACTCGTCGAACTGCCCGCTGTTCACCAGGTGTCCGCGCTCGTTCTCCACGAACGCCGCCGCCAATGGAGTCGACCGGTGTTCGCCTTCCCCGGCTACCACGCGCACGATCGGCAGTCCGAACGCCGTCGCGAACTCGAAGTCCCGCTCGTCATGCCCGGGGACCGCCATGATCGCGCCGGTTCCGTACTCCATCAGCACGTAGTCGGCGATCCAGATGGGGATGTGCGTCCCCGTGGCCGGATTGACGGCGTAGCTGCCGGTGAAGACGCCGGATTTCTCCCTGTTGACCTTCCGTGATACGAGGTCCTGCCTGGCCGCCGCTGCCCGATACGCCTCGATCTCGTCGCGCTGCGCATCGGTTGTCAACACCGCCACGAGCGGATGTTCCGGCGCCAGCACCATGTATGTGGCGCCGAAGACCGTATCGGGGCGCGTGGTGAAGACGCTGATCGATGCTCCCGCCTCCCCTGTCCCGTCTCCTGTCGCGAACGTGATCTCCGCGCCCTCGCTCCGCCCGATCCAGTTCCGCTGCGCGGTCCTCGTCGTCTCCGACCAGTCGAGCGTCTCCAGGTTGCCGAGCAGCCGCTCCGCATAGTCGCTGATGCGGAAGAACCACTGCTCGAGCAACCGCTGTTCGACCATCGCGCCACACCGTTCGCATGCTCCGCCGATCACCTGCTCGTTCGCCAGCACGGTCTTGTCGCTCGGGCACCAGTTGACTGCGGCCTTCTTCTTGTAGGCCAGACCACGCTTGAGAAGCTGGAGAAACACCCACTGCGTCCACTTGTAGTAGGACGGATCCGTGGTATTGACCTTGTGCCGCCAGTCCACCATCAGCCCCGCACGCTCCACCTGTCGCTCGAACGTGGCGATGTTTTGCGGAATGAGCCGCATCGGATGCACGCCCATCTTGAGCGCGTAATTCTCAGAGTGGATCCCGAACGCGTCATAGCCGAACGGCTCGAACACCGTGTAGCCCTGCAGCCGCTGAAATCGTGCGTAGATGTCGTTGCCGGTGAAGGCAAAGAGGTTGCCGACGTGCAGTCCCTCTGCCGATGGGTACGGGAACATCATCAGCGCGTAGAACGGCCGATCGCCCGACTCGAGGTCGGTGTGATTCGTTCCGTGTTCGCGCCAGCGGGTCTGCCATTTGGCCTCGACCGCCGCGGGATCGTAGCCGGTTTCTGCGGCCCCGACCGGAGGAGTGGTCATGGACTCGTTGGGGGGTGTCATGACGAACTGTGGTGGAGGAACGCGCCGAGCCGCGCTGCGCGGAGGTAACTCCGTGGCGACGGCTCGCTTGCAGCAATCTAGCACCGCCAGCCATACCTCCACCTCGTCCCCCCGCTCTCCGATCCTCGCTCGCCTTTGTCCAGTGCCGTGCGGGGGCGGAAAGTCGTCATCCGTCGGGATCGACACACCCGACCCGCCCAGCTCTGGAGGACACGTGCGACCGTTATCAGCTTCAGAAACGCCCGAGACGCGACTCGCAGGCGCCACCACGCTTGCCGTGTGGATCGGGGGCGGCGGTGCACTCCTGCTGGCTGGAGGGACCTGGTTCGCCAGCCGCCTGATGATGAACCTCGGCCCGGTGGTCATCGTCGCCCTGGCCGTGGCGGCGCTGGGTGCGGGCCTGGTGCTGGCAGCTGCCGTACTCAGTATGATCGTGCCGAGCCACATCGAAGACGACGCCCGGACGCTGGCGGACGCGCTGGAAGCGGCATCCCGGGGTGACCTCAGCCGGGACCCGGAGCGGGCTCGGGACGGAAGTCCGCTCGGAATCGTCGGCACGGCACTGCACCAGGCCCTGGTGCGATTCCGCTCCACGTTAGGCACGGCGCGAGGGGCCGCTCGCGAGGCCGCACAACGCGCCGAAGAGCTCGGAACACAATGCTCGGCAGCTCACGTGGCGGCACAGCGGTCGGCCGAGCAGGGCGCGCACGTCGCGGAGCAGGCGTCGGTGGCGGCAGAACGCGCCCGGGAAGTGCACTCCGATCTGGCGCGTCTCTCGTCGGGAATCGGCCGCCTCGAGGGTCAGCTACGCTATACGGACGACGTGTCGACGCGCGCGGCCACGTACGCCGCAACCGCGGGGGGCAATCTCGATGACGCCGCGTCGGGACTGGATGAGCTGACCACTCGGTTCACCGCCGCGTCCGCTGAACTCGCGGGACTCGGCCGCTCGGTCGAGGACGTGCAGGAGTTTGTCGCCCTGGTGCGAAAAATGGCGCGTCAGTCCAAGCTGTTGTCGCTCAACGCGGCAATGGAAGCGGCTCGCGCGGGTGAGCAAGGGAGCGGCTTCGGCGTGGTAGCCGCAGAGGTCCGCCGTCTTGCCAGGAGTTCTTCCGAAGCCGCCGACCGCACGGAAAACCTCCTCCAGGCCCTGCTGACGCGTGCCGGCGTCGCGCAGGAGTCGGCTCGCGATTCACTTGTGCTGGCCCGAAGCACCCGGGATGCCATTGAACGCTCCCGCGCTGGCATGTCGACGCTGCAGACCGAGCTTCAGTCGGGCGCCCAGGCGTCCAGCGACGACGCGCCCACGAACGCCCCCGCCGCGACTCTTGAGGCTTTGACATCGCGCCTGGAGCAGCTGGCTGGTGACATGGGAGGACTCGCCCAGGCTGCGCGCGACACACGGCTAGCTGGTGGAGCGCACGTGGCCCGCGTCCAGGATCTGATCGCCGCGTCACACTCGCTCGGACGCAGCGCGGCGAAGGCGGCCAGCGCCCTCCAGGACCTGCGCCTGGATGCAACAGTGACGGCCGAGTCGGCGCCCGCGGCAGCCCCGGTCCGAACCGTCCCCGTGGCGACGACCGCCTGATCCCGCTCCGTCTTTGTCCACTGCGCTCGCGGTGGCGCGACCAGGGCTCTCAGGTGCGGCGTGGACGCTCCTCCCGCTTGTACAGGTAGACCGAGCTCACCACACGCGCGCCTGACGAGTCGCACACGGCGAACCTGCCGCCTTCGAACGCAGAGGCCCCGGCAAAACGGCCGTCTTTGTGAACAGCGTAGAAGTCGAGGTCGAAGAAAGGCCGACCGCGATCGTTCAGCAGTCGCTTCTCGGTCATGGCGATGACCCGTTCGATCACGTGCAACAGCGCCTGCTCGGGTGACTTGCCAAGGCGCATCTGCTCCACGGCGAGGAAGGCGCCGCACACCTTGATGCACGCTTCACCGCGTCCGGTGGACCCGGCGGCACCGACGGTGTTGTCGCAGTACTGACCCGCACCGATGATCGGCGAGTCGCCAACGCGTCCAGGGATCTTCCATGCCATCCCGCTCGTCGTCGTGCAGGACGACACGTCGCCGGCCGCGTTGACCGCGTTCATGTTGATCGTCCCTGTCGTGAACTTGATCTGTACGTCGTCATCGTGGTCGAGCCAGGCGTCGTTGCCGTTCAGCCGGGCTTTCCATCGGAGCCAGTCCTGTCGGCTCTTCTCCGTGAGCAGATTCTGGGTCTTGAAGCCCATGCTGATGGCGAACTTTCTGGCATCGGGACCGACCAGCATGATGTGGTCGGTGTAGTCCATGATGGCCTTGGCCACCAGCGAGGGTGTGGCAATGTCCTCCAGACAGGCCACCGCGCCGGCGCGACGGGTGGGGCCGTGCATCACGGACGCATCGAGCTGGACGACGCCGTCCGCGTTAGGCAGGCCGCCCAGGCCGACGGACTGGTCCGCCGGGTCGAGCTCCTGGAGGTTGCACCCGGCGATGATGGCGTCGAGCGTATCCTCACCGGCCATGACCTTGTCGTAGGCGACCTTCACCCCGCGAAGGCCGTTGGCCGACGCGATGACGACCGGAGGAGACGGGAGACGGAAGACGGGAGACGGGAGACGCGAGCTCCCGACGGCCAGGCCCGCCGCGGCGGTGGCGCTGGTGGCGACGAAGTCGCGACGCGTGATCGACATGTGCAGTGACCTGAGAGGATTTCGGCGAAGGCTACTTGCCTGTGCTGGCGGCGACAACGGCACCGTGCGACGTCTTGAGGAACTCGCCTAACGGCTTCTGGAGCGTGCGCACCGCCGCCCGCATGGCCTCGTCGGGAGTCTGGGCGCGCAGCTCGACGTTCTGTCGCGCCGCCTCGGTCGACACCTTTTCGTCGATCTGGCGGGCAACCGCTTCCTGGACGGCCTTGGGGATCAGCCGGCCGACGCTGTTGTCCTTCACGACCTCCGACGCCGGCGTCCCGTTGCGCAGGGTGAAGAAGGCGCTCTTGATCAACTCACCAGTCTCCGTGCGCACCAGCTTGACGCGCAGACCTAACGTCGCTTCGTACGTCGGTCGTTCGCGCGACCGCGGAGGCGGACGTCGCATCTCGCTCGTCGCCTCTTCGATCACCCCGATCAGCAGCACCTTGGCGTTGAGCCGACCAGTCGTTTCGAGTTGAACGCGACTGTCGAAATTCCGGAAGCCCTCCGCCTTGCGCAGTTCCTGCTCGATAGCGCGATCGGCGCTTCGATCGATCACCGTGTAGAGGCCGCTCTGACTCACGATGGCCACGACTTCCTCGGCCACCGTGGGCGCCGCGCGCGACCCCCGGCTCGCCGTTGGCAGCACGCCGATGGGAAGAACGGCGAGGCTGATCTCCGAACCCTGGGCCTCGGTGCGTTGGGAGACGCTGGCGGCCATGGCGAAGACCAACATCACGCTACGGGACAATCGCATACGGCACCTCGGCCACGCGGTCTGATTTCGTAGAGTACGGCTGGCTCACCGTAACTCGCAAGCAGTGGCGCAGAGACCCGTGACAGCGCCGCCTTTCAGCGTCGCTTTTGCTTCGTACGCGTCGGCCGAGGCCTCGACGGTGGCGGGTCGTCTTTCGGCGGCACGCCCGGCGGCCGCACGGCTCGCGAAAAGCGCCCTCGCAGCCAGTCCATCCAGGCGGGGGGGCCCTTGGGATGGGGCCTCCCCTTCACATCTTCGAGCAGCTGCTCGACCCACATCCCGGCCATCACGGGCACAATGCTGACCCAGTACCCCGGCCAGATGAGGAGGAGTCGGGAGAGAAAGTAGGCCGTGATCGTGCTCAGCAGCGTCCACAGCGCTGCGAGCTGGGGCCGCGAGTGGAGGCTGAATTGCACCGCGGCCACCAGGATCGCCGCGAGCATGTCCATCGGCCAGGATAGCAGTGGCGGCATGCGTCGAATGAGCCCGCGGCGATCGAGGAGGGTCTCGATCGCGTCGGCGACGACCTGGGGGCCCGGACGGATGCCCATGGGTGTGGCCAGCTGATCCGAGCCGTCGGCGAAACCGAGAACAACAATGCGATCGCGTAGCGGAGAGTCACGCGCGGTGTCGGCCGACGCGATCAGCACGTCTTCCAGCGTGAAGAACGCCGGCTCCCGCTGGTAGCCACGCAATGCGACCGACGCCGTGTCGCTCGGGATGCGAGACGACAGACGACACCACTGACGCAACACGTCGGGGCATGCCTGGACAGCGGCGAGCGGAAGTGTCGTGATGCCGCTCGCCAGCGCGGGCTCGGCGGTGGCGAATCGCAGCCTGACGCGGCGGACGAGCCCATCATCTTCGGCCATCATCGCGGCGAATCCGGAGCGCGCGGGCTGCTCGCTCCCTCCGAGCACGGGAATCAGATCACCGGTTGTGGTGTCCGCGCTCTGCGCCCACACGATGCGCGCGAGCGCACCGGGGATCGCGCGCGACGCGTACGACGAGTCCTCGGTGAACACGTCGATCACCAGGACCGCGGGGCGCAGCCGCGCAATGGCTCCAACCACTCGCAGCAGGGAGTCGGGTGGCACAGGTCGCCGGCCGGCGAAGGTGCGTGCGACGTCCTCCGCCGTGATTGCGACGACGACGGTGCGCTCCGCTGTTCGGCTGGCCGTAGCCGCCATCGCCACATCAAACCCGCCAAGGTCGGCGCGGCGCAGCACGGGATGCGCTTCGATCCAATGCAGAAGCGCCTTGATCGCGACGAACCAGACCCAGAACTTCCAGGAGGCCAAATGCCAGAGGAACTGCCGAGAGAAGACGGCCCGCACCACCTGGCGCAGCATCAATTCGGTCGGCTCCGGACAACCGCGACGCTTGCGGAGTTCTGGTTAGGCACCATTCAGGGACGACCTCCGGCGAGCCCCACGGCCACTGCCGCGACCAGGCCCCTCCATTCCTCGCCTGTAAACTCGCTCCGCACCGCGACGAGCGGTCCGAGGGCGGCGTCCCGCCGGGTGACGGTCTCGATCCGCCGGTCCGCGCTCACAAGCACGGCAAAGCCGGCGGCTACCGGCACGGTCGCGAGCATCGCTCGCTCCCGAGCGAACAGGTCGACCCGGTAGGCGCCCGGGCGCAGGGTGCCGCGGCACCGGGGATGACTGAGAAGGCAGTCGGCCGGACGCTGACGGCGTGACGTGAGACAGTCATCTTCAATCGCCGTCTCGTTCAGGTCGCAGAAACGCGCGATGAGGTTCGCCGCCGTCGGTGGCGCAGCTGAGATCAGGCCGGTCAGATCGAGCCCGCTGTCGTCGACGGCGAGGACCAGCAGGCCGAGATCACGATCCTCACTGCGCGCTCCGACCAGTCGGATGCGATGACGGAGCGACTCCTGATCCCCCAGCCTGGCGTAGAGCCCGGCCGCCTGAGCCCGCGACGCCGCGTGGTTCTGAGAGAAGCGCAAGGCGGCCACGTCGACCGGCTCCTGGCAGCGCGCCCGAGCTCCGCAGCGAACGGTGGCGCGCGCCAGCGTGCGCGGATCACGCAGGACGAGCGACGCACTCTCGTCGCGCGGATCCGCCCCTACATAGCGAATGCGTGCCGAGGAAGGCAGGCGGGCAAGCACGTCGAGTTGCGTGGAATCCCGGCCCGACAGCGCGACCCATTCACCCGAGACGTCGGCGACGTAGAGATACCGACCCTGTGCGATCGACGCACCGGGGAATCCGGCCGCGACGCCGATGACGGTCAGGACCAGCGCGCCCGACCAGCGCCCGCGAAAACGCTCAGGAGCGGTTGTCACTGCCCTGCTCTCGCCCCCGCCAGCACAGCGTCCACAAACTCGGCCAACGCGGCTCCCACCGCGCGTTCGATCACGCGATCCGCGGGTACGCTGAGGTTGAACGGTCCCGCCTTCCCCGGCCGCGACGCGATGAACTGCTGTGAGCGCAGCCACTTCGCGCCGAGCGTCGCGGTCACCGTTTGCAGATTGTTTGCCACCGTCTGTGAGATGTGGACCGTGATCTCGACACACGCGGGCCTCGTGTCTCGTCCGGTGCTGCAGATCGAATCGTGAATGGCGGCTCCGGACTGTCCCCCCAGCGCCTTCCGCACCCGGGTCACGCCACGCTGCGCGAACGCGTTCTGCACCTGCAACAACACCGTTTCGCTCACCGCCGACACATCGCGGGTGAGCCGCGGTTCCGTCGTGGCGTCGACCGTCACCAGGAGCGAGAGGTTCCCGGCCAACGGCGCCGGAGTGGAGTTGCCCGCCGAGCGTTCGCTCGACGACCCACCACGAGCAGGTACCTCGACGCCGGGCGTGCGTCGATCGCCTCCCGTGGTGGCTGACGCGCCGAACGTGCGCGGCAGCAGAATGAAGTCGCCGCCGGGCTCGTGCCCCCTAAAGGTGTTATGCCTCGGGAGCGGCTCGATCGCGCTCTCGGCCATGCGGCCGACGATCTGGCTGAAGGTCAGGGCCTGACCCTCGATGTTCGCCTTGCGCAGGGCGCCCAGCAGTGCGCCGGCAAATGGCGAGTGCGCGCCCGGACGGCCGTCGGGGACATACTCCTTGCCGCCCGACGTGAGATAGAGGCGTGACCGATACTGGCTCCGCCGCAGTAACGAGGACTCCATCGCCGCGCGGCTCGCACCCGCCGCGCGCTCCGCGCGATCCGTGCCGAATCGGATGTCTGGGTCGATGGTCCCCGCGTAGCACGCGTCGATCACGAGCAGCACGTGGCCCGCTTTGAAACCTTCGACGATGGCGCGCAGCTCCGTCAACGAGAGATAGCTGCTGCGAGAGACGTCGTCTGACCTTGGCTTGGAATCGCGGAACACGAGGTAACCCTGGCTTCTCTCGTCATCGAAAAAGCCGTGGGCCGCGATGAACACGAGATTCCAGTCCTCCGCACCCTCGGCGCGTTTTCCCTGGCTCACAATGGCCCGGATGATGTCGTCCTTTGACGCGTTTCTGACAACGGTCGTATCAAATGCGAAATCTCCGGCCAGCGACTTCGCGATCGTCGTGGCGTCCAGGACGGGGCTGGACAGCCGCGGCCACTCGCGCGCCGCCGAGTAGTTGTCGGTCCCGATGAGCAGAGCGCTGGTCTTTCCTGGCAACCTGAACGGCGCTCCGGGCTGCCCAGCGATCGGACAGGGGAGCAGGGCGAGCAGAGCGAGGAGGGAGGTGATTCGCATACCGCGTCGGGGGGTCAGTGGTATCCGGAAGATGCGGGCAACAGTCGCGGCGGGGGAGGGTGGCTCTGGACAGTGGGTCGCGGGTGGTGGGTAGCAGGTGGTCCACCCACGACCCTCGACCGACTATAGTTGCCGATTGCCGGGGCGCGCGCCGTATATTCTGCCCGTCCCTCTGCCGAGGTTCTCCCATGTCGCTCCTCCGAACTCAGCGTGTCTGTGCGCTGACCTTCGCGCTCCTGGCCATCCCGCTCGGCGCGCAACGTCCGATGACCATCGACGACGTGATGGAATTGAAGAACGTGGGAGCGGTGCAGATCTCGCCCGATGGCTCCCGCGTGCTGTACACGATCAGCGCCTGGGAGCACCCGGCCGCGAAGGACACCAGCAAGGGCGACAAGCACGACATGCGCTCGCACGTGTGGCTCGTGAATGCGGATGGAAGCGCCAACCGGCAGCTCACGTTCGGCGAGCGAGGAGAATCAGCGCCGCAGTGGTCCCCGGACGGCAAGTTCATCTCGTTCGTCACCGCGCGCGGCGCAGCCACGGGCGACGAAGGCCCACGGGCGCAGATCTGGCTCATGTACGCCGATGGCGGTGAGGCCTCGCAGCTCACGACGGCGAAGGACGGCGTGGGCGGCTACGCCTGGTCCCCCGATTCGCGCTCCATCGTGTATCTGACGACCGATTCTCTCACTCGTGAGGCGGATGCGAAGGTGCGTCGTCGCGATGATCCCAAGCAGTTCGAGGGTGACATGCGAATGTCGCATGCCTGGGTGATCGAGGTCGCCTCGAAGCAGGCCTCGAAGATCACGAGCGGAGAGTTCACCGTGGTCGGGACACCGGCGTGGTCGCCCGATGCCACGCGCCTGGCGCTGGCGGCGCGGCCCACCACCCTGGTCCGTGACGAGCGCCGTGAGGGGTGGATCGTGACCGTCGCCAGCAAGGCGACGGAGAAGATCGCGGCGCCGGCGGCTACGACCATCCAGGGGACGCCGGCCTGGTCGCCGGACGGCCGCTGGCTCGCCTTCGGCGCGATCGTCGAGGAGTGGAAACCTAACGCCGACGGGATGTACCCGCGGTCGCTCAAACACACGCAGCTGTTCGTGTACGACGTGGCGGCGAAGACGGCAAAGAACGCCAGCAGCCCGCAGTTCGACTATTCGGTCGGCGGCATGCGATGGTCGAAGGACGGATCGCGCATCCGGCTGAGCATCCAGGATCGGGTGTACAGCTCCGCCTTCGAATACAACGTGGCGAGCGGTCAGTATACGCGCCTGACGAAGGACATGATGCTGCGCGCGCCGTCGTACTCCAGCGACGAACGGACGGCGGCATTCGCCATGGACTCGCCGAAGTCGCCGGCCGATGTGTACGTCGCCGATGCCGCGTTCACCACTCCCCGCAGGCTGACCACCGTCAACCCACAGCTGGCGCAGGTAGCGTTAGGCGAGTCCGAGGTCGTGACGTGGAAGAGCACCGATGGATGGCCCGTTGAAGGCATTCTCCTCAAGCCGGTCGGCTACCAGTCGGGACGACGCTATCCCCTCAAGGTCGACGTGCACGGCGGCCCGACGGGCGCGCACACCAACGGCTTCAAGGCCAACTGGGGTTCGCCGGGACAGTTCTATGCCGGTCAGGGATGGCTGGTCCTCTATCCCAACCCGCGCGGCAGCACGGGCTACGGCGAGAAGTTCATGCGCGGCAATATCAAGGACTGGGGCGGCGGCGACTATCGTGATATCATGACCGGCGTCGACGAGCTCGTCAGGCGTGGGCTCGCCGATTCCACGCGGCTCGCGGTGACGGGATGGAGCTACGGCGGCTACATGACCGGGTGGGTGGTTTCTCAGACGGGTCGCTTCAAGGCTGCAATGATGGGCGCGGGCCTCGTCAACATGGAGAGCATGTACGGCACGACGGATATCCCTGGCTACATCGGCACCTTCTACGACGGAATGCCACAGCTGGACGGCACGCTGAACAACAAGTCGCTCGAGTTCTACCGTTCGCGGTCCGCGATTCAATACTCGTCGAAGGTCACGACCCCGCTGCTCATGCTGCACGGCGGCAACGACGAGCGGGTGCCGATCGGGCAGCCCATGGAGTACTTCCGGAACCTCAAGGACCGCGGCAAGACGGTGGAGCTGGTCTTCTACCCACGCGAAGGCCACGGACTGGGCGAGTACTACCACCAGATCGACAAGATCCGGCGTGAGCACGAGTGGTTGACCAGGTTCACATTGCAGGGCA
>JBQTIW010000359.1:0-6935 GCA_052387735.1 Gemmatimonadaceae bacterium
CGCCGCCGGGGTCGAGCGAAGCGCGCAGCAGGTCGGCGAGCTGCACCACGACCGCGTCGGCCCTGGCCGGTGCCGTGTGGATCAACGATGCAATGCTGTTGAGGGTGTTGAAGAGAAAGTGCGGCTGCAATTGCCCGCGCAGGACCTCCAGCTGTGCCTTGGAGAGCTGCGCCTCGAGCGCCAGGGCGTGTCGTTCGCGGTCGCGCATGCGGCGAAAGAACTCCACCGCATGAATCACGCCCACGATCGCCCAGAAGATGATCAGCTCATAGATGAAGTTGCCGGCCAGCGCCGTGCGAAACGTCGCACCCATCTCCGGCAAGATCGGCCGCCGGAGAGGGATGAACATCGCATACTTGAGCACGACCGCTCCCGCAGTGACCGCGAGGTAGATCGGCAGCGCCCCTCGCCATCTCGCACCATCAAATGGCAGCCGTCGCACGAGCCAGAAGAACAGGGGCGTGAACACGCCGCACGTGTACCAATCGGCGAGCCGGTCGAGCAGGAGAGGGACCCACTCCACGGGAATGCCGCGATGCGTCAGCCAGAGCGCGGTCTGCGCCGCGCCGAGGAGACCGAGCACCGTCCACACGGCAAATGCCGCAAGCAGCTCGATGCGTCGGGAAATCATCGTCGTCGCGTCGGGCATCGTGGCCCCTCGCTGGTGAGGTCCGGCGTTTGAGGAAATCTGGGGACCGTACATCCGTCGTGGATCCTGGCGTGATGATTCCGCCGTACGATGGGACGATTTCCCTTGTGAGACCGTGGCGCCCTACCCACCGTACGAGTGCCATCCATTCCCCGTTCTCCTTTCTCTCGTCTCGCCGACTGCCATGTCCGCCCGCCGCCTCGCTCTTCTGTTTGGTTTGCGGTGCTGCCCAGTGCGACGCCGGCTCAAACGACCCGCGCCGATTCCGCCGCCATGCGCGAGACCGCGCTCGACTACATCGAGGGCTGGTACGACGGTGACGCCAAGCGCATGGAGCGCGCGCTTCACCCGGATCTCGCCAAGCGCATCGTGACGACCGACTCGAACGGCGTCAGCCGGTTCGGTCACCAGAGCGCGATGGCGCTGGTGCAGGGAACTGCCGCGCGCGCCACGCGCCCGACGCCGCCCGACAAGCGGCAGAAGGACGTGACGATCCTCGACGTGTACCGAGGTGCGGGAGTGGTGAAGATCGTTGCGACCGACTGGATCGACTACCTGCAGGTGGCGAAGATCAATGGTCGATGGCGAATCGTGAACGTGTTGTGGGAGCTCAAGCCACCGTCTCCCTAGCGCGGCGTGGAATAGTTCCGGGCCCAACCGGAAGACAGTGCGGTCGCGTCGCAGCAGCTCGTGCGCCTCGACCGTCCCCTCGTGCCGGCCGCGTGACGGCGCGCGACCGACGTCGGCATGCGACTATAGTTCTCGCTGGCGCTCTACGTGGCGCGCCGTATCATCGTGCGTAGGAGGAGCCGATGACGAACAAGCGAGAGGAGCGCCGGCAGCGCGCAGAGGAGTCGAAGGAGGCCAGGGAGCGGCAGCGGCGCCAACGGGCGCTGGGAACGCGCTTTGCAATGGTTGCGGGGGTCTTGATAGTGCTGGCACTCCTGTTCGCCGCGACCCGGCGCGGGCGGCCCGAGGGGAGGGTGTGGTCAGCGGAGCACGGGCACTGGCATGATCGGTAGACGATGCTTGTGATTGGTGTGCACGATAGGATGTGTCGTCAGCGTGAGGACGAGACGGCTCATGACAGGTGAAGCGCGGGTGGTGTTGACTCGTAGGCGATAGCGGTCAGGGTGGGGCGTGGGGCATCGGCATCGTCCTCGTGGAAGGCTGGCGTGTGCGATTTCGTGAAAATCGATTGCGAATCCGTGCACGGCGCGTTCGGGTCACGGAAAAGCGATTGACGGTTCGTGCACCGGACCTTCGATCAGCGGCGCGGCGGCGTCTGGCGCCGGCGAAGCGATGTGCGGGTCGTGCACGGCGTGTTGCCTCACGAGCACGGCGTGTTGCCGGACGAGCACGGCGTGTTGACGTGCGGACTCGCGATCGTCTCGCGGCGGATCGAGAGCGTTCAGCGCGTCGCCGGCGTGTTGATGTTCCGGATCGGTGTCGTCGCGGGCGATCGAGTCATCGTCACGTCCCGACACGGCGTCGTGCGGTCCGCCTCAGCCCCCGGTGCAGCGCGACACGGCGTCGTGCAGTCGCTGCGAAGGAGTTGTCCGTCGCGGCACGCCGGCGTTCTCCTCGGGAACGCGATCGTGAAGTTGCGTCGCGCCGTGTTGCATCCGGTGATCGTCGTCAGTCGGCGCCGGAAAGCCGCCGATGGCTCAGGGAAAGGCGTCGAGAAGTCGTGCAGCGGTCCTGGTCGGTCGTGCATCGGTCCTGGTCAGTCGTGCATCGGTCTCGGTGGGTCGTGTATCGGCATCGTCCGGGCGATGCGGGACGTCGCGGGAACGTCTCGACCCTGGCCTGGTGGCACCGGTGCCGTCGGTGCCACTCGCGCGCTGCTGACGTGGGCCTCTACTATCTAAAGCGTCGCAGGACTGTCCGAAGGAAAGTCTCAGACCACGTTTGTTACAATTCCGGCCATTGAGTTGACCGGCGATCTCGACTTCTTGGATCCATGGCAGCCACGGGCGCGAGTAGCCGAAGCCGTCGAATCGGATGCCGGGGCGGCGACGACCACAAGAAACGTCAGGACACGAGGGCGGGGAGCCGTGTGCTCAATGCTGCACACGTCCAGCTGCACGCGCTCGCGCCGCGACTTCGGCCACATCGCGTGAGTGACGTAGCACCTTTTTCGTTCGCTTCGAGTAGGGCAGGCCGATCTCTCCTCTCACGAGTTTCCGCACCCCGCCGCCTGGACGGCGGCGATGCCATGAGATAACGGCGCCATTTCTTGCGTTCCTAGATACTGGACTCACACAGTGACTCATCATGATGAGTAGCATATACTCACATGATGACCACTCGCCTTCAAGTCCTGCTCGAGGATGACGAGATCGCGGAGATTCGCCGCGTCGCCAAGCGGCACCGGATGACCGTCGCCGAGTGGATCTCGAGCGGGCCAAGACTCTTCTGCTGGGCGCCACGCGTTTGTCCGCTCGCGACGCGATACACGCGGCGGTCATGCAGCGGCACGACGTTGAGCGCATTCTGACCTTCGACACCGGCTTCGACTCAATCCCGGGCCTCGATAGACTGGGATAGCTGTCGTCGATCGACTGCCGTGAGCGTCAGTACGCTACGTCGATTCGCAGCGTTGCAGCGAGCGCATTGCGGACGCTGCGATCTCCTGACGGGTGGACGATGTACTGGAGATCGGGGCGTAACGCCATCGCGCCCAGAACGGGCAGCTTGTAGAACAGCTCGATCGCGGTCTCGTTAGCCGTAAAGGCAGCGCCAACGGCATCACTCAGATCGACGTGCGTCAACGAAAGTCCGGCCTGATGGTCGGAGCCCCGACGCAGGCCTCCGTCGAACACCAGCCCGCCCATGACGTGTTGTTCGAACACTGCGACCGCACCCGGTGCGTGGCCGTACTTGACAAAGGCACGAAGACCTGACGCCGGAGATTCATCGGACGCCGCGTTACCCGACAGGCGGTGCTCCGCGGCTGCGTACCAGTCGCCGAGCTTGGACTGGAGGTCACCATCGAACCGCATCGCGTTGCCGGTATGATGCCAGCGCCCGACGTGGGTGTACCCGTTGGACCACGAGACCGTCGCCTGTCCGATCAGGAACTTGTCACGGATCACGCCGTCGACGCCGTCGACGTCGTCCAACGTCCCCTGGAAGAGGCCTCCAGCAATGTCGAGCCAGCGCGCGGGCTTCACAAACAAACTGATGCTGAGTCTGGGATCGGGATACGTGGGAAGGCCAGTGATCGTCGGACTGAATCCGGCTGACGCGTTGATGAAGCTCCCCGCCGCGTCCACGACGGCAAACTCCGTATTGGCATCCACACGACCGATCTTGAGTCGTATCGCGTCGCGGACCGACTGCTGAAGCCACGCCTCGTACACATGGCCGAAGGCCGCCGCATCGATGTTCGAGAAGGCCTGTACATCGCCGGCAAGGTCGGAGCCATTGGGGCCTCGCTGTGCGGCGTAGCCTAACAATGCAGACCCACCCTTCCATCCCGCGAGCTGCTCGAGGTCTGCCTCGACGATCCCGCTGAGCAACGAGCGGCCCGCGACTCCGCGTCGCTGGCCGCCCTCGATAACCCGCGAGACATCGTTGATCAGGGCGAAGCTCAGCGTCACGCCCCGGTTTGTCAGCCATGGTCGCAGCCCCATTGAGTCGGCAGCCAGCGGAGTGGTGACGGGGGCCGCGCTCCGGCTGGACGAGTCAGCGGCGCCTCGCGCTCTCGTGGCGTTTGCGACCACGGTACTCGCCAGCAGACTGTCGGACCTGGGTTCAGGGCCCCTGGATCTCTGCCCAGAAGCACTGGCAAGGGGAAGAGCGGTGGCGACGAGCCGGAACAGGAGGGTTTTCACTGAATGCCCCTCAGTGCATGAGGACGGGTGTACGGCCCTGTTGGGGCCTTCATCCCGGTATCGGCTCTGGCGCCGCACGGACTTGATTCTGAGATGGAACCAACCCGCCCGCGCGCTCGCTAGCTCACGCATGAGAAATCGTGAATGAGAACCGCATGCGGGGCCGCGACCTCATACCCGTCAGAATCGCCGAGCGGCCGTTCAGATGCGTGGACCCAAACCCTCAATGCGGTGCCACCACTCACCGATACTGGGTGGAGGCGCCGGTACGGCTCCGGCCAACCTGATCCCTCCCGTCTTCCGTCTCCATGCGCTCCTTCTGGAAGTCAATTCGCGGTCGCCTCACGTTGCTCCTGATCGCAGGTGTTCTCTGCATCACGGCTCTGGGTGTCACATCACTGGTTACGGAAAAGGGCTTGGCCGCGGCGGCCGAACGGATGGACGTCGGGTCGCGGGCCGGCATCAAGTTCCTGCACGCGGACATGATGCACGACGCCATGCGCGCCGACGTGCTTGCCGCGCTGGGTGGTAGCGATAGCGACGCCGCGGCGGCGTTGGAGGATGCGAAGGAGCACGCGGCGCTCTTCCGCCAGGACGTGGACAGCACTCGGGCGCTCGTGTCCGATCCGTCGCTCGTGATGGCGCTGGCCGAGGTTGGCCCGGTGCTGGCTCGCTACATCGAAGAAGCCGAGCGCATTGTCGCTCGCGCGCAGGAGGACCGCGCCGCGGCTCGGGCGATGTACCCGGAGTTCGGAAAGGCGTTCACCAGTCTCGAGGACCGCAATACCGCCGTGAGCGACCTGCTGACAGCGCACGTGCAGAACACGCGGCTCGAGGCGACGCAGCGTGCGGCGTCGGCGGTGCGCGTCACCTGGCTCACGCTCGTGATCGCACCCCTGCTGCTCGCGTTGCTCTCGCTCTACATCGCCAGGCAGATCACCCGCCCGCTGGATGCCGTGGTGTCGCTCGTCCGGACGGCGGCCACGGGCGATCTGAGCCGGCGCGAAGTAGCCGTTGCCGAAGGCGAGCTCGGTACACTCGCCCGTGCCTTTGGCGAGCTGTTGGACCGGTTGCGCGGCACGATGGATGGCATCCGCCTGGCGTCCACCAATGTGACGACCGCGTCGAGAGAACTGGCTGGTGTTGCCGACGCACTGAGCGGATCGGCCCAGACACAAGCCTCGAGCCTCGAACAAACGGCCGCAAGCATGGAGGAACTGACGGCGACCGTGAAGCAGAACGCGGAAAGCGCCGTGCAAGCGAACGCCCTGGCCAGCGGCGCCCGTGACGTGGCCGAGAAGGGCGGACGCGTGGTGGGAGACGCCGTGGGCGCGATGGGGGAAATCTCCGGATCGTCCAAGAAGATTGCCGAGATCATCACGACGATCGACGAGATCGCATTTCAGACGAACCTGCTGGCGCTGAACGCCGCGGTCGAAGCCGCCCGCGCCGGGGCGCAGGGTCGTGGATTCGCCGTCGTCGCGGCCGAGGTCCGAAGCCTCGCGGCACGCTCGGCGAGCGCGGCGAGGGAGATCAAGGGTCTGATCCAGGAATCCACGCAGAAGGTGTCGTTAGGCGCCGGTCTCGTGAACCAGTCGGGGTCCACACTGGGCGAGATCGTGTCCAGCGTGAAGCGCGTGACGGACATCGTGAGTGAGATCACCTCTGCCAGCCGCGAGCAGAGCGTCGGCATCGAGCAAGTCGGGCTCGCGGTGACCCAGATGGATCAGATCACCCAGCAAAACGCGGCGCAGACCGAGGAGTTATCCGCGACGGCGTCGACGCTGGCCGAGCAGGCCCGGGAGCTGGAGACGCTGGTGGCGTGGTTCCGGACCGGTGAGGAGCGCGCGCTGATGGCCGCTCCGCCGGTGCGACACAACGCGTTGAGCCGCCGCACGTCGGGTCGCAAGGCGCCGGTGGCTGTTCACGCGAGCGCGGACGACGGCTTCACCGCCTTCTGATGCAACGCATTGACATGGGGAGAAATCGTGAGCCCGGCTCCGGTTGGGCGTTCTTCAACACGACAACCACGAGCCGCCCGTCAAGGGGCCGGCGTGTGTGGTGGATTCGAACGTCACCTCGAAGCGCGACGGACGCACGTTGCGAGTGATCCCCCTGGTCGAAATCCCGCCTGCGTGAGCGCAGTCGGCGCGGCGACGAACGCGGTGACGGCGACGAGCAAGCGGCCGGTGGGCATCTGACTCTCCCCTATCGCGGGAGACGCGACGTGACTGCGCCGTTCGCGTCGAGAAACTCGAGGCTCGGATTGCCCAACGAGTCCACCATCATCCGGATGCGTGTCTTCCCTTCGGGATCGGCGAGGTTCACCACCGCGGACCGCGCGATATCGCGGCCGACGTCCACCCGCTGCGCGAAGCGCGCGCGGCCGCCAGGTCGCTCAGCGACAAAACGGGCGAGCGCCGAATCGCGCGCCGCACCTGCCGGGT
>JBQTIW010000360.1:0-7828 GCA_052387735.1 Gemmatimonadaceae bacterium
TTCAACGCCGCCCATCGGGTTCACAACCCGGCTCTGAGCGACGAAGAAAACCGCCGCGTCTTCGGGAAGTGCAACAATCCAAACTGGCACGGACACAACTATACGCTCGATGTCTCCGTCACCGGCCCGATCGACCAACCGACAGGATATGTGATGGATCTCGGCCTGATTCGGGATCTGGTCATGCGCGATGTGATCGACAAGGTCGACCACCGGAACCTGAACCTCGACGTGGACTTCATGCGTGGCGTCAACCCCACGTCCGAGAACATCGTGGTGGCCTTCTGGGGGGTGATCGAACCTCTGCTGCGTCCCGCGCGCCTGACGAGGCTTCGTCTCTGGGAAACTGAGAACAACTATGTCGATTACGACGGGCGCGAAAGCGAACCCTGAGGAGCCGGATCCGTCGATGCCCTGGCACGTCAAACGACCCAGTGATGCCGCCGCCGGCGAGTTCGCCGGTGAAGCCTGTCTCGAGTTCGAAAACCTCGTGCGCCGCCAGCTCGAGCTGTTAGGCGAGGACCCGGAGCGGGAGGGGCTCCAGCGCACGCCGCAACGGGTCGTCGACACGATGCAGTTCCTGACCCAGGGCTATCGCATGAACGTCGAGGACGTGGTCGGAGAGGGGATCTTCGCCGAGGATCACCAGCACATGGTGATGGTCCGTGACATCGAGCTCTACTCGATGTGCGAGCACCACCTGCTGCCCTTCTTCGGGAAGGCACACATCGCCTATATCCCGGATGGTCGCATCGTCGGCCTCTCCAAGCTGCCGCGTATCGTGGACATGTTCGCCCGCCGCTTCCAGGTGCAGGAGCGGCTCAGTGCCCAGATCGCCGAGGCGGTCCAGGACATCCTCAAGCCGGCCGGTGTCGGCGTCGTGATCGAAGCGTTCCACCTCTGCATGATGATGCGCGGCGTGGAGAAGCAGAACTCCAAGACGATCACCTCGGCGTTGTTAGGCACCTTCCGTGACGATGCCAAGACGCGGGACGAGTTTCTCCGTCTCGCCCATGGAGGAAACGGGCGGTAGGATGACGCCGCCGCTGGCCGGGAGGATCGCAGTCGTCACCGGCGCGTCGCGCGGGATCGGTGCTGCGGTGGCGCATGCGCTGGCCGGCGCGGGCGCACGCCTGGTGCTTCTCGCCCGCGCCGCACAGCGTCTGGGCGACCTGGCTCGGGCGCTGCCCGGCAGTGCGCTGCCGCTGGCCGCCGACCTTGCCAACGAGTCGGAGGTCGCCCGCGCGGTGGCGGTGATTCGTGCGGAGGCCGGGCTTCCCGACGTGGTCGTCAACAACGCCGGCGCCTTTGCCCTCGGGCGGGTGGGCACTCTCCCGTTAGGCGAGGTCGAGCGCATGATCGACGTCAACCTCCTCGCCCCGTACCGGCTGCTGCATGACCTGGTACCGCCGATGCGGGCGCGCGGGTCCGGTCACCTGGTGACGATCGGTTCCATCGCGGACCACGCGGCCTACCCTGAGAATGCTGGATACGCCGCGTCGAAGTTCGGCGCGCGCGCCGTGCACGAAGTCCTGCGGCACGAGTTGCGCGGAACCGGCCTGCGCGCGACGCTGGTCTCCCCTGGCCCGGTCGATACCGACATGTGGGATCCGATCCGACCGGAGACACGCCCGGGGTTCCCGTCGCGAGAACAGATGCTGCGCCCAGAAGACGTGGCCGAGGCCGTGCTGTGGTCGGTGACACGACCCGCGCACGTGAATGTGGATGAGGTCCAGCTCGCGAGGGCGTGACAGCGACGGCGATAGGCCTGCCCGCCAACCCCGCCACCCCGCCACCCCGCCTCCCCGCCAACCCCGCCTGCCCGCCCGCCCGTGTTCATCGAACTCGTCGACGCCCTCCGCTGCCCGAACGACCACGAGGACACCTGGCTCGTCGCGGCGGTGGAGGAGTTCCGGGGCCGCTACATCGCCCGTGGCTCGTTAGGCTGTCCGATCTGTCATGCGCAGTACCGCATCGAGAACGGCGAGGCGGACTTTGTGGGCGGTACGCGTCCCGCCAATCCAGCCCGCACCTCGCGTCCCGTCAGCGAAGACGACCTCCTGCGCACTCGCGCGTTCCTCAACCTCGTCGAACCGGGGGGCCTCGTGGCGCTCGTTGGCAGCGCCGCGGCGCTCGCAACCGCCCTCGCAGCGAACAGCCAGAACGCGGTGCTCCTCGTGAATCCCAGCGGTGCCGCGCTCGAACCAGGTGTTTCGACGCTCTGGATCGCCGAGCGTCTTCCGATGGCTGCGGGCTCCCTGCGCGCCGCCATGGTTGGTGATCCGGACCAGAGTGCAGCGGTGGTTCGCAGCCTGGTCGACGCCCTGCGCACCGGCGCACGACTGGTGGCGCCCTCCGCGATGCCCGTCCCCCCAGGCATCACTGAGCTCGCCAGGGACGAGCGTCAATGGGTCGGCGCAAAAACGGAGGTTCAGAGTTCCGGACTCTTACAACTTCAACGAGGATAGCCCTGGGTTCCTGCACGCGAATGGCAGGCGTGAGGGATGAGACGCGATGCTCACGCTCTGGCATCCGCCCTCCGTCGTTTTGCGCAATCCCAAGCCGGCCGTCCATATTGCCGCGACCACTTTGCGGATCGGCGTGGCGGACTTCATCGCGCAGCTGCAGGCCCACTTTGCAGGCGAGTACACGGTCGAGCGCGAGCTCAGTGGCGGTGGCATGGCACAAGTCGTGCTCGCCAAGGACGTGCGTCTCAACCGGCGCGTCGTCATCAAGCTGCTGCCGGCGAGCGTGACCGCGGCCATTTCTGCCGAACGCTTCGAGCGGGAGATCATGGTCTCCGCGTCGCTGCAGCACCCGAACATCGTGCCGGTCCTGAGCTCGGGGAAGGTCAACGGCCTGCCGTACTTCGTGATGCCCTACATCGATGGAGAGTCGCTGCGCACCCGGATCAGGCGCGGCCCGCTTTCCGTCCGGGAAACGGTCAGCATCCTCAAAGACGTGTGCCGCGCGCTGACATTTGCGCATGCGAAGGGGGTGATCCACCGCGACATCAAGCCCGACAACGTCTTGCTGTCCACGGGTGCCGGCGCCGCAGTCGTGACCGATTTCGGTGTCGCCAAGGCCCTGTCGGCTGCGCGCCACGGGGTCTCGACGAATCCGGGCGCGAGCATGACCGGCGTGGGCATGTCGCCGGGGACGCCGGCCTACATGGCGCCCGAGCAGGCAGCCGCCGATCCCAACATCGATCACCGCGCCGACCTCTACGCGTTAGGCATCCTGGGATACGAGATGCTTGCCGGCGCGCCGCCCTTTCATGGCCGCTCGCCGCAGACGCTGCTGGCCGCGCAGATGACCGAAGCGCCTACACCGCTCAGCGCGCGTCGCTACGATGTGCCCAAGGCGCTCAACGACCTGCTGATGCAGTGCCTCGCCAAGGAGCCGTCCGAGCGACCCGAGTCGTCGACCAGTCTCCTGCGCTCGCTCGAGGATCCCGATGTGATCAGCGGGATCTTTGCCGCGCCGGCGGCGTCGAAGCGCGGGGAGTGGCGCCTGTTCGCGATGCTGGGAGGGGGCCTCGTCGTCCTCGTGCTCTTGGGCGAGTTCGTGCGATCGCGGCTGGCACCCGATCCTCCAGCAGCATCGGCGCCGATATCGCCGCCGGCCGCGAACGGTCTGGCGCTCGCCGTGGTGCCGCTTGCCATCGTTGGAGGTGACGCGCGGGCCCGGACCGTTGCCGACGCGCTGAGCGCCGAGCTGACGACGGCCATGGCCACAGTGTCCGGGCTGCGCGTGGTATCGCCGTCGTCGGTGCTGGCTGTGAGCGACAGTGCGCGCACGCCGGCTGCCCTGCGGGCCGCGCTGAACGTGACCCACGTGCTGGAAGGGACGGTGCAGCGCGAGCGGGCCCAGCTGCGGGCCACGCTCCGCCTCGTGCGCATCGACCGCGACTCCACCATCTGGGCACAGACGTTCAACGGGAACAGCGACAGCACGCTCACGTTTCAGGACCTGGTGGTGCGAGCCGCGGTGGCGGCGCTGCGCGACCGCGGCCGTTAGGCCGGGGGCCGGTCAGGCGCTGCGCATGCCGCGCCGGTGTCGCGCCTAACGCGGCCAGGAAGGTCGTCGCCCCCTCGTCGGCGGTCACGACGAACACCTCGCCGCCCGGTGAAGCGGCAGGCGGTACGCGATCAGCTATCGCCTATCGCCGATCGCCTCCATCTCGTAGAGCTCGTCGATCATCGACTTGTAGTGCGTATCGATGACCCGCCGCTTGACCTTGAGTGTGGGCGTGAGCTCGCCCGTTTCAACGCTGAAGTCGTGTTCGAGGAGGGCGACCTTCTTGGGCGTCTCGAACGGCGCCAGGCCCGTGAGTTTGGACTGCACTTCCTTGTCCATCTTGGCCTGGACCGTCGGCATCTGCAGCAACTGCGCCCGGTCGGTCCAGATCAGCTGCTTCATCTTCGCCCACTTCTCCAGCTGCTCGAAGTTTGGGACGACGAGAATGACCGGGAACTTGCGACGGTCTCCGATCATGACCGCCTGGCTCACGTACTTGTTGGTCTTGACCATGTTCTCGATCGGCTGCGGGGCGATGTTCTTCCCTCCGGCGGTGACGATCAGGTCCTTCTTGCGATCGGTGATCCGGAGGAAGCCGTCTTCGATCACGCCCACGTCGCCGGTGTGGAACCAGCCATCGGCGTCGATTGCCTCGCGCGTTGCGTCGGGTTTGTTGTAGTAGCCCTGCATGACGTGCGGCCCGCGCGTGAGGATTTCGCCGTCCGCGGCGATGCTGACCTCCACGCCTTCGACCGGCTTGCCGACCGTGCCGATGCGGAAGGCGTCGGGCGTGTTCACGCTGATGGTGGGTGACGTCTCCGTCAGGCCGTATCCCTCGAGGATCGTGAGGCCGGCAGCATAGAAGAACTTGTTGATCTCCGGCGCCAGTGGCGCGCCGCCGGACACAAAGTACCGGAGCCGACCCCCCGTCCGCTGCTGCAGTTTGGAGAAGACGAGTCGCTGGGCCAGCGCGTACTGCATCGCCAGGAAGCCGGACGGTTGACGGCCGGCCAGACGTGCGTCGGCAAATCGCTCGGCCACCGCGCGCGCCCAGAAGAAGATGCGCTTCTTGACCGATCCCGACGACAGGGCGTTCTCCAGCACGCGGGCGTACATCTTTTCGTACAGGCGCGGTACCGACATCGCGATCGTGGGACGCACCTCCGCCATCGCGATCGGCACGAGGTCGAACGAATCGACATAGGCGATCGCCGTGCCCGTGAGGAAGAACCAGTAGTCCCCAGTGCGCTCGAAGATGTGGCTCAGCGGGAGGAAGGAGAGGGCCACATCTTCACCCACCATCTCGATGATGCCGCAGTCGGCATTGATGTTGGAGTAGAAGTTGTCGTGGCTTAGCATCACTCCTTTAGGGGCTCCCGTGGTGCCGGAGGTGTAGATGATGGTGGCCAGATCACTCGGCTTCGCCCGTCGCGCCGCTGCCTCGTACTCGGCTGCTCGCGCCGGCGTCTCGTCAGCGGCGCCGCGCGCCTCGACGTCCGACAACAGATGATCGGCGAATGGGCGCGCGGCTTCATCGAACGCGATGACGTGCTTGACGCCCGGCGCCTGCGCCCGGACCGATGACAGCTTCTCCGCCTGTGCGGCGTTGGACACGAACACCGCGACGGCGCCGGAGTCGGTGAGCAGATAGGGGATCTGTGCCGCCGGGAGCGTGGGATAGATCGGGACATCGACCACGCCAAGCATCAGGCACGCCCAGTCGGCGATCGCCCACTCCGGACGGTTCTCCGAGATGATTGCTACACGATCACCGCGCCCGACGCCGAGGGACTCGAGACCTAACGCCAGCCGCCTCACCCGCTCGACCATCTCGCGGTGCGAGATGTTGTGCCACTGCCCATGCTTCCGCACCCGCAGGGCATCGGGTTTGTCGAATCGTCTGACGACGTCGAAGAAGACGTCGGTCAGAGTGCCGGGTGAGGTCTTACGCTCAGGGCCGCGGGCGTGCATAGGCGATAGGTGATAGGCGATTCGGTGGCGATCGCGACCAGGCAACGCAACAGGTCCAGTTCGTCGGGCGCCGGACCCGCTCTCGCCCATCGCCTAGCCCTTCGGTTGCACCCTCACCACCCACGTGATCGAGTCCCCCGGCACGATTCTGCTGCCGCGGCGCACTTGCGCAAGGACCCGGATCGAATCGATCGGCGCCTGCCCCTGCCGGATTCGGAAGCGCACGCGTCGTGAGGCATTGCCGCTGACGTCGCTGGTGTCCGCTGCTGCCACACGCCCGAGGTCGTCCACCAGAAAGAACGCCAGCGTCGTGTCCGTGGCCGGCACCTGCTGATTCGCGGCATTGAACAGGCGGTAGCGGACGATGTAGAACGGCACCCCCACCGGTGGTGTGCCGCTCTTGGACAGGACCCGCACCAGCAATGCCATGGATGTATCCGTGGCCGCCGCGGGTGCACTGTAGAAGATCGTGTCGCGCTCTACGGTGACGCCCCGGGCCAGCGAGTCCGGTCGCGGAACCACCGTCAGGCGCCGCTGCTGGCTCTGCAACGATCCGACGGTGGCGACGAGTCGTGCGCTGTCGGTCACGGTGCCTGCCTTGAAAGGCTTCGCAACGAGAAAGTTCGCTGACGAGATGGTGACGGAGCTGTCGAGCGAGAGGAACGTGACTGGGCGTTTGGTGTCGAGGGATCCATCGGCCAGAAACACATTGGCCTGAAGCTTGACCGCGACCCCGTTGGCATCGCGCAGCGTGTCGCCGGCGTCGATGGAGGGATAGGGCAGCGGGACAAACTCGAGAGAGCCAAGGGCGCTGGAGTCGACCGTGATGTCGATGCAGGCGGCTGCCCCGGCCGTTGCGAGCACGAGCGCCACGCGAGTGAGTGCGCGCGCGCCGGCCCGCAGCGACGCCGACACGCCGTACGCCCAACGTTCGCCAGGCCGCGGTCGTCCGTGCGCCGACGCGCCTGCGCGCTCGCCTGGTCGAACGCCCGAGCCCCCGGGCGCCCATGCGCCTCTGCGCCAGCCCTCCCGCCTCATCTCAGCCGTTCGGACAGCAGTGTGGCGAGGTTGATGTACGCCTGCGCGGCGGGATCTCCCGGTGTCCTGAGGACCACAGGCTGGCCTGCCGCAAACGCCTCCAGCGCGGCCTCCGTACGCGGGACCCGCACGTCGAAGATCATGTTCCGCGGCAAATGCGACTGCACGTACGATGCGACTCGTTCGGATGATGCGTTTCCCGGCTCAAACATCGTGAGAAGGATGCCGTCGAGCGTGAGCTCCTTGTTGGAGTCGACGACCTCCTGAATACCCCGGAGAATCTGCGGAGTTGTCTGCAGTGCCAGCGGCTCGCATTGCAGCGGCACGATCACGTGCTGACTCGTCTCCAGGACCCGGTGGACGATGGGGCCGAGCCCTGGTGGAGTATCGACCACGACCACGTCGCAGCGTTCGCGAGCGATGCGCAGGAGATCGTGCAACACATTGGTCTCGGCGATCAGCTGCTGGTAGAACGTGTGATCCGTGGAATCGCTCACCGAACCGGCGAGGATCACTCGCAGCCAGGGCAGGGCAGTGGGGAGGATGACCTCCCGAAGCGAACGCAGCCCATTCAGATAGTCCGCGAAGCCGTAGGTCGGATGTCCGCGGCGCATGCCCACGCCGAAGCGGACGGCCCCCTGCGGATCCACGTCGATGATCAGGGTCTTGAGCCCGCGGCGCGCGAAGGCAGCCGCCAGGTTCACCGACGTTGTTGTCTTCCCCACTCCCCCCTTCTGGCTGACGACCGCGAGGACACGCCCCACGTTAGGTCTCGGTCTCGGCTGGTGCCTCGCCCGGG
>JBQTIW010000361.1:0-4757 GCA_052387735.1 Gemmatimonadaceae bacterium
GTCGCTCGCCCACGGGCGAGCACTCGGCGCCGCGCTGCTCCAGTGGGCGTCCACGGACGGCTTCTTCGCGACTCGCAACCGCGCCTGGCAGCCACCTGACAAAAGGGAGCAGTGGGCGAACACCACCACACAGGACCAGCTCGTTCCGTTGATGCTCTCTGGCGAGAGCGATCGCGTTGCCCCGGCGAATCCGGGTGTGGCGGTCGACCTCGAGCGCGCCGGCGAGCGCTTTGTGTTCACCAACAGACCAAAGAACTCCGCCGGGACAACGCTGCCCACGTTCAACCCGGTGCGCCCGACAGAGCCGTATTGGGGAGAGCTCCGAGCGTTCGCGATCCGCGATGGCGATGAGTGCCGGCCTCCCGCGCCGCCGTCATACTCCGAAACGCGGGGCTCGGATTTCTGGCACATGGGTCGCGCCTTCGCCGATTCCATGGCCGCGCTGACGCCGGAGAAGAAGCAGATCGCGCTCTTCTGGGCGGACAATCCCGTGGCGACGGGCACGCCCGGGTTTCACTGGATCAGCGTCGTCAACCAGATGATCGCCCGCCGCGGCCTTTCGGCGCCTGACGCAGCGGAGCTGTATGCGCTGACCTCGCTCGCCATCGCCGACGCCTTCATCGGGTGCTGGAAGGAGAAGTATCGGTCGATGGTCGTGCGCCCCGTCGCCTACATGCACCGCGTATTCGACAAATCGTTCACGACCGTCATTCCCACGCCTCCGTTTCCCGAGTACACCTCCGGGCATTCGGTGCAATCGGCGGCCGCGGTGCAGGTGCTCATTGCCCTGGTCGGTGACACCGTGCCGTTCAGCGACTCGACACAGGTGGACGTGGGCCAGCCACCGCGGGCGTTCGCGAACTTCACGGCGGCGCGCGACGAGGTCGCCGTCTCCCGCCTGTACGCCGGCGTGCACTATGTGCCGGCGGTGACGGACGGCGTCAGGCAGGGCATGTGCATTGGTACGAGCGTTCTCGAACGGCTCAAGACGCGGCGGCCCGGCGAGTGAACCGCGTGCAGCTCCTGGGTGGGGCCGTGGTGGCGCTGTTCGTCGCCGCCTGCGCTGAGCGAGTCGACACCGCGTGGCACGACGAAACGGGCTATCGCTGGCGACAGTTGGGGGTGCCGGCGCGGGGGCGCGACGGGTTCACGCCGATCGGCGCCGGCACGTCCGGGATCACGCACGCCAACATCGTCGACGACGAGCACGCACTGGCCAATCGCAACCTGATCATCGGTGCGGGTGTCGCCGCGGCCGACGTGGATGGCGATGGTCTGGTGGATCTCTTTCTGGCGGCGGTGGAACGTCCC
Source organism: Gemmatimonadaceae bacterium (assembly GCA_052387735.1). Classification (GTDB taxonomy): domain Bacteria; phylum Gemmatimonadota; class Gemmatimonadetes; order Gemmatimonadales; family Gemmatimonadaceae; genus RBC101. Next base: position 1,312 of record JBQTIW010000361.1, read on the forward strand.
GGGGCGCTGTACCGGAACGAGGGGGGAATGCGGTTTGCCGACGTCACGACCACGAGCGGGATCGACCTCGAGGGTCGGGCCACGACCGGCGCCGCGTTTGCCGACGTGGACGGCGATCGCGATCCTGACCTGATCGTCGGCACGTTAGGCGGCCCGCTCTGCCTGTTCCGGAACGACGGCAACGGACGCTTTTCCGACGTCACCACCGCGAGCGGACTGGATAGCGGCTTTGCGGCCACGACCCTCACGCTCGCCGATGTGGAAGGCGACGGCGACCTGGATCTGTACGTGGCGACGTACAAGGTCCGCAATGCGCTCGACGCCTTCACACCCCAGGCACGTGCCTTCGACCAGGTCGTGAAGAAGATCAACGGCGTCTATCAGGTGCTGCCGGAGTGGGCCCGGGAATTCCGGATCGAGGACCGGCCGGATCTCGGCGGGATTGTGCGATCACAGCGGGCCGAGCGGGATCTGTTCTACCTCAACGACGGCACGGGACACTTCGAGGCGCAGGCCCTGGCCGGGCCACGATGGCGCGACGAGGACGGTACCCCGTTAGGCGAAGCGCCGGACTATTTCTCGCTGGCAGCGCGGTTCTACGACGTCAATGGCGACGGTGCACCCGACCTCTACGTCTGCAATGATTTCGAGGATCCGGATCAGTTCTGGCTCAACGACCGTACGGGTGGCTTTCAGCTCGTGCCGCGGCTCGCCGTCCGGGCCACGAGCAACACGTGCATGTCGGTGGATTTTGCCGACGTGAATCGCGACGGAGCGGTGGATTTCTTTACCGCGGACATGCTGAGCCCTGGTCGTGAGGCGCGGCAGCGTCAGATCCCGACGCATACGCCCCTTCGCAAGACCATCGGTGAGTCCGCCGATCGCGCGCAGTGGATGCGCAATGCGCTGCAGCTCGCGCGCGGCGATGGAACCTGGGCGCAGGTGGGCGACTTCGCCGGCGTCGCCGCCACCGACTGGACCTGGGGCTCGGCGTTCGTGGATGTGGACCTCGACGGGTTCGAGGACCTGCTGCTGGCCGTTGGTCACCGCTGGGACGTTCGCGATGCTGACACCTACGACCGCATTCGCAACGCCTTTCCGCGCGTGGCCTGGAATCGCGAACAGGGAGAGTTCCCGCGGTTGGCGGTGCCCAGCATCGCGCTGCGCAACACAGGTGATCTCACCTTCGCCGACCACAGCCGTGCCTGGCGCTTCGGCACCGATTCGGCGATTGCGCACGGCATCGCCCTCGCCGACCTCGACGGTGACGGCGATCAGGATGCGGTCGTGACTCGGCTGGGACAGCCGCCCGCGCTCTACCGCAACGAGTCGGCGGCCCCCCGCATCGCCGTCAGGCTCGTCGGACGGCGACCGAATACGCAGGCCATCGGCGCGGTGGTCACCGTGCGCGCGCTGTCGCTCCCGGCCCAGTCGCGCGAAGTGTCGGCGGGAGGAAGCTATCTCTCAGCGAGCGACCCTCTCCTCACCTTCGCGACCGGAAAGGACTCGGTCGTGACCCTGGAGGTGCGGTGGCGTGACGGCCGCCTCACCCGCATCGATGGCGCCGGCGCCAACCGACTGTACGAGGTCGACGAAGCCACCTCACCCGCGTCTTCCCCCGCTGACCCGCTGACGCGCGTACCCGCTCTTTTTGCCGACGAGACGCCGCTCCTGGGCGGGCACCGTCACACCGAGCCCATGTTCGACGACTTCGGCCGCCAGCCCCTCCTGCCCAATCGCTTCTCGCAGTCAGGTCCCGGCGTGACGTGGATCGACGTGGATGGCGACGAGCGTGAGGATCTGGTGGTGGGCGCCGGAAAAACCGGTGGTATTTCGCTGCTGCGCAACACACCGCGCGGGTTCGTGCGCGCCGACGGACCGCCGGCGGCGGGAGATCTGGGCAGCGTGCTGCCGGTGTCGCACGACGGCGCCATCGCGCTGCTGGCGGCCCAGTCGAACTATGAGGCGACGTCCCCAGCCGAAGCGGCGGCGTTGGCTGCGGTCGTGTCGTATCCCGTGCGGGCGGGTCGGCCTGGCACACCAGACGTAGTCGTTGCCGCCGATTCCGCGAGCATGGGGCCAATGGCCCTTGGCGATGTGAATGGTGATGGGCTCCCCGACCTGTTTGTTGGCGCACGTGTGGTCCCGGGAGCCTGGCCCCTGCCGGCGCACTCGAAGCTGCTTCGCGGGTTCCCCAACGGACGGTTTGCACCGGACTCGGCGCTTGCTGGGCTCTTGCCCGCGCTTGGGCTCGTGACCGCCGCAGCCTTTGCCGACCTCAATGGCGATGGGCGCGCTGATCTGGTGGTGGCAACCGAATGGGGTCCCCTGCGCGTGTTGCTCAATGAAGGCGGCCGCCTGCGTGACGCGACGTCATCGCTGGGCCTCGCCGGCATCTCGAGCCGATGGAGGGGCGTGAGCGCGGGCGACTTTGACGGAGACGGCGCGCTCGACCTCGTGGCCACCAGCTGGGGTCGCAACATTCCGTGGCGCGCCAGCGAAACGCGCCCGTATGCCTTGCTGGTTGGGCGCTTCGGGACCGGTGTCGGCTTGCTGTTTGCGCAGTCCGATTCGCTGACCGGCAAGGAGATGCCTCTCGAGTCGCTCGCGCGACTCGGTGTGGCCATGCCTGACGTACGGGAGCGGATCGGTTCCTACGCCGAGTATGCCAGGGCGGACGTCGATGCCGTGCTGGGCGTCGCGGCCGATTCGGCGATCCGCATTGGAGCCACGACGTTCGACCACATGCTCTTTCTCAACCGGGGTCCACGCTTCGAGGCGCGACCCCTCCCGCCGCTCGCACAACTGGCGCCCGCGAGTGCACCGGTGGTGGCTGATTTCGACGGCGACGGGCGGGAAGATCTCTTTCTGAGCCAGAACTTCTTTCCCACCGACATCGGGACGATGCGCTTTGACGCCGGCGCCGGATTGATCCTGATGGGAGACGGAGCCGGTGGCTTCGCCCCTCTGAGCGTTCGGGCGTCCGGTGTCTCGGTTCTTGGAGACCAGCGGGGTGCGGCGACCGCCGACTACAACGGTGACGGACGTCTCGACCTGGCGCTGGCGCAGAACGGGGCCGAAACGCGCCTCTTCCGGAACACCACCGGACGCCCCGGTCTACGCGTGAGGCTGGATGGAGGCCCAGGCAACCCGCTCGGCATCGGCACCCAGCTTCGAATCATCACCGGAGCAAAGCGTGGTCCGGTTCGCGAGGTCCGTGCCGGCGGCGGCTACTGGTCGATGGACAGCCCCGTGACCGTCATCGCCCTTCCCGACGAGGCCGACTCGCTCTGGATACGATGGCCCGGCGGCGTGGTGCAGACCGTAGCGCTGGTGAAGGGAGGAAGAGAGCTGCGAGTACTGCGAGGTAGGTAGGGGCGCCTGTGCGCCTGTGCGCCTGTGCGCCCGTGCGCCTGTGCGCCTATGCGCCTATGCGCCTGTGCGGC